>NZ_JAXOJT010000001.1:1800000-2100000 GCF_036663835.1 Sphingomonas sp. LT1P40
CGTAACCATCGGCCTTCACCGCCGCGCCGCACGCCGCAGCACCGCTCATGGCAGCGAGCGCCCGCCAGTTGCCGACAAGCGCATCGCCATCGAGGCGCAGACGAAGGGGGGACGAAATCATGCCGCCCGGTTAGTCTCGCAAGGCCCGGCCTGCAATCAGGCTTCCTTGTACAGGTCGCTTTCCTTGAGGAAGAAGATCGTCACCACCAGCGCCATCGCGACGACCCACCAAGTGTACCACAGCCCCGAATAGGGATCGCCGCTCTTCGCCACCATATATTGGCTGATGAGCGGCAGGAATCCGCCGAAATAGCCGGTGCCGATATGATAGGGAATCGACATCGAGCTATAGCGGATGCGGGGTGGAAACAGCTCGGTCAGCAATGCCGCGACCGGGCCGTATGTCGCCCCCGACAGCGCCGCCAGCGCCATCACCGCGATCAGGATCAGCAGGATATTGTCCCAGCTCGGCACCACCTTGTCGAGCGAATAGCCCGCGTCGGACAATGCCTTGTCGATATCGACCGACGTGTTCGACACCACCGGCACCCCGCCGATCGACACCGACGCCGACGGCGTATATTCTTTGGTGTAGGGGATGCCCTTCTTCGACAGATAATCGAGCAACTGCCCACATGTATCGGCCTGCTGCGCCGCAAACGGGTCATAGGCGCAATCCGGGCCGGACACGATG
Source organism: Sphingomonas sp. LT1P40 (assembly GCF_036663835.1). Lineage (NCBI taxonomy): Bacteria > Pseudomonadati > Pseudomonadota > Alphaproteobacteria > Sphingomonadales > Sphingomonadaceae > Alteristakelama > Alteristakelama amylovorans. The sequence continues at coordinate 1,800,695 of NZ_JAXOJT010000001.1, forward strand.
ACGGGCGCGCGGTCCGCCGCATTGGCCAGCCCCGGATTGGCGGCATGTCCCATCGCCCAGAATAACGGAAACAACATCAGCAGCGTGAAACCGTAACCGATGATAATCGGCTTCTTACGCCCGATCCGGTCGGACAATTTGCCGAACAGGATGAACCAGAACAGCCCGGCCAGCGCGCCGCCGCCAGCGAGCAATTGCGCCGTCACCGGCTCCACCCGCATCGCCCCCTGCAGGAACGACAGGACCGAGAAGGTCGCGGTGTACCAGATCACCGTCAATCCCGCCGCGATCCCGAACAGCGCGACGAACAGCCGCTTGAGATTGCCGGGATAGGTAAAGCTCTCGACCAGCGGGTTTTTCGACGTCTCGCCCGCCGCCTTCATCGCCTTGAACACGGGGCTCTCGTTCAGCTTGACCCGCATGTAGAGCGAGATCGCGAGCAGCGCGATCGAGAACAGGAACGGCAGTCGCCAGCCCCATGCGTCCCACGCCCCGCCCGGCAGCATCCCGCGCGTCGTCAGCACCACGATCAGGCTGAGGACGAACCCGCCGCCCACGCTCGCCTGAATGAAACTGGTGTGATAGCCGGCCTGTCCCGGCGGCGAATGTTCGGACACATAGATCGCCGCCCCGCCATATTCGCCGCCGAGCGCCAGCCCCTGAAGGATGCGCAGCGCAATGACGATCACCGGCGCGGCCATCCCGATCGAGGCGTAGGACGGCACCAGCCCGACCCCCGCCGTCGCCACGCCCATCAACGTGATCGTGACGAGGAAGGTATATTTACGCCCGAGCTTGTCGCCCAGATAACCGAACAGCACCGCGCCCAAGGGCCGGAACCCGAAACCGACGGCGAACCCCGCCCACGCATATAGCGCCTCCATCACCGGATTGCCGGTGGCAAAGAAGGTGCGCCCGATGATCCCCGATGCCGCCAGCGTGCCGTAAATGAAGAAATCGTACCATTCGAACACGGTACCCAGCGACGACGCTGTGACCACCTGCCGCATTTCCGCCTTGCTCGGCTCACGCGGCACTGCCGCTTCGTCTGCTGTGCTCGCCATTCAGAATTCCCCAACCCCGTTTCGCACAGGGTTTAACGAGTCGGTTGGGGTCGGCAAGAGGGCGGCCCCTTTCTGGTCGCCGCGTTACGCGATAGGGGGACACGATGATCCGACTTTCCGGCCTCTCCCTTCCCCTCGATCACCCGCCCGAAGCGATCGCGCCGGCCATCTGCGCGCGGCTGGGCATCGACGCCGCCGATCTGCGATCATGGACCGTGTTCAAACGCGGCAACGATGCACGAAAACGAACCGCTATCATGCTGGTTTACACGTTCGACATCGCATTGAATGACGAGGCCACCGTCCTGGCACGTTTAACGGGGGACAAGGACGTCCGCCCGACCCCCGACATGACCTACACGCCGCCCGTGATCGCACCGGGCGACTGGTCGGGCCTTCGCCCGGTCGTGGTCGGGGCAGGCCCGTGCGGCCTGTTCGCGGGTCTGATCCTCGCGCAAATGGGGTTCCGCCCGATCATCCTCGATCGCGGCAAGATCGTGCGCGAGCGAACCAAGGACACCTGGGGCTTGTGGCGCAAGGCCGTGCTCAACCCCGACAGCAACGTCCAGTTCGGCGAAGGCGGTGCCGGCACCTTCTCGGACGGCAAGCTGTACTGCCGTGTGAAAGACCCCCGCTTCCTCGGTCGCAAGGTGCTGGAAGAGTTCGTGAAAGCGGGCGCGCCCGACGACATATTGTGGGAAGCGCACCCGCATATCGGCACCTTCCGCCTCGTCACGATGGTCGAGAGCATGCGCCGCAGCATCGAGGCGCTCGGCGGCGAATATCGCTGGCAGACGCGGGTCGATGAGATCGAAAGGGATGCCAGCGGGCTGCGCGGCCTGTACCTGAGTGACGGCAGCTTCCTCGAAGCCGACCATATCGTCCTCGCGGTCGGCCACAGCGCCCGCCCCACCTTTGAAATGCTCCACCGGCGCGGCGTGCATATCGAGGCGAAACCCTTCTCGATCGGCGTCCGCATCGAACATCCGCAAAGCTGGGTCGATCAGGCCCGCTACGGCAAATGCGCGGGCCACCCGGACTTGGGGGCCGCCGCCTATAGCCTCGCCCATCACGCCGCGAACGAGCGCACCGTGTACAGCTTCTGCATGTGCCCCGGCGGTCGCGTCGTCGCCGCTGCCAGCGAACCGGGTCGCGTCGTCACCAACGGCATGAGCCAATATTCGCGTGCGGAATTCAACGCCAATTCCGGTCTCGTCGTCGGCATCGACCCCGCCCGCGATTATCCGGACGGGCCGCTGGCGGGGATCGAATTCCAGCGCCACTGGGAAAGCCTCGCCTACACCGCAGGTGGCTCCAACTACCACGCCCCCGGCCAGCGCGTCGGCGATTTCCTCGCCGCGCGCGCGTCCACCACCCTCGGCGAAGTCATTCCCAGCTACAAACCCGGCGTGACGATGACCGACCTGTCCGCCTGCCTCCCCGCCTTCGCCATCGAAGCGATCCGCGAAGCTCTCCCCGTTTTCGGTCGCCAGATTTCCCGCTACGACCATCCCGATGCGGTGATGACCGGGGTGGAGACCCGCACCTCCAGCCCGATCCGCATCACGCGCGGCAAGGATTTTCAAAGCCTCAACACCCCCCGCCTGTTCCCGGCTGGCGAAGGCGCGGGTTACGCCGGTGGCATCCTTTCGGCAGCGATCGACGGGATCAAGGTGGCGGAAGCGGTGGCCGCAAGTCTGGTGGCGGCACGCTGACCATATTGCCGCGTCGCGCGTGCGGACAAAGTCCACGCCGCGCGAACCTGCCCCGCAAAGATCGGGCGGTATTTGCGGATTTCGGCCTGTGCGCCGCTGGTAAATCCGGTGAACGACCCGACCCGCTCCATCGCCCCCGCCTCCGCCTCGCGCAGATAGGCGCGCGCCAGTGCCGCCGATCGCTCCTTTGCGTGCAGGCTGTGTCCCAATGCCGTGGCGGTCATGATTCGCTCCGGATGGGTCAGCGGGTAGGCACGCCAGATCATCAGCGCGCGCTCGAAATGCCGCACGGCATCGGAAAACCGGTTCTGTACGAACAGACTACCACCCAGATTCTGGTGGCTGATCGCAATGTGCGGATGCCCGCGAGGCAAGCCCGCTCGCCGCATCGACAAAGCCCGCTTATGCAGCCGCGCCGCCTCCGCATGCTTGCCCTGTGAACTCAAATTGGCGGCAACTTTGCTATAGCTTGCCGCGATGGCCAGATGCCCCTTCGGCAACGACGCCATACGGATGGCCAGCCCCGTGCGCAGCAACGGTTCCGCCTCGGCTTCACGCCCCTGCGCGTCGAGGCTGGGCGCCAGATTATGATAGGCCGAACCGATTTGATAATGCCCTGTGGGCAATTCCTTCTCGTACATTGCCAATGCGGCACGAAACAGCGGCTCGGCCTCGCCATGCCGGTCCTGTCGACTCAAATTGCTCGCCAGACCGTCATAGGCGGTGGCAATGTTGATATGCCCGGCCGGAAACGCCCCCTCGGTAAACGCAAGCGCGCGGCGGTACAGCGGCTCGCCCTCGGCATAGCGGCCCTGTTCGTCCAGGTTCAGCGCGAGGTTGCGGTATCCCGCCGCGACATGCGGATGCCCCGCGGGAAACGCCGCTTCCGTCATCGCCAGCGATCGACGGAACAGCGGCTCCGCCTCGGCGAAGCGACCCAGCAGGTTCAGATTATAGGCCAGATTGTTGAGGCTCGCCGCGATATCCGGATGGCCCGCCGGAAGCGCCGCCTCCCGCATCGCCGGCGCGCGACGATGCAGCAGTTCGGAATCGGCGAAGCGGCCCTGAAAATTAAGACTATAGGCCAGATTGCTATAGCTCGCCGCGATGTCGGGGTGGCCAGCGGGCAGCGCCGCTTCGCGCATCGTCAGCGCCCTTCGATACAGGGCTTCGGCCTCAGCGAACTTCCCCAGCGGGTTCAGCGCACCCGCCAGGCTATTGAGGCTCGTCGCGATATCGGGATGTCCGGCGGGCAACGCCGCCTCACGCAGCGCCAGTGCCTTGCGCAACAGCGGTTCGGCGGCGCGGTGGTCCGCCATATTGGTCAGGCTGACTCCCAGGCTGTTATACGCTGTGGCGATGTGGGGATGTCCGGCGGGCAATGTTTTCTCCGCCAGTTCGACCGCGCGCCGACCATAGGTGATACCCGCGCGCGCATCGCCCGCAGCGTCCGCGATCGTCGACAAACCCGCGATCAGATCGAGGCATTCGTCCCCGACCGGCTTGGTCGCCTCACACGCCGTCAACTGCTCGCGCAGACCGGCCAGCGACGCCGCGTAATCGCCCCGCTGAAACGCCGCATAAACCGGCTCCCCCACGCGCCAGCGATCGGCGGCCATAGCTGTGCCGCTCACAAGCAGCGCCGCGAGGGCAAGCAACAGGCGAGTCGGCCACATCGCCGGATGCTAGAATGATTCGATCGCGGAACGAAACTGACATCGTCAGGGTAATTCGCTTGCGCTTCGTCGATGATTCGATATTTCGACGATTATGGAATCATTTATTGATGAAAACGCAGTAGCCGCCCTCGCCGCGCTGGCGCATGATCACCGCCTCGCGCTGTTCCGCCTGCTGATTCAGGCCGGACCCGATGGCATGGCGGCGGGAGTAATCGCGGAGAAGCTCGACGTCCCGGCCTCCTCGCTGTCCTTCCACCTCGCCCATCTCAATCGCGCGGGACTGGTTACGCAGACGCGGCAGGGCCGTTCGCTGATCTACGCCGCCGACTATGCCGCGATGAACCGGCTGGTCGGCTATCTCATGGAAAATTGCTGCGGCGGCGCGGACTGCACCCCACCCCCTCCCCTTTGCCGCGATTGAAGGAACATCGCATGTCCACGCCCATCGACATCGTCATCTACCACAACCCCAATTGCGGCACTTCGCGCAACACGCTGGCAATGATCCGCAACGCCGGGATCGAGCCGCATGTGGTGGAATATCTGAAGACGCCACCATCGCGCGAACTGCTCGTCCAGCTTATCCAGCGCGCGGGCATCGCGCCGCGCGACCTGTTGCGGGAAAAGGGCACGCCCTTTGCCGAACTCGGCCTTGGCGACGCATCACTTTCGGACGACGCATTGGTCGAAGCGATGATGGCGCATCCGATCCTCATCAACCGCCCGCTGGTCGTGTCCCCGCTCGGCGTGAAGCTGTGCCGACCGTCCGAAGCCGTGCTCGACTTGCTGCCAACCCCGCAACAGGCCTCCTTCGCCAAGGAAGATGGCGAACAGGTCATCGACAGCGCCGGTCAGCGCATCGCCTGATGCTGGCGGCGCTTGCGATCTTCGCCGTCACGATCGCGCTCGTCATCTGGCAGCCGCGCGGTCTCGGCATCGGCTGGAGCGCGCTGGGCGGGGCGGCCGTCGCTTTGCTGGTCGGCGTCGTCTCGCTGGCGGACGTGCCGGTGGTGTGGGGCATCGTGTGGAACGCGACCGCCACCTTCGTTGCGATCATCATCGTCAGCCTGTTGCTGGACGAAGCGGGTTTTTTTGAGTGGGCGGCGCTGCATGTCGCGCGCTGGGGCGGCGGGAACGGTCGAACGCTGTTCGTCCTGATCGTGTTGCTCGGCGCGGCGGTGTCGGCGCTGTTCGCCAATGACGGCGCGGCACTGATCCTGACGCCAATCGTCATCGCGATGCTGCGCGCGCTGGGCTATGGCGATCGGGCAACGCTGGCGTTCGTCATGGCGGCGGGGTTCATCGCCGATACCGCCAGCCTGCCGCTGATCGTCTCCAACCTCGTCAACATCGTCTCGGCCGACTTCTTCAGCATCGGTTTTGCCGACTATGCTTCAGTGATGGTGCCGGTCGATCTGGCGTCGATCGCAGCGACACTGGGCGTGCTGCTGCTGTTCTTCCGTCGCGACATTCCCGCGCGCTATGACGTCGCACAGCTTCGCGCGCCCGTCGACGCGATCCGCGATGCTGCTACCTTCAAGGCGGGCTGGATCGTCCTTGCCGCACTGCTCGCCGGCTTCTTCCTGCTCGAACCGCTGGGCGTGCCGGTCAGCGCCGTCGCGGCCGCCGGTGCCGCCCTGCTGCTCGTGATCGCCGCACGCGGCCATGTGATCGAAACGCGTAAGGTCATGCGCGGTGCGCCGTGGCAGGTCGTGATCTTCTCGCTCGGCATGTATCTGGTCGTCTATGGGCTGCGCAACGCGGGCCTGACCGACCATCTGGCGATCTTGCTCGATGCCTCTGCGCAGGGCGGCATATGGGGTGCCGCGTTCGGCACCGGCGTCATCGCCGCCTTGCTGTCATCGGTGATGAACAACATGCCGACGGTTCTGGTCGGCGCGCTGTCGATCGAAGCCACGCAAGCCAGCGGCGCGGTCCGGGAAGCGATGATCTACGCGAATGTCATCGGATGCGATCTCGGCCCAAAGATCACGCCGATCGGTTCGCTTGCGACGTTGCTGTGGCTCCACGTGCTCGGGCAAAAGGGCATTCGTATCGGCTGGGGCTATTATTTCCGGGTCGGCGTGACGCTGACGGTCCCGGTGTTGCTGGTGACCCTCGCCGCGCTCGCCATCCGCCTCAGCCTTTGAAACACCCGACCTCGACAGGATTCCCCTGATGCCCTTGCGCCAACTCTCCGAACCCGACCACCTGCCGGCGCTCGATCCTCGCTACGTCCTCGAACGCCCAGCACTCGGGCTCGGGGCGGGCGACCCGCCGCCGCGTATCCTGTTGCTTTACGGATCGTTGCGCGAGCGCTCTTTTTCGCGGCTCTGCGTCGAGGAAGCCGCGCGTCTGCTCCGGTCCTTCGGCGCGGAAACTCGCATCTTCGACCCTTCCACGCTGCCGCTGCCCGATCAGCATGTCGGCGACGACCACCCGGCGGTGCACGAACTGCGCGAGCTGTCGATGTGGTCGGAGGGTCACGTCTGGTGCAGCCCCGAGCGTCACGGCCAGATCACCGGCATCATGAAGCTTCAGATCGACCATCTGCCGCTCGCCTATAAGGGGTTGCGACCCACCCAGGGCCGCACGCTCGCGGTGATGCAGGTCAGTGCCGGATCGCAAAGCTTCAACAGCGTCAACACGCTGCGCATCCTCGGCCGCTGGATGCGCATGGTGACCATTCCCAACCAGTCGTCGGTGGCAAAAGCCTATGACGAGTTCGACGCCGCCGGACGCATGAAGTCATCCAGCTATTACGACCGCATCGTCGATGTGATGGAGGAGCTTGTCCGCTTCACCGTCCTGATGCGCCCGCACGCGGCCCAGTTGGTCGATCGCTATTCGGAACGCAAGGAACGCGACCACCCCGTCGAAAAGCCGGTCGACAGCGCTGGCCTTGCGTCCCTCAGTCCAGATTCGGCCGCAGATACCGCGTCGCCAGCTCCAGACTGATCCCCCGCCGCGCCGCATAATCCTCCAGCTGGTCCGGCCCCACTCGGGCCACGCCGAAATACTCAGCCTGCGGGTGCCCGAAATAAAAGCCCGACACCGCCGCCGTCGGCAGCATCGCAAAGCTTTCGGTCAGCGTGATGCCGGTCGCCTTGTGCGCGTCCAGCATCTTGAACAGGATCGGTTTCAGGCTGTGTTCGGGACAGGCGGGATAGCCGGGTGCCGGGCGGATGCCGCGATATTGTTCCTTGATGATCGCCTCGTTGGTCAGCTGCTCGCCCTCGGCATAGCCCCACAGGGCGGTGCGCACATAATGATGCAGGCGCTCGGCAAACGCCTCGGCCAGACGATCGGCCAGCGCCTTCAGCAAGATGTCCGAATAATCGTCAATCCCCGCCTTGAACCGCGCCAAATGCGGCTCGATCCCGTGGATCGACACCGCGAACCCACCGATCCAGTCGCCGTCGCGGTCGATGAAATCGGCGAGACACATATTCGCCCGCCCTTCGCGCTTCTGAATCTGCTGGCGCAGCATCGGCAGCGTGAAATGCGTCTCATCCTCGACATGGACGATGATGTCGTCGCCCTGTCGGCGACACGGCCACAGGCCGGTCACACCGCGCGCGGTCAGCCACTTTTCGTCGATGATTTTGTCGAGCATCGCCTGTGCGTCGGCGAACAGCGACGTCGCGCTCTCGCCCACCACCTTGTCGGTCAGGATCGCCGGATAATTGCCCGCCAGCTCCCACGCGCGAAAGAACGGCGTCCAGTCGATGTAATTGCGCAGATCCTTCAAATCCCAGTCGGGAAAGGTGTGGACGCCCGGCATGCGGGGCTTGCCCGGCTTCAGGCTCATGTCCGCGTCGAATGCGTTGTCGCGCGCCTTGTCGATCGGGACCAGTTCGCTCTGCCCCTTGTTCGCGCGCGCGACGCGAACCGCCTCATATTCCGCCGCGACCTTGACCACATAATCGTCGCGGATCGTGTCGCTCACCAACGTTGTCGCCACGCCCACCGCGCGGCTCGCGTCCAGCACATGAACGATCGGCCCGTCATAGGCCGGTGAAATGCGCAGCGCGGTGTGCACCTTCGACGTCGTCGCCCCGCCGATCAGCAGCGGCATGGTCATGCCCGCGCGCTTCATCTCCTCGGCTACCGTCACCATCTCGTCCAGCGACGGGGTGATCAGGCCGGACAGCCCGATCATGTCGGCGTCATTCTCATTCGCCGATTCCAGGATTTTCGACCACGGCACCATCACGCCCAGATCGACCACCTCGAACCCGTTGCACTGCAACACCACGCCGACGATGTTCTTGCCGATATCATGCACGTCGCCCTTGACGGTCGCCATGATGATCTTGCCCTTGCCCTTCGCGCCCGGTTCCTTCGCCGCCTCGATATAGGGCAGCAGATGCGCCACCGCCTTCTTCATCACCCGCGCAGATTTCACCACCTGCGGCAGGAACATCTTGCCTGATCCGAACAGGTCGCCGACGACATTCATCCCGTCCATCAACGGCCCCTCGATCACCTCGATCGGGCGCGCGAACGCCAGCCGGCATTCCTCGGTATCCTCGACGACATGCGCGTCGATGCCCTTGACCAACGCATGTTCCAGCCGCTTGGCGACGTCCCAGCCGCGCCACTCCGCCGCCTGCTTCTCCGCCACCGCATCGGTGCCGCGATACTTCTCCGCCAGCGCGACCAGCCGGTCGCCCGCTTCGGCATCCTTGTTGAGGATGACATCCTCAACCGCGGTGCGCAGCGTCGGTTCGATCTGGTCGTAAATGTCCAGCTGCCCGGCATTGACGATCGCCATGTCCATGCCCGCCGGGATGGCATAGTAGAGGAACACCGAGTGCATCGCCTTGCGAACGGCCTCGTTGCCGCGAAAGCTGAAGCTCAGGTTCGACAGCCCGCCGCTGATGTGCACATGCGGACAGCGCGCCTTGATCTCCCTGCACGCCTCGATGAAATCGACGCCGTAATTGTTATGCTCCTCGATCCCCGTCGCCACCGCGAACACATTGGGGTCGAAGATGATGTCCTCGGGCGGAAAGCCGATGCCGACGAGGAGGTTATAGGCCCGCTCGCAAATCTCGACCTTGCGTTCCTTGGTGTCGGCCTGCCCGACCTCGTCGAACGCCATCACCACGACCGCCGCGCCATAGGCCATGCACTTGCGCGCATGTTCAAGGAACTGGTCTACGCCTTCCTTCATGCTGATCGAGTTCACAATCGGCTTGCCGGACACGCACTTCAGCCCGGCTTCGATCACGTCCCATTTCGACGAGTCCACCATCACCGGAATGCGCGCAATATCCGGTTCGGCCTGGATCAGCTTCAGGAACGTCGTCATCGCCTCGTGCGCGTCGAGCAACCCCTCGTCCATATTGACGTCGAGCACCTGCGCCCCCGCCTCGACCTGCTGCAACGCGACCTCGACGGCGGCCGCATAGTCCCCCGCCATCACCAGCTTTTTGAAGCGGGCGGAGCCGGTGACATTGGTACGCTCGCCGATATTGACGAAGCTGGTGGAGGAGGCGGTGGTCATCTTAATTCCCGTCATCCCGGCGAAAGCCGGGATCTTTCAAAACTAGGCGTGCGCTCGTGGCGAGAGACCCCGGCTTTCGCCGGGGCGACGGTCATGCCGCCATGGTGAACGGTTCCAGCCCGGCCAGCCGCGTCCGCACTTCCGGCACCGCAATCGCCCGCGCCGGCAAACCCGCCACTGCGTCCGCGATCGCCTTGATATGCGCGGGCGTCGAACCACAGCATCCGCCCAGCACGTTGACCTGTCCGGCATCGGCCCATTCCTTGACCAGCCCCGCCGTCGTCACCGGCATCTCGTCATATTCGCCAAGCTCGTTAGGCAGACCGGCGTTCGGATAAACCATGATCAGCGTGTCGCACAGCGCCGACAGCGTCTTCACATGCGGCCGCAGCTGCTCCGCCCCGAACGAGCAGTTCAGCCCGATCGTGATCGGCTTGGCATGCCGCACCGCATGCCAGAACGCCTCCACCGTGTGGCCCGACAGGTTGCGCCCGGACAGGTCGGTCAGTGTCATCGACATCATGATCGGCAAGTCGCGGCCCAGCGCCTCGCCCGCCTCGATCGCCGCCTTGATCCCGGCCTTGGCGTTCAGCGTGTCGAACACCGTCTCGATCAGGATGAAGTCCGCCCCACCCTCGACCAGCGCGTCGATCTGGTCTCGATACACGTCCTTCAGATAGTCGAACTCGATCTCGCGATAGCCCGGATCGTTGACGTCGGGCGACAGCGACAATGTCTTGTTGGTCGGCCCGATCGCGCCGGCAACAAAGCGTGGGCGGCCGTCCTTCGCGGCGAATTCATCCGCCAGCCGCCGCGCAATCTGCGCCGACGCAACGTTGATGTCCCTGACCAGATGCTCGGCGCCATAATCGGCCTGACTGATCAAGTTTGCCGAAAAGGTGTTGGTCGAAACGATGTCCGACCCGGCTTCCAGATATTCGCGCGTGATCGTCTCCGGCACCTCGGGCTTGGTCAGCGCGAGGATGTCGTTGTTGCCCTTCTGGTCGTGGCTCAGGCCAAGGTCGCCGGCATAGTCCGCCTCCGACAGCTTCCAGTTCTGGATCTCGGTCCCGAACGCGCCGTCGGTAATCAGGATACGCTTGGCCGCTTCGGCCAACAGCATCTCGCGAATGCTCACGCCGCCTTCTCCTGTGCGGGATTGGTGGGCCGCACCCCCAACAGGTGACAGATCGCGTAGCTCAGCTCGGCCCGGTTCAGCGTGTAGAAGTGAAACTGCCGCACCCCGCCCGCATAGAGTTTCCGGCACAATTCCGCCGCCAGCGTCGCGGACACCAGCTGCCGCGCAGCCGGTCGATCGTCCAGCCCATCGAACAGCCGTTCCATCCATGCCGGCACGTCCGTCCCACACATCGCCGACATCTTCTTGACCGCGGCAAAGCTCATCACCGGCATGATCCCCGGCACGATCTCCGCATCGATCCCCGCACCCGCCGCCGCATCGCGGAAGCGGAAAAACGTATCCGGCTCGAAAAAGAACTGCGTGATCGCGCGGTTCGCACCGGCGTCGATCTTGCGCTTCAAATTGTCCAGATCATGCGCGGCATCGGGCGAATCCGGATGACATTCGGGATAGGCCGCCACCGAAATCTCAAACGGGTGCAGGCGGCGCAACCCCGCCACCAGATCGGCGGCATTGGCATAGCCGCCAACAGGCGACTGGAACTTCGCCCCCGCCACCGGCGGATCGCCGCGCAGCGCCACGATATGCCGCACGCCCGCCGCCCAATATTCCTCCGCAACCGCGTCGATTTCCTCGCGCGTCGCCTCGACACAGGTCAGATGCGCCGCCGCCGCAATCGGGGTCTCGCGCGCGATCCGCGCCACCGTGTTGTGCGTCCGCTCGCGCGTCGTCCCGCCCGCACCATAGGTCACCGACACGAACCGCGGGTTCAGCGGAGACAGCGTCTGGACCGATTCCCACAACGTCTCTTCCATCTTTTCGGTCTTGGGCGGGAAGAATTCGAACGACAGGTCGATATCGCCCGCGACGTCCGCGAACAGCGGCGGAGCCAGCGGGTCCACTCGATTACTCATGCTGCCTTCACCTCACCCAAAGTCTCGCCGGCCTTGCGCGCCAGCCATAATTTCACGGTCAATTCGCCACCCTTCAGCGTCTCGGTGCGTACCGGTGCGAGCCCTGCGGCCTCGAACCAGCCCAGCATCTGCTCATCCGAAAAGCCCAGCCGCACATGCCCCTCACGCAGCCGCAATTCCTCCCGGTCGTGCGGCGCGAAGTCCGCGATCAGCAGCCGCCCGCCGTCACCCAGCACGCGTCCGGCTTCGCGGATCGCCGCCCCCGGCTGCTGCGCGAAGTGCAGCACGTGATGCAGGATCGCCGCGTCCGCCTCACCGTCCGCCATCGGCAGCGCGTAGAGGTCCGCCTGCCGCAGCTCGGCATTGCCCAGCCCGCGCTCCGCCAGCTTGGCCCGTGCCAGCCGCAGCATTTCCGAAGACCGGTCGATGCCCAAAGCGCGTTCGGCGCGCGGCGCGAACAGTTCCAGCATCCGCCCGGTCCCGGTGCCGATATCGATCAGCCGATCAATCGGCACATCCCCCAGCGCGGACGCCATCGCCGCCTCGACCTGTTCCTCGGCAACGTGCAGCGAACGGATCGCGTCCCATTCGCCAGCATGGCCCTCGAACCATTCCGCCGCCGCCGCCGCGCGATCCGCACGTACCGCCGCCAGCCGCGCGGTATCGGCGACGGTCCAGTGATCCGCCTCCTGCCCGCCCCATGCGTCCAGCGCCGCCAGCACCGGCTTCACCCGCCCGGCCTCGCCAAGCGCCACGAACACCCAGCTGCCCTCCTTGCGCCGCTCGGCCAGGCCGGCATCGCACAGGATCTTCACATGGCGCGACACGCGCGGCTGACTCTGCCCCAGCACTTGCGCCAGTTCGCCGACCGACAGCTCCATCGTTCGCAGCAACGCAAGGATACGCAGCCGGGTCGAGTCCGCCAAAGCACGGAAGGTTTCGAGCGCGATCTTCATCTCGCTTATAGATATAAAGATATCTTTATATCACGTCAACGCGAGTGTGATGGCGGCATAATGACTTAACTTTGAACCTACCCCGTCACCCCGGGCTTGACCCGGGGTCCCGCTAATGGCGACCGGTCGAAGAAGCGGGACCCCGGGTCAAGCCCGGGGTGACGAGAATCAGTAATGTCATCGCGCTATGAACGATACAGCCTCGACGCCCGCCCTCACCCAACCCTCTCCCGCGAAAGCGGGAGGGGGGCTAGAAGGCTCACGCCGCCCGCGCTTCCTCCACGATCGGCACCAGCGCGGCCAAAAACTGCCGCGCACTCGCCTCCCACGTAAAACTGCGACCATAGGTGGCACAGGCATCACGATCGCGCGTCAACGCCGCTGCAATCGCCACATCCAGATCGTCGTCCATCGCGCCCGTTTCCGGCGTCAGGATATCGACCGGACCGGTCACAGGATAGGCAGCGACCGGCGTCCCGCACGCCAGCGCCTCGATCATCACCAGCCCGAACGTGTCGGTCTTGCTGGGAAACACGAACACATCGGCGGCGGCATAGGCGCTCGCCAGTTCGGTTGCGAACAACGGCCCCAAAAACCGCACCGCCGGATATTTCGCCTCCAGCGATGCGCGCGCCGGACCGTCGCCGACCACCACCTTCGTTCCCGGATGCGACGACGCCAGAAACGCCTCCAGATTCTTCTCGACCGCGACCCGCCCGACATAGAGCTGCACCGGCCCGTCCAGCCCTGCCATCGCCGGATGCGGCTCCAGGCCGGGGCGGAAATTGGCCAGATCGACCCCGCGCCCCCAGTCCCGCACCTGCGTCAGCCCATGCTTGACCAGTGCTTCGCGGATCGAGTTGGTCGAGGCCAGGATCGACTGGGCGGGCGCATGAAACCAGCGGATATAGCGCCACACCCATTCCGCCGGCACGCCCGAACGCGCCTCGACATAGTCCGGAAACTGCGTGTGATAGGCAGTGGTAAACGGAAAATCATGTTTCAGGCACCAGCGCCGCGCCGCCACGCAGATCGGCCCCTCGGTCGCCAGATGCACGGCATGCGGCTGAAATTCGTCGAACATCGCGCCGATGGTGGATGTCCGCACCATGGCCAGCCGGATCTCGGGATAGGTCGGACACGGCACCGAGTAAAATCGCTCGGGCGATATCACCAGCACCTTGTGGCCCTGCGCCTCCAGCACCCGCCGCACCGATTGCAGCGTCCGCACGACGCCATTCACCTGGGGCTCCCAGGCGTCGGTTACGATCGCGATCCGCACCTTCGGTTCAATCAAGCAGCTGCCAGCGCCTCGACCCTGTCCGGGACGTGGGGCTCGCGGCGTGCGATCTCATCGGCCCAGTGGAGGATTTCCATCCGGCCATCGTAATGCTCGACCAGCGCGGTGCAACCCTCCACCCAGTCGCCGTCATTATAATATTCGATCCCGTCGATCTCGCGCATCTCGGCGGTGTGGATATGCCCCGCGATCACGCCATCCACGCCCCGCGCCCCGGCTTCGCGCGCAACGATTTCCTCGAAGCTGCTGATGAATTCGACCGCGTTCTTCACCTTCTGCTTGGCGTGCTTGCTCAGCGACCAATAGGGCAACCCGCGCCAGGTGCGGTATTTGTTGCACCAGCGGTTCAGCGCCATGACTGCGGTGTAGGCGGCGTCGCCCAGATGCGCGAGCCAGCGGTGCGACATGGTGATCGCGTCGAATTCGTCGCCGTGCAGCACCAGCAGACGGCGGCCATCGGCGGTCTCGTGGATCGCCTGTCGCTTGATCTCGACCCCGCCAAAGCTCAGCCCGCTGAACTGCCGGAAAATCTCGTCGTGATTGCCGGGGATGTAGATCACCCGCGTGTCACGCTTGGCGCGCTTCAACAGCCGCCACACGATGTCATTATGCGCGGCGGGCCAGTAGAATTTCTTCTTCAACTGCCACCCGTCGATGATGTCGCCGACCAGATACAGCGTGTCGCTGTCGACATGGTCGAGGAAGTCGATCAGCATCTCGGCATTGCAGCCGCGTGTGCCCAGATGGATGTCGGAAATCCAGATGGTGCGGAACTGCTGCCGTCCGCCGACCACCCGTTCCGGGATCGACGGCGCGGACGCCGTGAAATCCGCGAGATCGGTGACGTTGCCGTCGAACGGAAGCCGTGTGATCGTGGCCATCTGGTCGCCCCGCGCTAGCCCTTGCCTGCGCCGCCTATGGCTACCGAATGTTACAGCTCGAATCGTTCGCGCGTCACCGAAATGTCATGCGGTGATCGGGATATAGCCAGCCAGTGCTTCGACCCGCTTGAGCCACGCCCGCACCGCCGGCCACGGCGACAGCGCGAACCCGCCCTCCTCCGCGACATGGGTATAGGCATAGAGGCACACATCGGCGACGGTCGGCCCATCCCCGACGAACCAGTCGCGCCCCGCCAGATGCTCGTCCATCAGCTTCAACGCCGCATCGCCGCTGTCACGCTTGCCGGGCAACATCGCGCGTTGCAGGTCGGAGAGGTTCGCCTCCCCGACCCAACCCATCCAGAACCGCACCGTCGCAATGTTCGGTTCGTGATTATACTGCTCCCAGAACATCCAGCGCAGCATGTCCGCCCGGTCGAAAGCATCGGCCGGGATCAGCGCGCTGTCATCTGCGACATAAAATGCCGCCGCATTGCTCTCCGGCAATAACCGGTTGCCATCCTGCAATACCGGAATCCGCCCGTTGGCATTGACGTTCGCCAGAAACGCAGGCGTCCGCGTCTCCCCCGCCACAATGTCATATTCGCGCCGCTCGATCGTCTTGCCGACAAGCGCCCCCGTCAGCCGGATCTTGTAGCAATTCCCCGACGCGGCATATTCATGCAGGATCAACGCGCCGCTCATGGTCTGACCGTCAGCACGATCTTCCCCATATGCTCGCCCGCTTCCATCCGCCGGTGCGCCTCGGCCGCCTCGGCCAGCGGGAATACCTTGTCGATCACCGGCTTCAGCCGCCCCGCCTCGACATAGGGCCACACCGCCCGCGACAGTTCGTCGGCGACCAGCGTCTTGAACGACACGCTGCGCGCCCGCAGCGTCGATCCGGTCAGCGTCAGCCGCCGCCGCATGATCTCGAACACCGGCACCGTCGCTTGTCCGCCGCCCTGCACCGCGATCGAAACGTGCCGTCCATCCTCGGCCATGCACTGCATGTTGCGCGCGACATAATCGCCGCCGACCATGTCGAGCACGACATTGACCCCGCGCCCCTCGGTCAGGTCCTTGACCCGCGCGACGAAATCCTCGGTCCTGTAGTTGATCGCATGATCCGCCCCGTGCGCGATGCAGGCCGCGACCTTGTCGTCGCTGCCCGCCGTCACGATCACCGTCACCCCGAACAGCTTGCACAGCGAAATCGCCATCGTGCCGATGCCGCTGGTCCCGCCATGCACCAGCGCGACATCGCCTTCGCTGGCATAGCCGCGCTCGAACAAATTGGTCCACACAGTGAACAGGGTTTCGGGCATCGCCGCCGCCTCGATCATGCTCAGCATTTCCGGCACCGGCAAACACTGGCCCAGCGGCGCGACCGCATATTCGGCGTAGCCCCCGCCCGCGATCAGCGCGCACATCGGCTGGCCGATAATCTCCGGCGGCACATCCGCGCCTACCGCGACGACCTCGCCCGCGACTTCCAGCCCCGGAATGCTCGTCACCCCCGGCGGCGGCGGATAGGCACCCATGCGCTGGATCACGTCAGGGCGATTGACGCCCGCCGCAGCAACGCGGATCAGCACCTCGCCCTCCCCCGGCACTGGCACGGGACGTTCGATCGTCACCAGCACTTCCGGCCCACCGGGTTGTGCCGGGTCGATCGCCGTCATCCGGTCTGGCAGGTCGGTCATGCTTGGTTCCCCTTGCCTGTCTGAATCGGGATGCAAGCCCGCGACGTCAAGGCTTCGCTGCCCCAATTCGACTGTATATCGCGGTTGACATCGCCACCGGCTGGCCCGACCTTGCCGCATATGGACGCCGACGATCTTCCCCGTCGCCCCGACGACACCGCCGCGCACCTCGCCCGGCAAGACCTCGATCCGTTCTCGGTCGAGGAACTGGCCGAACGCATCGAATTGCTGGAGGCGGAAATCGCCCGTGCCCGGCAAAAAATGGAACGCGCCGTTAACCATCGCGCAAGCGCTGATTCCCTATTCAAGCGATGACACAGGCCGCGACGCTTCCCGCGACAAGGCTTGATGCGGGTGCTCGCACTTCCAACATTGGAAAAGACGGGTCCTGTTCCGATGGCCCGACTGGAGTTCCCCTGAATGCCTAGCTTCGCCTCCGCCCTCGAATCGACCCTTCACCGCGCGCTCGAAGCGGCCAGCGCGCGCCGCCACGAATATGCCACGCTGGAGCATCTCCTCCTCGCCCTCGTTGATGACGAGCATGGGTCGAAGGTGATGGAGGCATGCGGCGTCGATATCGGCGAACTCAAAACCACCGTCGCGCATTACCTCGATACCGAGCTTCAGGCGCTGCGCGTCGACCAACAAACCGATCCGTCGCCGACCAGCGGCTTCCAGCGCGTCGTGCAGCGCGCGATCCTCCACGTCCAGTCCTCGGGCCGCGATGAGGTGACCGGTGCCAACGTGCTGGTCGCATTGTTCAGCGAGCGCGAAAGCTATGCCGTCTATTTCCTGCAACAACAGGATATGAGCCGCCTCGACGCGGTCAGCTTCATCAGCCACGGCGTTGGCAAGGGCAGCAACCCGACCGATTCCACCCCGCCCAAGGGCGCGATGGAAGAGGAAAAGCCGCAAAAGGGTGAGGCCAAGGGCAAGGGCGAAAGCGCGCTCAAGCAATTCTGCGTCGATCTCAATGAAAAGGCGAAGGCGGGCAAGGTCGATCCCCTGATCGGTCGCGGTCCGGAGGTCGATCGCACCGTTCAGATCCTG
This sequence comes from Sphingomonas sp. LT1P40, assembly GCF_036663835.1. Taxonomy (NCBI): domain Bacteria; kingdom Pseudomonadati; phylum Pseudomonadota; class Alphaproteobacteria; order Sphingomonadales; family Sphingomonadaceae; genus Alteristakelama; species Alteristakelama amylovorans. The sequence goes on from NZ_JAXOJT010000001.1 coordinate 1,818,613, forward strand.
TGCCGCCGCAGCAAGAACAACCCGCTCTATGTCGGCGATCCCGGCGTCGGCAAGACCGCCATCGCCGAAGGTCTGGCGCGGAAAATCGTCGAGGGCGACGTTCCCGAAGTGCTGCTCCCCGCCGTGATCTACTCGCTCGACATGGGCGCGCTGCTCGCGGGCACCCGCTATCGCGGCGATTTCGAGGAGCGCCTGAAGCAGGTCGTCAACGAGCTGGAGAAGCTGCCGCACGCGGTGCTGTTCATCGACGAAATCCACACCGTGATTGGCGCGGGCGCGACCAGCGGCGGCGCGATGGACGCCTCGAACCTGTTGAAACCGGCGCTGTCCGGCGGCACGATCCGCTGTATCGGATCGACCACTTACAAGGAATTCCGCAACCATTTCGAAAAGGATCGCGCGCTGCTGCGCCGGTTCCAGAAGATCGATGTCAATGAACCGACGATTGAGGATACGATCAAGATCATCACCGGCCTGCGCTCGGCGTTCGAAGACCATCACAAGGTGAAATACACGCCCGACGCGATCAAGACGGCGGTGGAATTGTCCGCGCGCTATATCAACGATCGCAAGCTGCCGGACAAGGCGATCGACGTGATCGACGAAGTCGGCGCGATGCAGATGCTGGTGCCGCCATCGAAGCGCAAAAAGACCATCACCACACGTGAGATCGAACAGGTCATCGCGACGATGGCGCGGATCCCGGCCAAGACCGTCTCGGCCGACGACACCCGCGTCCTCGCCAGCCTCGACACCGACCTGAAGCGTGTCGTGTTCGGTCAGGACAAGGCGATCGAGGTGCTGTCGTCCGCGATCAAGTTGTCGCGCGCCGGCCTGCGCGATCCGTCCAAGCCGATCGGCAATTACTTGTTCAGCGGCCCGACCGGCGTCGGCAAGACCGAAGTCGCCAAGCAGTTGGCCGAAATTCTGGGCATCCCGCTCCAGCGCTTCGACATGTCCGAATATATGGAGCGCCATTCGGTCAGCCGCCTGATCGGCGCGCCTCCGGGTTATGTCGGTTACGATCAGGGCGGTCTGCTGACCGACTCGGTCGATCAGAACCCGCATTCTGTGCTGCTGCTCGATGAGATCGAAAAGGCGCATCCCGACCTGTTCAACATCCTGTTGCAGGTGATGGACAACGGCAAGCTGACCGATCACCACGGCAAGACCGTCGATTTCCGCAACACGATCCTGATCATGACCACCAATGCCGGTGCGTCCGATATGGCCAAGGAATCGATCGGCTTCGGCGAAAGCAGCCGCGAGGATGTGCAGGAAGAGGCAGTGAAGAAACTCTTCACCCCCGAATTCCGCAACCGCCTCGATGCGATCGTGCCGTTCGACTATCTGCCGCCCAAGGTGGTCGAGCGCGTGGTGGAGAAGTTCATTCTCCAGCTCGAACTCCAGCTGGCCGATCGCAACGTCCATATCCAGCTGGATGACGAGGCCCGGGAATGGCTGATGCAGCGCGGCTATGACAAGCTCTATGGCGCACGCCCGATGGGCCGCCTGATTCAGGAGAAGATCAAGCAGCCGCTGGCCGAGGAACTGCTGTTCGGCAAGCTCGTCCATGGCGGCGAGGTCGAGGTGAAGGTCAAGGACAACGTCCTCGTCTTTGCCACCGTATCCGCTCCGCCCAAACGCCCCAAGAAGGGCGGCGGGAAGAAAACCGAGGCGGCAAAAGCCAAGTGAAGAAAGGGCCGGGAGCGATCCCGGCCTTTTCCTTATCATGACCGTCAGGCCGCGATCGCCTGCGCATCCGCCAGACCCTGCGCAATTCCCGAAGCGCGCGCTTCCTCGCCCATCGCAAGTCCATCGGCGTGGACGAATACGGGGTTGCCGATCCCGATGAACTCCAGCACGCCTCGCAAATAGGTTTCGGCATGCTCGAGCGACACGACCGGCGAGTCCACGCCGAACAAGCCGCCCCGCGCCAGTGCAACGAACACGCGCTTGTCGCCTGAAAGCCCCTTCACGCCATCGGGTCCGTAACCGAAAGTCCGGCCCGCCACTATGATCCGGTCCAGCCACGCCTTGAGTTGGCTGGGGATCGAGAAATTATACATCCCCGCGCCGATCACCACGATATCGGCGGCCTCGAACGCGCGTAGTTCGGCATTGGCTTCGGGGTCCGCCAGCACGTCCAGCGTCAGATGCGGCAGCGGATCGGTAGCGAGGTCGCGATAGGTGACGGTGAGCGCAGGATGCGCGCCGCGAAGCCGCTCAACCACCGCCGCGCTGATGCTGCGGCTCGCTGATTGCGCGCCCTGGATGCTCGAATCGATATGAAGCAGGTTCATTGGTCAGTCCTTAAGTCTGGATTTGTGACCAGGACCAGTTATGTGACCGACATGCCCACGCCAAGAACGCATATTTTCAGGACCTGGTCACACCGATATGACTGACTCCCAACCCACCCACAGCGAATGCCGCACCGTCACCGGCATCCTCGCGCGCGTCGGCGACAAATGGACGGTGCTGGTGGTGATGACGCTGCGTCAGCAACCGCGCCGCTTCAACGACCTGAAACGCGCGGTACAGGGCATCTCGCAACAGATGCTGACGCGCACGCTCAAAGCGCTGGAGCGCGATGGACTGGTGTCACGCACCGTTCACGCGACCGTCCCGCCGCAGGTCGAATATGGCCTGACCAATCTCGGCCATTCGCTCGCCGAACCCGTCAAAATCCTCGGGCAATGGGCGTTTGAAAATCTCGGGACGATCTACGATCACCGCGACCGCTATGACCGCACGGACGACGCGCGCGTCAGTTCCGGATGACGATCACCGTCGTCGCGGCGGGCTGCGGCGGCGCATAATAACCGGCGGGCTGCGAACAGCGCTGGCGGCACACGCGCAGTTGCGCCGCGCGCTCATTTGCCAGCCGCCGCCATGCCTGCGCCCGGTCGATCAGTCGGCCGACCTGCCACTCGGTGCTTTCCCATGCCTCTTCCCGGCATCGGCGATCGCCACCGCAGATTCGCTTGACCGCATGGTCGATCCGGGCGGCCAATATATCGACGCCCGCGTCGCTCGACAGATCCAGCCCCGCCGCAGGCACGGCGATCTGGCGTTCCTCATAGCGGTCCGAATCGCGCGCCGACGCTGGTGATGCCAGACATGCGGACAACGCAACTATGCTCGTCACGGTTCGCAGCATTTTCACGGCCTCCTTCCCGACAGTCTAGCGCTGGCGCAGACCGCCGTTAACCATTCTTGTCCGCAGATCGTCCCGGCGTCGGACATGTCGCATCGCTCCGGATATCGGCGTCGGGCCGTCCGATTCATCGCTAACAGCCGGTAATCTTTACCAGTTGTTCGCCATCCGCCGCCTAGAATGCATTCATGGGTCGGGGGATCATATCGTGCTTTGTGGCAGTTTTGGTCGCGGCGCTGGCGTTCGTCGTCGCGCCCGCCCATGCGCAACCTGCGGGTCTCAGCGCGGGTCAGGTCGGCCGCCCCTTGCAGGTTTGCGTTCGCGCCGTGCGACCCGGCGACGATCCGGCCAGGCTGATCCGTCAGCCACAAAGCTTCGACTGCACCACCAGACAAACCGCGTTCGGCCCGGGCAGTTACTGGGTAATCTCCAGCCCGATCGACCAACGATCGCGCTCGCGGCAACCGCTGGCGGCGCGCATCGGCAGCGTCTGGCAGGACAGGCTGACGCTCCATATACTCTATACCGACGGTCGCATCGCCACGATGGCCGACGACCGATACAGTGTCAGCCGCCGCATTCAGCTCGGCGCGATCATCGAATACCCGCTGCCGCGCGATCGGGCCAAGGTCAAACGGCTGATGTGGCGGGTCGACGGTGCGGCAAATTTGCGCGGCATCGTCGTCGGGGCGCGGCTGGCGACCAAGGCGGAAAGCGATCTGTCGAACCTCACAATGGCCGCGATCTACAGCGGCTTTGGCGGACTCGCGCTGGCGCTGCTCACCTATAATCTCGCTTTATGGGCGTCGCTGCGTCACCGGTTCCAGCTCGCTTACTGCCTGATGGTAAGCGCGCTGATGGCCTATGCCTTCACTTCGTCGGGCGCGATGGCATGGGCGTTTCCCGATGTCGCCAACAATGATCGGCTGCGGATCAACTATCTGCTGCTGACACTCGCCTGCGCCTCGGCACTGCTGTTCGCCCGCGCCTTTTTCGAGGAGCATGTCTTCGGCCCGCGCTTGCGGCTGACCATGCGCATTGCCGTCGGCGTGCTGGTGGCCGCCGGACTGTTCTTCGTGCTGCTCGCACCCATTGGCGTCCAGATGGTGGATCGCATCTATTCCTGGGTGTTCCTCGGCGTCATCATCAGCGTCGTTGCGACCTTGTGGAGCGCGTGGCGCAACCGTTCCAATTTCCTGTGGCTGTTCGCCATCGCCTGGGCCGTGCCGATCTTCGCCGCCAGCCTGCGCGTCTTCGCCAATCTCGGGCTGATCCGCTGGAACTTCTGGCTCGACAATTCGACCATATTGTCGATGGCGGCAGAGGCGCTGATCTCGTCGGTCGCCATCGCCTATCGCATACGCCTGCTCAGCCAAGAACGCGATTCGGCTGTCGCGGCGGAGGCGGTGGCGCGCCGCCTTGCCGATACCGATCCGCTCACCGGCCTGTTCAACCGCCGTGCGTTCCTCGCCAATGCGATCGGGCGCGAAGGGCCGCAGACCCTGCTCGTCCTCGATCTCGATCACTTCAAACAGGTCAACGAGACGCTGGGCCATGATGGCGGCGACGAAGTCCTGCGCGTCGTCGCCCGCACGCTGCGCGCGCTCGCGCCATCGCACGCGCTGGTCGCGCGCATCGGCGGTGAGGAGTTCGCGGTGCTGACCGACATGGCCCATCCGCTGGATGCCGAGGCGCTGCTCGCCCGTCTGCGCGCGACCCGCATGCCGTTCGACCTGCGCGTCACCGCCAGCGTCGGCGCCGCGACCGGCCCGCTCGCCGTCGAGGCGCACTGGAAAACGATCTATCGTGCCGCCGACACTGCGCTGTTCGCCGCCAAATCCGCCGGCCGCGACCGCGTCAGGGCCGCACCGCTGGCGGCATAGCTTGCCGTCTCGGCGCGCTACCCACCCCAATTCAGTTGCCGTTCATCGGCCATAAGCGTAACAACGGAGCCATCGGGAGGACGCGATGGACAGGTTGGACAAGCGGAAGATCGCACTGATCGGCGGTGGCGCGGCATTGCTTGCGCTGACCGTCCTGCCGCATCCGACGGCGGACATCCGCATCCTCACCCACGACGTGACCGACACCGCCCCGCGCAAGGTTCAGGCGGCGGTCGATCTGGGCGTGATGGCCGTGTCCGTGCTCTATACATGGACCGCGAAACGCGCGCTGCGCTGACGTTTACGTCAAGCGCTTGCCTCGTTCGGGCGAGTTGCTTACACCTGTGTAAATGAGCGTTCCCGAACAGCTTTGGCCTGAGCAGGTCTGGCGCACAGCCTATCTCCATCCCGGCCCATGGGATCAGCATCTGCCGCCGCTCTCGATGGCCGCCGCCTTCGACGAATCGGCAAAGCGCATGGGGCACGCCCCGCTGCTCGACTTTCTCGGCCGTCATTACAGCTATGCCGAGACGCTGGATGGCGCGAACCGCGTCGCCTGTGGGCTGCGCGCACTTGGCTATGGCCCCGGCGACCGCATCGGCCTGTTCCTGCCCAACGTCCCACATTACGTCGCCGCTTACTACGGCATCCTCAAGCTCGGTGCGACGGTCGTCAATTTCTCGCCGCTCTATTCTGTCGAGGAACTCGCGGCCCAGGTAGCCGATTCGGGCACCCGTATCCTGTTCACAATCAGCGCCACGGCATTGCTGCCCACCGCGTTGAAGGTGCTGGACCAGAGCGGGCTTGAGCGATTGGTCGTAGGTTCGGTCGCGGGCGCGCTGCCGCCAACCAAGTCGATCCTCTACCGCCTGTTCAAGCGCAAGGAGGTCGCCGAAAAGCCCGACGATCCTCGCATCCTCGCCTTCTCGCACCTCATCGCCAATAACGGCGCATGCGAGACCGCGACGATCGATCCCGAAACCCACCTCGCGCTGATCCAATATACCGGCGGCACCACCGGCGTACCGAAGGGCGCGATGCTCACGCATCAGAACCTCACCGCCAACGCACGCCAGGTCGCCAAGCTCGACCCCGAACTCGGCGAAAGCCACGACAAGGTACTCGGCGTCCTCCCCTTTTTCCACGTTTTCGCCAACACCTGCGTCCTGAACCGCACGATCTTCACCGGCGGCGAAATCGTCATGCTCCCGCGCTTCGACGCAGCACAGGCGCTGGCGGCGATCCACCGTACCAAACCGACCGCGCTTCCCGGCGTCCCGACGATGTTTCAGGCGCTGATCGACCATCCCAACGCCGCGACCACCGACTGGTCGAGCCTGAAATACTGCATCACCGGCGGTGCCCCCCTCCCCGCCGAATTGCGCACCCGCTTCGAGGCGAAAACGGGTGCCCGCCTGATCGAGGGTTATGGCCTGTCCGAAAGCTCGGGCGTCGTCTCGACCAACCCGTATCAGAACCTCAACAAGTCCGGCACGATCGGCCAGCCGCTGATCGCCACGCGCGTGCGGCTGGTGGACAAGGAGGATGCCACCCGCCCCGCACCCGAGGGCGAACCGGGTGAAATCGTCGTCGCGGGGCCACAGATCATGGCTGGTTACTGGAACCGTGAAGAGGCGGACGACACCACATTCTGTGTCGATGCCACCGGCCAGAAATGGCTGCGCACCGGCGATGTCGGCCAGATCGACCAGGACGGTTTCATCTGCATCGTCGATCGCATCAAGGACATGATCGCGGTCGGCGGCTTCAAGGTATTCCCCAAGCATATCGAGGACGTGCTCTACCGCCACCCGGCGGTGAAGGAGGCTTTGGTGGTGGGAATGCCCGATGCCTATCGGGGCGAGACCCCGCGAGCCTATGTATCGCTCAACGACGATGCCGAACCCGTCACCGGCGAAACACTGCGCGACTGGGTGAATCCTCAGATCGGCAAACACGAGCGCGTCGATGCCGTGGTGATCCGCGAGAAACTGCCCAAGACGATGATCGGCAAGTTGAGCCGCAAGGATTTGTTGATCGAGATCGCGGCGGGAGCATGCCGCACCTGATAATCAATCGTCACCCCGGGCTTGACCCGGAGTCCCGCTTCTTGGCCGGGCGAGCTAGCCGGACCCCGGGTCCATCCCGGGGTGAGGAAAGATAGAATATCACAGTTGGCACATTGGCCTGGATAATAATCCCGCCCTAATCCGCCAGCATCACCCCCTTCAAATTCATGAACTCGTGCAATCCCCATGGCCCCAGCTCACGGCCATGCCCTGACAGCTTCACACCCCCGAATGGCGCTTCCGGCGTCGACGCCAGCATCGCGTTCACCGCGATCATCCCCGCCTCGATATCGCGCAAGAACCGCTCGATCTCCGTCTGATCCTGCGACCATACGCTCGACCCCAGCCCGAACGGCACGTCGTTCGCCAGCGCCACCGCCGCATCCACATCGTTCGCGCGAAACACCATTGCCACCGGCCCGAAAATCTCCTCCTGCGCAAAGTCGGCATCGGGATCGACGCCGGTCAGCACCCCCGGCTCCATCCACGCGCCGTCACGCTCGATCTTCACGCCACCCGTCAGCGTCGCCCCCGCCGCCACCGCCCGCTGCAGCTGCTCCAGCACCGTATCGCGCTGCTCGACACTCGACAGCGGTCCCATATCGACGCCGGTCATGGGATCGCCGACCTGCACCGCCTTCATGCCCGCGACGAACTTTTCCAGAAATGCATCATAGACGTCAGTATGCACGACCATCCGCTTGGCGCAGATGCACGACTGCCCCGCATTCTGGATGCGTGCCTTCACCGCCACCTTCGCCGCTTCGTCAATATCTGCAGAGGGCATCACGATGAACGGGTCCGACCCGCCCAGTTCCAGCACGACCTTCTTCAACGCCCGCCCCGCAGCCTCACCGACTTTTGCGCCCGCGCCCTCGCTGCCCGTCAGCGTCACCGCCACCACGCGCTTGTCGGCGATGATCCGCGACACCTTGTCCGATTTGACGGCCAAATTCTGGAACAGCCCGTCGGGTGCGCCCGCCGCGCTTACCAGCTGCTGGATCAACGCCGCGCACCCTTGCGTAAGCGAAGCATGTTTCAACAGCCCGACATTCCCCGCCATGATCGTCGGGGCCAGCCAGCGCACGGCCTGCCAATAGGGGAAGTTCCACGGCATGATCGCCAGGATCGGCCCCAACGCTTGCCACTGCGCCACCGCGCGCCCGGTCGGCGTCTTCGTCTCGACCGGCTCCAGAAACCCCGGCCCGTTCGCGGCGTAATAGCGAAACCCCGCAACGCATTTCTCGACCTCGGCCACGGCGGATGCCACCGTCTTGCCCATTTCCTGCGTCGCCACTTCCGCCAGATGCTGCTTGTTCGCTTCGAACTGATCGGCGATCGCACTCAGCAACGCCGTCCGCTGCTCCAACGCGCTCACCCGCCACGATCGATACGCCGCCGCCGCCCGCACCAGCGCCGCCTCGATCCCGGCGTCATCCAGTTCCTCAAACGTCGCACCGTCTTTGCCGGTCGCCGGATTGATGCTGGTGAACATGGGTATCTCCTTCGCGCTATATCTAGCGAACCCAACGAACGCACGGGAGGTTGAATCCGCCCCGCCCGTGTCGCATAGCGGCGGCATGACAGAGGCCCCCGACATCGCCGCGCTTTCGTTCGAGGACGCACTCAAGGAACTGGAACGTATCGTCGGTCGGCTCGAAAGCGGCGATGCACAGTTGCAGGAGGCGATCGACCTGTACGAACGCGGCGACGCGCTGCGCAAGCAATGCGCGGCCCGGCTCGACGCGGCGCAAGCGCGGATCGAGGCGATTCGCGTCGATGCCGACGGGCGCGTGACCGGCACCACACCTTTCGCAGCCGGATGAGCGTCGTCGTGGGGGATGCTTCGCTCACGCTCGAATCCGCGATCCGCGATGTCGCGAGCGAAGTCGATCGCCAGTTCGACCTGCTCCTTCCCGTCCCCGCTGACGCCCGCGCGCGCCTGTATGAAGCGATGCGCTACGCCGCGATCGGCGGCGGCAAGCGGCTGCGTCCGCTGCTCACTTTCTCGACCGCACGCCTGTTCGGCGTCGATCGCACTTGCGCTGCCCGCGCCGCCACCGCGATCGAGTGCATCCACGTCTATTCGCTGATCCATGACGACCTCCCCGCGATGGACGATGACGACATGCGCCGCGGCAAGCCGACCGTTCATCGCGCTTATGACGAGGCGACGGCGATTTTGGCGGGCGATTGCCTCCATGCCCTTGCCTTCGAAATCCTCGCCGATCCGGCGACTCACGCCGACCCGTTCGTCCGCGCCGAGCTGATCGCCGACCTCGCCCGCGCCGCCGGCCCGGCTGGCATGGCAGGCGGCCAGATGATGGACCTGGTCGCGGAAGGCACGACCTTCGACCTCGCCACCGTTACCCGGCTTCAGGCGCTCAAGACCGGTGCGCTGATCGCCTCCTCGGTCGAGGCAGGCGCAATCCTCGGCCGCATCCCGCCCGAAGGCCGCACCGGCCTGCGCGGCTATGCCCGCGACATCGGCCTCGCCTTCCAGATCGCCGACGACATCCTCGACGTCGAGGGTGACGAGGAAGCGGCGGGCAAGAAACTGCGCAAGGACGCCGAGGCCGGCAAGGAAACCTTCCTCTCCCTCCTCGGCCTCGACCGTGCGCGCGAACAGGCGCGGATGCTGGTCGATCAGTCGATCGCCCATCTCCACAGCTTTGGCGCGGAGGCCGACCTGCTACGCGCCATCGCCCGCTACGTGCTTGAGCGGGATCGGTGACGGCGACTGTCAGTGCCGGGCGCTTGAGGCCATGGCGGATTCGAAAGATCGCCGGAATCCTCGCAGCCTTGCTGTTTCTCTACCTGCTTATAACCGGCCCCGGCCGCCAACTCTACATGTTCGGCCAGCTTCCCTATCTCACTGACAATATACCAAATACAAATTGCACCGCCGCCCGATTTGCTTTGGTAGAAGAGAGTGTTGGGCTGCTCGGGGACGGCTATGTAAAGGTGGCCATTCACGGTCTCGATTGCGCGAAATCCATACGCACTTCGTTGGCCGCCAATGGCGCGCGTGAAGTCTATATCGCCGAGGGACTCGGCGGCTTGGCAATACCCGGCAAACATCGTCTTTTGGGGCGTCCTGAAGTCATGTTCAAAGGACCAGTGCTGAACGCATTCGCCTTCGGGGACGATGGCATCACAATCTGGTTGAGGTATTCAGAATGACCACCCGCACCGGCGTCTATCCCGGCACCTTCGATCCGATCACGCTTGGCCATATGGACATCATCCGGCGCGGCGCGAAGCTGGTCGACCGGCTCGTCATCGGCGTCACCACCAATCCGTCGAAAAACCCGATGTTCACGGTCGAGGAGCGAATGGACATGGTCCGCCGCGAGACCGCCGGGATCGGCGGCGACATCCGTGTCGTCAGCTTCGATTCGCTGCTGATGGACTTTGCCGAGCGCGAGGGCGCGAGCATGATCGTGCGCGGCCTGCGCGCCGTCGCCGACTTCGAATATGAGTATCAAATGGCCGGCATGAACCAGCAGCTCAATGGCCGGATCGAGACCGTTTTCCTGATGGCGGACGTTTCGCTGCAACCGATCGCCAGCCGCCTGGTCAAGGAAATCGCCATGTTCGGCGGCGAAATCGGTAAATTCGTGCCCGCCATGGTGCGTGATGAAGTCGTCGCCCGCGTCGATAAGATCGGACGTAAAGGATCATAGCGGCACCTTCGGGCATGCTGGGGGCATGCCCTGCCGCGAAGATCGACTGCAAAATGCAGCCGTCGAAGCCGTTCGCCGCAATTCCGCCACCAGCCGCATTCATTTTGCGGCCAGCGGCGAATTGCTCTAAGCCGTTCCAAACTGACCTCCGCTGGGGATATCGATGCGTTTTGTTGCCCTGTTTCTTGCCCTTGCGGGTTCGCTCTTCACTTTGTCCGCAAGCGCCCAGATCGTTCCCGCTCCCACCGGCCGAGCGACGCCGCCCGCCACCACGGACAAGGAGAATCTGTGGATTCTCGACCTGTCCACCGGCGGTCGCGTCACCATCTGGCTGCGTCCCGATGTCGCGCCCAAGCAAGTCGAGCGGATCAAGGAACTGACTCGCAAGAAATTCTACGACGGCCTGCTGTTCCACCGCGTGATCGAAGGATTCATGGCGCAGGGCGGCGATCCCAAGGGTGACGGCACCGGCGGCTCGGACCTTCCCGACTTGCCCAAGGAGTTTAACTATCTGCCCCACGTGCGCGGTGCAGTCTCGGCGGCGCGCAACGGGGCCCCCGACAATGCCCCGGCGGACGTGAAGGAAAAGGCGGAGAACAGCGCGAACAGCCAGTTCTTCATCATGCTGGTGCCGCGCCTCTCGCTCGATCAGAAATACACCGTCTTCGGTCGCGTGATCGACGGCATGCAATATGTCGATGCCATCCCGCGGGGCGAGCCACCGGCGAACCCCGCGCGCGTCGTCCGCGCCTATATCGCCATTGACAACCCGCCGGCCTATGTCGCAGCGCCCGCTGCGCCGGTCGAACAACCGGCGGCACTCCCGCCCGGCCCCGGCAAGTAATGCCCCGCCCGGCGCGTCCGGGCAAAGGCCGTCGATGAACGTCGATCTGTTCGATTTCGAGCTTCCGCCAGAGCGGATCGCGCTGCGCCCCGCGTCCCCGCGCGATTCGGCGCGCCTGCTGCTGCTCGACGGCGACGAGACAAGCGACCGCTCGGTCGCCGACCTCCCCGCATTGCTCCGGCACGGCGATCTGCTGGTCTTCAACGACACCCGCGTCATCCCGGCCCAGCTTGAAGGCACACGCGGTGCGGCGAAAATCGGCGCAACTCTGCACAAGCGCGAAGGCCCGCGTCACTGGATCGCCTTCATCCGCAACGCCAAGCGGCTGCGCGTGGGCGAAACCGTCGACTTCGGAACCGGCGTCACGGCAGTCGCCGAAGCCCGCCATGAAGACGGCAGCTTCACGCTATTTTTCTCGGGCGACGAGCCTGTCGAACTCCTGCTCGAACGCGCCGGGCGCATGCCGCTCCCGCCCTATATCGCCGCCAAACGCCCAACCGATGCGCGTGACGCCGCCGATTACCAGACAATGTTCGCAAACGAACCCGGCGCCGTCGCCGCCCCCACCGCCGCGCTGCACTTCACGCCCGAGCTAATTGCCGCGCTCGACGCAGCGGGCATCGGACACACCACGCTGACCCTGCATGTCGGCGCAGGCACCTTTCTGCCGGTCAAGGCCGACGACACCGCCGATCACAAGATGCACGCCGAATGGGGCCGCATTGACGCCGCCACCGCCGACCGCCTCAACGCCGTCCGCGCCGCCGGGGGGCGCGTCATCGCGGTCGGCACCACCAGCCTGCGCCTGATCGAGAGCGCGACTGGCGAAGACGATATCGTCCGCCCGTTCGCTGGCGACACCGCGATCTTCATTACCCCAGGTTATCGCTTCAAGGGGATCGACGGTCTGCTGACCAACTTCCACTTGCCTCGCTCGACCCTGTTCATGCTGGTATCGGCGCTGATGGGGCTCGACCGGATGCAGGCGGCCTATGCCCACGCCATCGACAATGGCTACCGCTTCTATAGCTATGGCGACGCCAGCCTGCTTTTACCGGACAAGCCTTCATGATCCTTGCCACTCTCCTCAGCCTCGCTGCGCAGACCTCGGAGGGGATGCCCAACCGCGGTCGCGTGCCTGTCACTGTCGATCTTCGGGGCCAGCCTCAGCAACCGGCCACGCCAGCCCCGATCCCGCTGATGATCGCTGAGCCGGTGGCCATGGCCATCGCCGCGTTCGATGCGGACGGCGACGGCATCGTCACCCGCACCGAATTCGACGCAGGGGTGAAGCGCTCGTTCGACGTGATCGCAAAGGGGCAGCCATCGTTCGGCTATATCGCGTTCGGCGACTGGTCCGATCGCTGGCTGGGCAACCGCAACGCCCTGCCCAGCCCGTTCGAGGTCGATCAGAATGGCGACAACCGCATTTCGCTGCCCGAACTTCAGGCGCGTTTCGACCTGTTCTTCACCCGTTTCGATGCCGACAAGGATGCTTCGATCCGCCGCAGCGAACTACTTACGATCCGTCAGCCGCCGCAACCGGGCGGCCGCCCCGGCGAGGAAAAAGATGATAAGCGGAGCCGCCGTCGCTGAGAGCAATCAGTGTCCTAGCATCACATGGTGCAGTGCGGCTAAGGTCGGCTCGATGCACGGCTCGCACAAACATTCGCACGGCGACCACGGCCACAGCCACGCCCCCGCCGATTTCGGCCGCGCCTTCGCGGTCGGCACCGCGCTCAACCTCGCCTTCGTTCTGGTCGAGGGTGCGGCGGGCATCCTCACCGGATCGATGGCGCTGCTCGCCGATGCGGGCCACAATCTCTCCGACGTTCTTGGCCTGTTGATCGCATGGGGCGGCGCGTCGCTCGCCAAGCGTCCGGCCTCGCCGCGCTTCACCTATGGTCTGCGCAGTTCCACCATCCTCGCCGCGCTCGCCAACGCGGTGCTGCTACTCGTCGCGGTCGGCGCGATCACGATGGAGGCGGTTCAGCGCTTCAACGATCCCCGCCCGATCGAGGGGCTGACGGTGATGATCGTGGCAGGGATCGGTATCCTCATCAACGGGGCGACCGCGATGATGTTCGCACGCGGTCGCAAGGGCGACATCAACATTCGCGGCGCGTATCTGCACATGGCCGCCGACGCCGCCGTCTCCGCCGGAGTCGTGATCGGCGGTGCGTTGATCCTGTACACCGCCGCCACCTGGATCGATCCCGCGATCAGCCTGGTCATCGTCGCGGTGATCCTGTGGAGCACCTGGGGGCTGCTGCGCGATTCGATCACGATGGCGCTCCACGCCGTCCCGCCCGGCATCGACCCGGAAAAGGTTGAGGCGACGCTTGCCGCGCTGCCCGGCGTCACCCGTGTCCACGATCTGCACATCTGGCCGATGAGCACGACCGAGGTGGCGATGACCGCGCATCTGCTGATTCCTTCCGGCCACCCCGGTGACGCCTTTCTTGACGATGCCCAGCACCGACTGGCGCACGATCACGGCATCGAACATGTCACGCTCCAGATCGAGATCGGCGACGGCGATCCCTGCCGCCTTCATGCAGGCCACGGTCAGCCAGATGCCTGACCCGGCCGCCCCGGTGCGGCTGGTGATCTTCGATTTCGACGGCACGCTATCGGACAGCGGCGGGTGGTTCCTGTCGGTCATGGACCACCTGTCCGATCGCTACGGCTTCCGCCGCGTCGCGCCGGAGGAGGTTGAGCCGATGCGCCGTCTCAGTTCGCGCGACGTCATCCGTCGCCTCGCCATCCCGCGCTGGAAACTCCCCTTCATCGCCCGCTATATCCGCCGCCTGTTCGGGCAGAACACGCATGCGGTTCACCTGTTCGACGGCGTGCCCGAAATGCTCGCGGCGATTCAGGCGGCTGGGGTGAAACTCGCCATCGTGACCTCCAACAGCGAAACCAATGCCCGCGCCGTGCTCGGTCCCGAAAACGCCGCCCGCATCAGCTGGTGGGCATGTGGCGCATCGCTGTTCGGCAAGGCGCCCAAGTTTAGCAAGGTGATGCAGGCCAGCGGCGTCCCCGTCGCGCACATCCTCTCGCTCGGCGACGAAACCCGCGACATCGACGCCGCGCGCGAAACCGGCATCCGTGCCGGGGCCGTGCTGTGGGGCTATGCCAACCCGGCGGCGTTCGCGCATCTGCATCCCGACATCGCGTTCGACAGCCCCGCTGCGGTTGCCGCCCACGTCGTCGCATCAGCCCAGATGGACGGCTAACCACACTGTCGGCACATCGGCGTCGGTCCGCGTCACCCGATGCCGCACCCCCGCCGGGATCGTCAGATGATCGCCCGGTTTCAACGAAACTTCCGCATAGCCGTCCAGCCGGATCGCCGCACTTCCCGCCAGCAACATCACCCATTCGTCCGCATCCTGCTCGAACGGCTTGTCTGCCGGCGTCACCTGCCCGCCCGACACGATCCGCTCGATCCGTACCCCGGGTCGCGCCAGCACTTCCGTAAACACCTCGTCGCGCTTGGCCGATGGGAGCTTCGCCAGCAGATTGGCCACCGCAAGCTTCTTCAACTTCGGCTTTGGCGCGGCCTTGGGCTTCGGCTCTGGCTTCCGCTTCGGCAACCCCTTCGCCGCTTCCGCCCAGTCGCTCCGGCTCGCCCCGCGCAGATAATCGGCAATCTCGTCGGCACTGGCGGTCAGCCCGTCCGCACCGAACCCGAACAACTCTTTCCCGCTCGCATCGGTCAGCCCGAACTTGCCTGCATCGCCGCCCGCCTTGCGCCGCCGCGACTTGACCAGTTTCAACCCCCGGTGCCGCGCACTTTCGCGCAGATCGTCGTCACGCTCGCTTGCCATCGGGCCTCCAACGCATCAATCGGGCGAAATGTCTCCCCGTTTCGACTTCACCATCTCCGCCACCGATGGCAAGGCCCGCACCGGGACCATCGCCATGCAGCGCGGCGATATCCGCACCCCCGCCTTCATGCCGGTCGGCACCGCCGCCACGGTCAAGGCGATGAAGCCACAGGACGTTTGCGCATCGGGCGCCGACATCATCCTCGGCAACACCTATCACCTGATGCTCCGCCCCACCGCCGAACGTATCGACCGGCTGGGCGGCCTGCACCAATTCATGGGTTGGGACCGCCCGATACTCACCGACAGCGGCGGTTATCAGGTGATGAGCCTGTCCGACCTGACCAAGCGCAGCGAGGAAGGGATTGTCTTCAAATCGCACCTCGACGGGTCGCGCCATATGCTCAGCCCCGAACGCTCGATGGAAATCCAGCGGCTGCTCGGCTCGAACATCGTGATGGCATTCGACGAACTGGTCCCCACCACGTCCACGCGCGAAGTGCAGGTCGCGGCGATGGAACGCTCGATGCGCTGGGCCAAGCGCAGTCGTGACGCCTTCGACAGCGGCGGCGCGCATGCTGAAAACAATGCCCTGTTCGGTATCCAGCAGGGGGCGCTCGACAAGGGTTTCCGCAAGGCCAGCGCCGATGCCCTGCTCGACATCGGCTTCGACGGTTACGCGGTCGGTGGCCTCGCGGTCGGCGAGGGGCAGGAGGCGATGTTCGCATGCCTCGACTACGCCCCCGGCCAGCTCGACGCCGCCAAACCGCGCTATCTGATGGGCGTTGGCAAGCCCGACGACATCGTCGGCGCGGTCGAGCGCGGCATCGACATGTTCGACTGCGTCCTGCCGACGCGCAGCGGTCGTACCGGCCAGGCCTTCACCGCACGCGGCCCGCTCAACATCCGCAACGCGAAGCATGCCGAGGATCAGGGGCCGCTCGACCCCAGCTGTGCCTGCCCGGTCTGCGCAACCAGCACCCGCGCCTATCTCCACCACCTCGTCCGCTCCGGCGAAATCCTTGGCGCCATGCTGATGACCGAGCACAACCTGTATTTCTACCAGAGCCTGATGGCCGGCCTCCGCACCGCCATCGCCGCCGGACGCCTGACCGATCACGCCAACGCCTTCCGTACCGGCTATTATGGGGGCTGAGCTCGCCGATCGCATTGCCGAAGCGTATCGCTGGCACCACGCCTTGGGCAATTCGACAATCGATGCCGGATTTTGCCGCATCGTCGCCAACCCGGCGATTCCACGCATCTGGGATGCCAATCATGCCGATGGCGTCATCATCGACACCGCTGCGGGGTTCACCGATCTGCTCGCGGTAATGGACCGCGAACTTGCCCATTGCCCTGACCGCATGGTCCATACCGATCATCGCAGCCCACCGGCGCTGCTCGCGATGCTCGCGCTGGCCGATTTCCGCGAGCAACTGACGATCATTCAGATGGCGTTGACCGGCCCCGTCAGGGGCGATCACCGCGCGCTCCACCTTCATCCGGTCGTGACTGATGCCAACTGGACGATGCTCGCCGATCTTGTCGCCACCGATTATGCCGAGGGTGCCCGCAGCGGCGGGGTCAGCCATGGCCGTGACATCAGCGACGCGCTCGTCGCCGGTTACCGCGCAAAGGGTGCCGCCTATCGCTTCCATCTTGTGATCGAAGATGATGAACCGGTCGCCTATGGCGCATCCGTCGTTTGCCCGGACGGCATCGGTATGATCGAGGATCTTTATACGCACCCCGAGCACCGCCGCCGCGGCATCGCAAGCGCACTGATCGCCGAATACAGCACGCGGCTGGTTGCGGTCGGCTGCGATACGATATTCCTGGGCGCGATCACCAGCGAGCCGGCCAAGCATCTTTACCACCGCCTGGGCTTTCAGCCGGTCGCACTTGCCCGCGCCTGGTTACGCGAAGGCTGATTGCACGACCCGGCCCACTGTCTTACTGTGTTGTCACGCAAGGAGTATCGCGTGACTGACAGCCCCGAAGAAGACGCTATCGCCAACGAAATTACCGCCGCCGCCCGCGCCGCCCGTGAAAGCGCCGAACGCGCCGAGGGGACGCCGGAACCCGCCGATAAAAAGAAGTGGCCGCTAACCCAGATCGGCATCGGTATCGGCTCCGCCGCGCTCGCTGCCGCCGTCATCTATGCCGCGCGCCCGCGCAAAGACGACTAACCTTTTTCCAGACCGGAGACCTTGATGCGCCTGACCCGTACCGCGCTGCTGATCGGCGCTGCCCTGCTTCCCTTCACCGCCAGCGCTCAGCAGGCGTCTCCTGCCCCGGCAAAAGAAATCGCGGTAAAGCCGCTCGATTTCACCGAGCGCACGCTGGCTAATGGCCTGAAGGTCTATGCGATCCGCGACACCACGACGGCGAACGTGTCGGTGCAGGTCTGGTATGACGTCGGCAGCAAGGACGATCCGGCCGGCAAATCCGGCTTTGCGCACATGTTCGAACATTTGATGTTCAAGGGCACCCGCAATCTGGTCGATGAGCAGTTTGATCGCCTGACCGAGGATGTCGGCGGCTACAACAACGCCTCGACCAACGCCGATTACACCAATTATTACGAGGTCGTTCCCGCCAACCACCTCGAGCGCCTGTTGTTCGCCGAGGCCGACCGCATGTCGAGCCTGGTCGTCAACGAAAAGATCTTCGCGTCCGAACGCGACGTGGTGAAGGAGGAATTGCGCAGCCGCGTTCTCGCTCAGCCTTATGGCAAGCTGTTCTACGTCTATTTCCCCAACATCTCTTACAGCGTCCACCCCTATGCCCGCCCCGGCATCGGCAGCATCGAAGATCTGGACGCCGCGACGATCGACGATATCCGGGCCTTCCACGCCACTTATTACCGGCCCGACAATGCCGTGCTGGTCGTTGCGGGCAATTTCGACGCCAAGCAGCTCGACCAGTGGGTCGACAAATATTTCGCCAAGATCAAAAAGCCCGACCGCGCCATCCCGCGCGTGACCGTCGCCGAACCGCCACGGACTCAGGCCGTGCGCCAAACGGTGTACGAGGCCAACACCCCGCTCCCCGCCGTGCTGCTCAGCTATCAGCTGCCCGCCGACAATAATCCCGACACGCCTGCGCTGACCGTGCTCGACGGCATATTGTCGGGCGGCGAGAACTCCCGCCTCTACCGCAACCTCGTCTATCGCGATCAGCTGGTGGCTCAGGCCGACACCTTCCTCGACACGCGCCAGTCGACAGGCTCCTATGCGATGTATGCGATCCTCGCCGGGGGAAAAACCGCCGCCGACGGCGAAGCAGCAATGCGCCGCGAGATCGCTGCACTGCGTGACACGCCGGTCAGCGACGCCGAACTGGCCGAGGCCAAGAATGAAATCCTGACCGGCGCGCTCAAGAGCCGCGAAACTGCGGAGGGCAAGGCATCGACCCTCGCCGCGTCGATCATCGTCGACCGCGATCCGCGCCACAGCGACCGTCAGCTGGCCGAAATCGCCCGCGTCACCGCCGCCGATATCCAGCGCGTCGCGCGCAAATATCTGGGTGACAACCAGTCCGCCGCACTCGTCTATCTGCCGGAGGAAAAGGACAAGAAGGGCGACACCATCGCCGTCGCCTCGACGGTCAAGGTCGCGCCGTTGGTCACGCCAAAGGACGTCGTCATCCACACCCAGGCAGCCGCCGATCAGCGCATCGCCATCCCGGCTCCCGGGGCGGCAATCACGCCCGCAATCCCCAAGGCGGTCGAGACCCGCCTCGCCAACGGCATGCGCGTGATCGTAGTCGAAAAGCGCGACCTGCCTATCGTCACTGCCACGGTCGTTACCCCCGGCGGCGGTGCCAAGGACGCGACGGGCAAGGCCGGCACCGCATCGCTCGCCACCGGCATCCTGACCAAGGGCACCAAGACCCGCTCCGCCGAACAGATCGCGCAGCAGATCGAATCGCTGGGCGGCTCGATCGGCGCGGGTGCGGACTGGGATGCCGCCTTCGCCACCGTCACGGTCAAGGCGGATCAGGTCACCCCGGCAATGACCCTGCTCGCCGATGTCGCGCGCAACCCGGCCTTCGCACAGGCCGAGATCGATCGCGCCCGCACCCAGACGATCGACGGCATCACCGTCCAGTTGAAGGACCCGGCAGCGATAGCCGGTTTCGCGGCATCGAAGGCGGTGTTCGGCACCGGTCCTTACGGCCATCTCATCTCGGGCTCACCCACGTCGCTGAAGGGGCTGACGCAAGCCGATCTGCAAACCGCTTACGCCCGCTCGTGGCAGCCCAACCAAGCCGCGCTCGTGGTCGTCGGCGACATCAGCCAGAAGGACGCGACCGCGCTCGCACAACGACTGTTCGGCGACTGGAAAAAGGGTGAGGTCACCGTCACCACCGGCCCGGTCACCGCCGCGCCTAAACCGCGCGTGATCGTCGTCGACATGCCAGGCGCGGGTCAGGCCGGCGTCGTCGTCGCGCGTCCCGGCATTGCCCGCAACGACAAGGATTTCTACGCGGCACAGGTCGCCAACGCCACGCTCGGCGTCGGCTTCACCTCACGCCTCAACCGCGAAATCCGCATCAATCGCGGCTTGGCCTACGGCGCGGGCAGTAGCGTCGATACGCGCCGCATGCCCGGCATCGTCACCGCCTCCACCCAGACCAAGAACCCGTCGGCCACCGAAGTCGTCGCGCTCCTGCTCGCCGAAATGAAGAAGATCGGCGAGGCCCCCGTTCCCGCCACCGAACTCGAATCGCGCAAGGCGGTGCTGGTCGGCAGCTTCGGCCGCCGCATCGAACGCACCGACGGCATCGCCGGTGCACTCAGCGATTACGTCGCGGAGGGCGTCTCGCTCGACGAGCTTCAGCGTTACATCCCCGCGATCCAGAGCGTCTCCCCCGCCGCCGTCCAGACCGCGGCGAAGAAGGTGCTCGATCCCATGGGCGCGAGCATCGTCGTGGTCGGCGATTCGAAGCTGTTCGTGGACGAACTGCGCAAGACCTATCCGCAGCTGGAGGTGATCCCGGCGGCGTCACTGAATTTGGATAGCCCGACATTGAAGTAACTGAATAAGCCCCTCCCCTGAAGGGGAGGGGCTAAAGAAGTTCCACACCCCCAAATATTACATTAACTATCAATCGTTTCACCCCGGGACGCCGCAAAATCCGGGGCAGAAAATCAATCCATTCCACGCTATGCCGCCGCCCTTGAGTGGGAAGAACAGCGTGCTGCGGCAATTTACGCGACTACAGCTTCGGGGCATTGCGGCGGCGCTGCTGGCGTCGTTGATCGGCGCCGGCTTTTCCGCGCATGCCGGACTGTCGTCGCTGCAGGCCGCCGAACAATCCGCCCGCGCCACCGCGCCTGCCCGCACCGGCTATGAAGCCGACGACCATTTCCCCGGCGCGGCCTATTACCAGCTCGCCAGCGACGAAATCGCGGCCCCGTCCAGCGGCGTCACCGGCACCGTCGCGCTCCCGGACGCCCCCGTCCCCGAAAACGCGGTTATCGATCCCACGCTGCGCCCCGCCGCGCCGTTCCAGCTGCGCGGCAGCGCACAGGACAAATCCCGCGCGCTCGAATGCCTCACCACCGCCATCTATTACGAGGCCGCGAACGAGCCCGATGATGGCCAACGCGCCGTGGCACAGGTCATCCTCAACCGCGTCCGCCACCCCACTTTCCCGTCCACCGTCTGCGGCGTGGTCTATCAGGGGTCGGAAAAGGCCGGTTGCCAGTTCAGCTATGCCTGTGACGGATCGATGGCCCGCGCCCCGTCGCGCAGCCACTGGCAGCGCGCCGCGCGCGTCGCTTCCGCAGCACTTTCGGGCGAAGTCTTCGCGCCCGTCGGCATGGCGACGCACTACCATACCTATGCGGTGACCCCAAGCTGGAACAAATCGCTGGTGATGACCGGCGTGTTCGGCGCGCATTTCTTCCACCGGTGGAAGGGCTATTGGGGCACCGGGGCCGCATTCAAACAGGCCTATCGCGGCGACGAACCCTATCCCGGCCCGAAGACGCGCCTTGTCACGGTCCCTGCGATCGTGCCGGTGGCGCTCGCCGCGATCACGCCGCCAATGCCCGGTAGACCTGCGAAAACCGAAAAAGCCGCCGTTCAGCGCGAATATGTCCAGAGCGGCGACGTCCAGCCCGAATATGCGGGCGCGCCCGAAACGCAGGTGCTCGACAAGTGGAAGGACAGCGGCCAGCCGATCCGTTAGGCTCGCTCCGACTTATGGAGGGACCAAGCCCATGAAGCTGTTCTGCCTGACCGCACTGCTGCTGCTGCCCGTCCCAGCACTCGCCGCCGACTTCAGCTGTCGCAACGAAGCCGCCGAACTCACCTGCGACCAAGGTAAATGCGACGTGAAAACTGCCAACGACTTCACCCCGATGAGCATCTCGCGGCGCGGCACTACGCTTACCGCCTGCGCCTATTCGGGCTGCTGGTCCGGCACCGCCGACCTGCGTCGCGCACGCGGCCACCTCGAATTCCTCCACGCGCGCGTCCGCCAGGAAAATCGCACCGATGGCAAACCCGGCCCACCCGAATCGCTCGCCATCATCCACGATCGCACCGGTCGCACAGCCCAAATCCGCTTCCTCGCTTTCTCCAACTCGATGACCTGTGACTGACAGCGAAACGGCCCCCGCCAGCTAGGGCGGAGGCCGTCATCGTCAGTCCAGCGGGACGCGCGCTTTAGCGGCGGTTCTGCCAGTCGCGGCGTTCCCAGCGGATCTTCTGCGCCAGCACGGTGAAGCGGCGATCCAGATCGCGGCGCTCCGCCATCGTCAGGCCGGGGGCCGAACGACGGTAGCGATTTTCCAGCTGCGACAGCTGACGGAACTCGGTGCGCAGACGGGTCGCCTCACGGCGGTTCAACTGACCCGACTGGATACCGCGGTTGATCCGCTGCTCAAGCTGTGCCTGGCGCTGGTTCATGCCCCACCAGCCCTGCTGAGCCGACGCGGCGGGGATCGTTGCGGCGGCAATGCCGAGACCGGCGATCATCAATGCAATCTTTTTCATGGTATACTCCTCACTCGAAAACCTGACCGTCTCTACGGTCGAATGCCGTTATCGTTGCAGAGTGTCGCAACGATTTGGCGGATTTGCCGCTTTTGTGTCGCGGCTTGTCGCAAGTCCGGCGGGTCCGTTCAGATTGGTTAACGCGAGTGCGTGTCGTATCTTGCCAAAACACCCGGAAATGCCCATCTTCGTGAAATGTTGAACATTCTTTCGCTCGTCACCGGTGCCGTGGCCTTGCTCATCGCGCTGGTCGGTATTCTTCCGATCCCGCTGCTTCCGCTCGTCAACTGGATCGCGTTTCCAATCGCCGTGGTCGGGTTGGTATTCGGCCTGCTGTCCAGCGGGACAGCCGGCCGCAATCTCAATATCGTCGTGCTGGTTATGAGCGGGCTTCGCCTGTTCCTGACCGGCGGCCTGATCTGAACGAAAAAGGGACCCGGTTTCCCGAGTCCCTCCTTTCGTTAAGCTAGATCACCCTTAGCGGCAGCGCACGTTGCCGCGATCGACCGACGAACCGATCGCCGCACCGCCGGCTGCGCCCAGCAACGTGCCGAGCACGCTCGAACGACCGTTCGACAGCGCATTGCCCAACAGGCCGCCGGCGATGCCGCCAACGATCAGTCCGGTCGTGCCATCGCCACGACGGCAATAATAGCGACCGTCCTGCCCGCGATAGACGCGGTCCTGACGGGTCAGGCGGCGTTCCTGATAGTAGCGGCCGTCGCGATAATATTGATCGGCATAATATGCGCGCTGGCCGCGTGCCGGACGATTCCAGTCGTAATTGCGTGACTGGCGCCAATCGCGACGATCGCCTCGGCGGTCATCACGACGGTCGTCGCGGATATCCCGGCGATCCTCACGATAGTCGCGGCGCGCATCGCGCACATCCTCACGATATTCGCGTTGGGCTTCGCGTGCCTCACGGGGATTGTCGGCGTCGCGGGCGTCACGGCGATAGTCGCGCTGTGCATCGCGGACTTCGTCTCGATATTCTTCGCGCGCCTCGCGCGGCGTGTCCTGTGCCGATGCCGCGATCGGGGCGAAAGCCACCGATGCCATGATGGTGGCGATGATTGGGGTACGCATATTCGTTCTCCTGCCTCTTACTGCCGTTGAACGAACGCCTATGGGCAGAGTTGCGTGAACCAGACACTACGCCGCGTTCACACGGCAGCCACATTCACACCCGCATCGTGCCGGGATAGGCAAATAACAGGTCGCTGTCGGCAGTGGCGGTCAGCTCCACCGATCCTGTCACAGTCACGCACTGACCCGCCTGCCAGTCGACGCCGTCCACATCGCCGGAACCGCGAACCGGCACCAGCCAGCCCGTCACACCCTCGGGCATTGCGATCGAGCGCGTCCCGCCCGGCCAGCGTTCCAGTACGAATTTCGGCCCTTCGACCAGGATCCTCCGTCCCGGTTCCACGTCGCCCGGCATCGGCGCGGCCACAAACGGTCGCGCGTCGGACACCGCAACGCCATCCTCCAGATGCAACTCGCGCGGACGCCCATAGTCGTACAGGCGATATGTCGTTTCGCTGTTCTGCTGAATCTCGATCAGCGTGATCCCCGCGCCGATCGCATGCACCGTGCCCGATGGCGCGTAAAAGAAATCGCCGGCCTTTACCGGCTTCCAGTCGAGCAATTGCTCGATCGACCCGTCCAGCGCCGCCGCGCGCAGCGTGTCGGCATCGGCTGGAACATGCGTCCCCAGCGCGATCGTCGAATCGGGTTCGGCGTCCAGCACGACCCAGCACTCGTCTTTCCCTCGCGGCAACCCCCTCGCGCGGGCCTGTTCGTCGTCGGGATGCACCTGAACCGACAGTTTCTCGCTGGTGAACAGATATTTGACGAGCAGATCGGGTTCGCTGTCGCCCGGTGTCTGGAACCAGACCTCACCGACCGGCTCGGCACCGGGTGCGGGGTCGGCGAATCCCGGCCACAGCTTATGGCGTCCCCACGGCTTTTCGACACGATGCGTGGCCAGAAGTGTCGCGGGCATTGGGTTCTCCGTGCGGTTGAGTGTTGCCGGGGCAACGTGCCAAACCTGACCTTCGATCCGGTTCGCCGCAAGCACTCTAAAAAACATTTCGCGCGGGGGCATCGCGCCCGTTTGTGAGAAGCGGTACCGGTCCGCTGCCCCACCCGGCCGCCCAGCGACAGTGTATTCTATGGGTGGCCGGGTGGGAAGTGTCCGGCCCGTGACGCCCCCGGCATCACTGAACAGCGCGGGGCGCTGTTCACCGGTCACTGGCCGGTACCGCGAAATGCGCCCTTGGCGCATTTCCAAACAGCCTATAAGAACCGCGCCATGCGTATGCTTCCCACCCGTCCTCTCGCGCTCCTACTCGTTGCCGCGCTCGCCCTTCCGCTCGCCGCGTGCAACCGTGGCGGCGGCACCCGTGCCGACCTTCCTTACGTCGCGCGCGACGTGGGCACGCTCTATGCTGCGGCCAAGCAGCGGCTGGACAACGGCCAGTACAAGCTGGCGGCCGCGCTGTTCGACGAGGTGGAGCGCCAGCATCCCTATTCCGTCTGGGCGCGCCGCGCTCAGCTGATGGGTGCCTTCGCTTATTATCTCGACAAGAATTACACCCAGTCGATCCAGTCGTCGCAGCGTTTTCTGGCGGTCCACCCCGGCAACCGCGACGCGCCCTATGCCTATTATCTGATCTCGCTCAGCTATTATGAGCAGATCAGCGACGTCACCCGCGATCAAAAGATCACGCAACAGGCGCTCGATTCGCTGGGCGAACTCAACCGCCGTTTTCCCAACACCCGCTACGCCGCCGATGCCCGGCTGAAGATCGATCTGGTCCGCGACCATCTTGCGGGCAAGGAGATGGAGGTCGGCCGCTATTATCAGGTTCGCGGCCAGTGGCTGGCGTCGATCATCCGCTTCCGCGCCGTGATCGATACCTATCAGACCACGACTCACACGCCCGAAGCGCTGATGCGCCTGACCGAATCCTATTTCGCGCTCGGCATTAAGGAAGAGGCGAAGAAGGCGGCGGCCGTGCTGGGTGCCAACTATCCCGGCACCGAATGGTATCAGCGCGCATACGAACTGGCGCAGAAACATGGTGAGCCGGTTCCTGTCCCCGTCGCCACCGCGCCTGTGGGAAAGCCGGCGCGCGACGAAACGCCAAGCCCGGCCCCCACGACCGATCCGGCCAGCTGATATTCAACCGTCAAGGGTGGGTGGACATTTAGTCCAGGCGGAGCCGAGAAGGGTGATTTGTGAGCACCGGAGCGCAGCGTGCTTATGGCACGTGAGCACCGGAGCGCAGCAAATCGCGCTTCGCAGGCCCGCATGGGCTGAATGTCCATCCACCCTGTCGCCAGACGGAACAAATAGGGGTAATGCGGCGCGATGCTGACCGCACTCTCTATCCGTGACGTGGTGCTGATCGAGGCGCTCGACCTCGATTTTCACGGCGGCCTTGGCGTGCTTACCGGCGAAACCGGGGCTGGCAAGTCGATCCTGCTCGATTCGCTGGGGCTGGCACTCGGCATGCGCGCCGACAGCGGCCTGGTGCGACAGGGCGCGGCACAGGCGGTGGTCACCGCCAGCTTCGATCTTGCCGACCCGGCACCCGCTGCGGCGCTGCTCGCCGACAGCGGCCTCGACTTCGACACCAGCGAACCGCTTACCATCCGCCGCATCGTCAAGGCCGATGGCGGCAGCCGCGCCTTCGTCAACGACCAGCCGGCGTCCGCCGGCCTGCTCCGCGAACTCGGCACGCATCTGGTCGAAATTCACGGCCAACACGACGATCGCGGGCTGTTGAATCCACGCGGCCACCGCGCCCTGCTCGACACCTTCGGTCGCCTAAACATCGCCGCCGTCGCCACCGCACACCGCGTGCTGCGTATAGCCGAAGAGGCCCTGACCACAGCCCGCGTAGAGCAGGAAACCGCCGCCCGCGACCGCGAATGGCTCGAACATGCCGTTGCCGAACTCACGGCGTTCGCCCCGGAACCCGGCGAGGAAGCGATACTCGCCGAACGTCGCGCGACGATGCAACGCGGCGAAAAAATCACCGGCGACCTGCAATCCATCGCCGACCTGCTCGACGGCAGCGACGGCGCGCTCACCCGCTTCCGTCAGGCCGCCCGCATCCTCGAACGCGTTGCGGAGGATCACCCCGCCCTCGCCGAATCGCTCGCTGCGCTCGACCGCGCGCTGATCGAGGGGGCCGTCGCCCAGGAAAAGGTCGACGAAGCCGCCGAAGCGCTTGCTTTCGATCCCGCCGCACTCGACGCCGACGAGACTCGTCTGTTCGACCTGCGCGCCCTTGCCCGCAAGCATCGCGCCCAGCCCGATGATCTCGCCGACCTCACCGAAACCCTTGCCGAACGCCTGTCGCGGATCGAGGGTGGCGAAGGCACCATCGCCCGCCTCACCGCCGAACTCGCCACTGCCGAATCGGCCTATGTCGCCGCTGCCGAAACGCTTTCCGCCGCGCGCACTGCCGCCGCCGCACGCCTTGACGCCGCCGTCGCGACCGAACTCGCCCCGCTCAAGCTCGACTCCGCCCGTTTTCGCACCGTCGTCGATCCGCTCCCGCGTGACGCATGGTCGGGCTCGGGCCGCGACCGCGTCGAATTCGAAGTCTCGACCAACCCCGGCGCGCCCTTCGCCCCGCTCATCAAGATTGCATCCGGTGGCGAACTCTCGCGCTTCATCCTCGCGCTGAAGGTCGCGCTCGCCGAAAAAGGCGGCGCAAACACGCTAATCTTCGACGAAATCGACCGCGGCGTCGGCGGCGCAGTCGCCAGCGCGATCGGCGAACGCCTGTCCCGCCTTGCGACTGGGACGCAACTCCTCGTCGTCACGCACAGCCCCCAGGTCGCAGCGCGCGGGAGTCATCATCTGCTGATCGCCAAGAGCCATGACGGCCTCGTCACCCGCACCGGCGTCCGCGCGCTCGATGAAGCCGCCCGCCGCGAAGAAATCGCCCGCATGCTCTCCGGCGCGACGGTTACCGACGAAGCGCGCGCGCAGGCCGAACGACTGCTTGAGGCGGCGTGAAGCCCAGCCTGCCCATCATCGCGCTGGCAATCGTCGCGCCCGTCTCAGCGCAGATGCCCGTCGCTCTGGAACTAACGCTTCCTGCCCCGCCCGCTTTGGTGACGCGATCGGACGGCGCGCAGATCGCGTATGAGGTTCGCGTCGGCAATCTCCACCACCAGCCGATCCGTCTGCGGTCGCTGGAGATCGTTACTGCCGATGGCCGGACGCTCCAGCGCTACGAAGGTGAGAAACTCTCGGCGCTGATCGGCGGCCAATGGGTCGCCGACGATGCCGACCGCAGTTTGATCCCGCCGGGCAGCCGCGCCTTGCTGTTCGTGAATCAGCCGGTTTCAGGACCGCTTTCCGGGATTCGTCAGCGCGTCGCCTACACGATTGGCGAACGCGCGCCCGTGACGGTCGAAACGCCGATCAGTCCGATCACCGCTGCGCCGCGCCCGTTCGGCCCGCCCCTGCGCGGCGGTCCGTGGACCGCGGTCTATGCACCAACGCTCGAATTCGGACACCGCCGCTACATTTATGCCATCGGTGGCACCCCGCGCATTCCCGGCCGCTTCGCAGTCGACTTCTTCAACGCCAACCGCGACGCCAAACAGCAGCATTACGCCGCCGACCCCGGCTTCGGTGCCGAGGTGCTGGCGGTCGCCGATGGCCGTATCGTCGCCGCCCGCGACGATTTCACCGATCCCGACCGCCGCGATCCGGACGCGCGCATCGATCCCGAAAACGCCGCCGGCAACTATGTTGCGCTCGACATCGGCGGCGGACGGACGGTGTTCTACGAGCATCTGAAGCGGGGCCTTGCCGTCAAACGCGGCGATCGCGTCCGCCGCGGCCAGCTAATCGGGCGCGTCGGTGCCACCGGGCAAGTGGGCGGTACCCACCTCCATTTCCACGTCGCCGACGCCAATTCGCCGCTTGGTGCCGAAGGCCTGCCGTTTGCGTTCGACGGCTTCGACCAAATCGGCAGCTATTCCTCGATCGACGCAGTGTTCGCGTCGAAATGGCAGGCAACACCATTGCGCCGCATCACCGCCGCGATACCGGCGCCCAACATCGTCGTCCGCTTCCGCTGACTATTTCGCCTTGGCCGGCACCGTCCAGAAATACACCATCCGTCCGTTCACCTCGCGCTCCTGCTCCGGCACCCAGTCGCCCATGCGAAAGGCGTGGCTGACGATCCGCGTCCCCGGCTTCAGTTCGGCGAGCAGCTTGGGCCGCAATTTCTCGTTCAGCGTGTCGAGCAAGTACAGCGTCACCACTGTCGCATCGCTGAAATCGCTCTTGAACAGATCGGCTTGCTTGAACGTCACTTCATCGGTCACGCCCGCCGCCTTGGCGTTCGCCTTCGCCTCCACGATGCGCTGCGGGTCGATGTCGATCCCCGTCGCGCGCACCTTCGCTCGCTTCGCGGCAGCGATCGGGATGCGCCCGTCGCCCGATCCCAGATCGTAGAGCACATCGCCATCCTTCACCTGCGCCATGTCGAGCATCGCCTCGACCACTTCGGGCGGGGTGGGGACATAGATCACGTCGGGCGTGCGGTTCTGTGTCGCGGGAACCGGGGTCAAGGCGGGCGGCGGCGTCACTGCGCTGCCCGCCAGCACCAGCGCGGTGGCGGTGAGGATCAACTTCATTGAGAAAACTCCTCTTCGGGCTTCAGGAACAGGAGCAGGACAACGCCCACTCCCAACACAGCAACCCCCGCAAATGCCCCCCACCCGGTATAAGCCAGACTCGACCATAGCAGATATGCCGTCGTCGCACAGAAGATCGCGGGCAGCACCGGATAGAGCGGCACACGATACGGCCGCGCCACATCCGGATAACGCCGCCGCAACACGAACAAGGCGATGCCGGTTAACAGCAGAAAGAACCAGAATACCGGCGCGGTATATTCCACAGCCATCTGAAACCCGTCGCGCGCAAGCCCGCCCGCGACCACCAACGTCAACGCGATCACGCCCTGCGCGACCAGTGCATTGCCCGGCGTATCGCGCCGCAAATCCCACACCCCCAGCCAACTCAGCGCACCGACTCGCCGCCCCAGTGCCGCAGCCGTCCGCCCGCCGGTAATCGCAGTGGCATTGGCACTGGTCAGCGCCGCCACCGCGATCGCCGCGCTAATCGCTGCCGCGCCACCATCGCCCAATGCGCGCCGCATTACCTCTGCCGCCACTGCATCCGACCCGGCCATGCCCGCCAGCCCCAGCGAATTGAGCGCGGCAAGATTCATCAGCACATAGAGCAACGTCACCAGCGCCAGCCCCGCGCTCATGATCGCCGCGATCCGCTTCGGCGGTGCCTTCATCTCGGCGGATACGTACACCGCCTCGCTCCACCCACCATAGGCCAGCAGCACGAACACCATCATCAAGCCCACTGACCCGCCATCGGTGACCGGCGCGGGTGCGGCCCCGGCGGGCGCAACCATGAAGCCCGCGACGATGATCGCCACCAACCCGAGCACCTCGACCAGCGTCAGCCATTTCTGCGTCGCAGCGCCCCAGCGCACGCCCAGCCAGTTAACCGCGCTCACCGCCACCACCGCCAGCCCGGCCCAGATCGACGGCCCGACATCACCCAGCGGCAGCAGAATTTGCAGATAATCGCCGACGATAAACGACAGCAGCGCCAGCGATCCCGTCTGGATCACCGCCAGCCGCGCCCATGCGTAAAGAAACGCCAGCCGCTCGCCATAGGCACGGCTCAGGAAATGATAATCGCCACCCATATGCGGCCACGCCGCCGCCATCTCGGCATAGCAGAGCGCCCCGGCGATCGAGAGCAGCCCGCCGACCACCCATGCCGCGATCATCGTCGTCGCATCGGGCGCGACTCCGGCGACCAGAGCAGGCGTGCGGAAAATCCCCGCGCCGATCACGATGCCGACGGTCAGCGCAAACACATCCAGATCGCCCAGCGTGCGGCGCGGAAGTGCCGATCGGCTCATCGGGCGTTCGACATAATCAGCATTTCTATTCGATCAGCTTGCCGAGCGCCTCAAGATAGGCGGCGAACGCCTTGCGCCCCTTTGCGGTGATGCGGGCGCGGGTCAGCGGCTTGCGGCCTAGAAAACTCTTTTCGATTTTGATAAATTCCGCCTCCTCCAGCTTGCGCAAATGGACTGACAAATTGCCCTGCGTCGCCTTCAGCAATTCCTTCAGCTCGTTGAAATCGGCGGCATCCGCATCGGCAAGATAGGCCATGATCCCCAGCCGCATGCGGCCGTGGATCACGTCGTCAATCTGTCCGATGTCGAACCCGCTCATCGCTGTCAGTCGTCGCGCGCGCTTCGCATCAGCACCCAGCCGGGTAGTGCCATCAGCAGCAGCAACGCGGTGCCGATCAGCAGCAGGAACAGATCGACCCGCTGGAGACTGAGCGCGGCGAGGAAAGCGGTGACGAACCAACCGATCGACACCAGCCCGATCCAGCCACGGC
This sequence comes from Sphingomonas sp. LT1P40, assembly GCF_036663835.1. Taxonomy (NCBI): domain Bacteria; kingdom Pseudomonadati; phylum Pseudomonadota; class Alphaproteobacteria; order Sphingomonadales; family Sphingomonadaceae; genus Alteristakelama; species Alteristakelama amylovorans. The sequence continues at coordinate 1,849,586 of NZ_JAXOJT010000001.1, forward strand.
GGCGGATCGCAAAGGCGATATACCAGACTGCCCCCTGCACCACGCACACCATCAGCGGGTGAAGCAGCCAGATCCCCATATTCTGCTCGCGCCAGGCGAGATAACCGAAGATCGCGGCGGTGGTCATGGCGGCAAGGCCGGAGCTTCCGAACGCCGCGTTGAGCGCGCGCATCGCCATGCCGTGCGGTGCGGCATTGCCATTGCGCCGCATCAGCCAGACGATTGCCCCCAGAAAGATCAATGTTGGCAGGAACCCCGCCGTCAGATGCACGGCATCGGGCGCCCGCCAGCCGCTGACAAGGATCAGCCACTGAACGACGCACTGGATGCCGTAACACAGCCCGCCCGCCAGCAGGACTTGCCCCAGCGAAGACTGGATCGAACCGCTCTCGCTCACCAGCGCGCGGACGAAGGCAAGATCGTCACGCGCGCTTTCGGCCGGATCGGTCATGCGGTCTGAGCCTCCATCGCCGGTTTCGCTGCGGTCCGGGAATAGGCCCGCCCGTTAAGCCAGCGGCCCACAAAGCTGCGCCGCACCAGCAGGTGATAGCTGGCGAGCAGGATAAGGGAAGCGCCCGTCACGACGATTGCGAATTTGACGAGCACCGGCAGCGCGAGCGGGAACACCGCCACCTGAAGCGCCATCACCACCGGCAGATGGAGGAGATAGATCCAGTAGGACGCATCGGCGAGGTAACGGACCCAGCGGCGTTCGGCATCGAGGAAACGGATCGCCGCGCCGAGCAGCCCCAGCGTCCACGCCCAGCTGGCAATCATATAGGCACCGGCGAGCAGGATGCGGGTCATCGGATCGGCCTCCGTTCCGAAAAAAGGCATTCCGGCACGGCTCCACAATATCCAGCCGGAGAGCAGCACGGCACCGGCAAGATGAATCGCCCAGCCGCGCGCCAGCCGCTCGAGCAACAGCGGCTGGCGATGCAGCAGCCACCCCGCAAAGAACGCGGTCGCATAGGCCGCCAGCGCCGCCTTGTTCGGGATCAGGCCCATGTCGGGGGTCGGAATGCCTGCGGCCGGCACCCAGCCCGGTGAACTGGCCAGCGCCAGAAAGCCGGGAATGGCCAGCAACACGCAGGCCGCGCCATAGCTCACCGCGTTGGCCAGTGCCGGATCGACGATCCGCTCGGCGACCCATCCCTTGCGGTCGATCAGTCGCGCAACACCGCGCACCGCCAGCGCCGCGAGATAGAGCCAGGTCAGCAGGTACAGGAACCACAAATGCGTCAGCGGAAACGTGCCGACCGTCAGCGGCGGAGGCGGTGGCGAATCAGTGGGCAACGCACCCCCGTTCATCGCCGCCGCGCCCCATACAAAGGCGGCAATCGCGCCCGCCAGGATCAGCGGCCAGAAGACGAGCAACGGCCCGACGATGCGCTTGCCCCGGTCGCGGACGAACCCGGCAGTGCCGCGACGTTCGAGCAACATGCGGCCAAAGAATCCGGCAATCACGAAGAACAACGTCATCCGAAACATGTGCGAAACGATGAAGAACCCGCCCAGCACCGGATCGGCGGCATCGCGCACCACCCAGATTTGCGGTCCGGGCAGGAAACTCAGACTGGCGTGAAATCCCACGCCCAGCAAAAGCGCGCCGCCACGTACCGCGTCCAGCGCATGCAGCCGGCCGGGCTGCGACTCGGTTCTGTCCACCACGATTCTCCTTCAGCGCCGCAACGACGGCAGACGCTGAATACAGCATATTGTTTGTTATACAAACTGGTTTGTATTCACTCTTTCGTAGTGCGACGACGGTTGCACATCGGCGGGCGGCGCGTGATAATCGTGGCAACACGGATCGGGAGGAACAAAATGCGCAACTTTTTGAGGTGGGTCGCCACCGCAGCGTTGATCGCCTCTGCGCCAGCAGCGGCCTCCCCCTCGGATGATTTTAAGGCAGTGCTGGCGGAGCATTGGGCGTTGTTCGCGAAGAACAGCCCCGTCTATGCCTCGATGGTCGGTGTTCGCGATTACGACACCGAAATCGGCGAGTTCAGCCTCGAAGCAGCCGATCGTCGCGCGCAGGAAAACAGCGCCCTGCTAAAGAAACTCGACGCGATTCCCGATGGCGGTCTCAGCGTTGCAGACCGCACCAGCAAGGCAATCCTGCGCCGCATGATCGCCGAGGATATCGAAGAGAATCGCTTCGGCCAGCGCATGGTCACGTTCTCCAGCTATTCCTCCCCGTGGCAGAATGTCGCCGGACTGGGCGATCAGCTGCCGTTTCGCAGCAAGGTCGACTACGCTAATTATCTGACGCGTCTCGAAAAATTCCCCGCCGCGAACAACGTGCTGCTCGCGATCACGGCGCGCGGCGTGAAAGAGGGCTATGTCCAACCCTGCGTCGCGGTCAGCGGCATCGAGAAATCCATTCGCGGCGTCGTCGTCACCGACGTCACCAAATCGCGCATCTACGCGCCCTTCGCCGGGGCCAAGCCGGCCGACGCGACCGACACCGAATGGGCGGCGCTGACGGATCGCGCGGACAGGCTTATCACCACCAGCCTCAACCCCGCTTTCACCAAGGCGGCGGACTATATGGTCCGCGACTATCTGCCCAAATGCACGCAGAAGGTCGGCGTCTCGAACCAGCCGCGCGGTGCCGAATATTATGCGCTGCAGATCCGTCGCCAGACCACCACGACGCTGACCGCCGACCAGATCCACAAGATCGGCCTGAGCGAAGTCGCCCGCATCCGCACCGAAATGGATGCCGTCAGCAAAAAGACTGGCTTCCCGACGCGCGAGGCTTTCGTGAAGGACCTGCGCACCAACCCGAAATATTACGCGAAGACGCCCGAGGAACTGATGGAAGTCGCCTCGCGCCTCGCCAAGACGATCGACGGCAAGATGCCCGGCCTGTTCACGCGCCTGCCGCGCCTGCCCTATGGCGTGAAGGAAATCCCAGCCGAGATCGCCGAAGGCACGACCACCGCCTATTATAATCCGGGCAGCCCTGACAACGGCATCGCCGGCTTCTATTTCGTCAACACGTCGAAGCTCGACCAGCGCCCGCTGTACGAAATGCCCGCGCTGACCTCGCACGAAGCAGCTCCCGGCCACCATCACCAGCTCGCCCTTCAACAGGAACAGGACCTCCCCTTGTTCCGCCGCCACCTCGCCGGCTTCACCGCTTTTGTCGAAGGCTGGGGGCTCTACTCGGAGCGGCTCGGCATCGAGATGGGGCTGTACGACACGCCCGAAAAGGAAATGGGCCGGCTCAGCTACGAAATGTGGCGCGCTACCCGGCTGGTGGTCGATACGGGCATCCATTCAAAGGGGTGGACGAAGGCGCAGGCAGTCCAGTTCATGCTCGACAACACCGCGCTCTCCGCCGCGAACATCGACGCAGAGGTGAACCGCTATATCAGCTGGCCGGGTCAGGCGCTGGGCTACAAGCTGGGCGAGCTGAAAATCCGCGAACTGCGTGCCAAAGCGGAAAAGTCGCTTGGCCCCAAATTCGACCTCCGCCATTTCCACGATGCAGTGCTCGGCCAAGGCGCCGTCCCGCTCGACGTCCTCGAAGCGCAGATCGACACCTGGATCACGGCGGAGAAGGCGAAGGGGTGAAAAACATATCCTCCCCCGCCAGGGGGAGGTGGCACGCGCAGCGTGACGGAGGGGGAGGACGCACATCGCTAATGTTCTGGAATCCTCCCCCTCCGTCGCTTCGCGCCACCTCCCCCTTGCGGGGGAGGATAAATCGACAAACACATCCCCAACGCTTCCTTAACCCCGTCCTGTCATGACGCTTTCCCAAATGTGGAGCGTGATTATGGGCCGTCGTCCCGAAACCCTTGCCGTCTTGTTATTGCCACTCGCATTGCTCGCCTGCAGCGGCGGCGACGCACAGCAGAATGTCGATGCGCTGGATAACGAGATCACCGGCAACGGCTCGGACCCCGCACTGATGGGCGCGTTGCAGGACCAGATCATGGTCGATCCGCAACTCGCCCAGCAATCGAACAAGGACGCGATCCGCCCGCCCAGCCAACCCTATTCCGCCCCGATTCCATCGGAAACGGTCGCGGCGGCAAAAGCCGCGATACCCAAGGATGGCGAACTGCTCAAAGCACCCGCTCCCGTCGAGGGCAGGTCGGATATCGTCGATTCGCGTGAGCAATCGGTCACGCTCGGCGCGCTCGCGTCCCGTCAAAAGGACAAGCGCACCGCCGGTTGCGCCGCCAACCTTAACTACTCCGCCGCCTGGGCTGCCCGCCTGCCCGCGGCGATGCCGCTCCACCCACAGGCCCGGATCGTCGAGGCCGCCGGCTCGCAGAGCGACGACTGCTCGCTCCGCGTCGTCACTTTCTCTACGCCGCAGCCGCTCCAGACGATGATCGACTGGTATTACACCAAGGCAAAGCGCGGCGGCTACACGGCCGAACATCAGCTGAAGGACGGCCAGCACGTCCTGGGCGGCACCCGCGCCAGCGATACCGCCGCCTATGTTGTGTTCCTCTCCGCCCGCGCCGATGGCGGCACCGACCTCGATCTCGTCGCCAGCGGCGGCAGCTGATTTTGTTGCGCTCTATGGCGCGTAGCGGCACCGGCCCGCTCCCCCACCCGGCCACCCACAGCGTATTCTGAATGGGTGGCCGGGTGGGGGAGCGGGCCGGTGCCGCTTCAAACCTTGGTTCAGACTCCAATCCGCGCTAACGGGGCGCGATGTTTCATCTCCTCCTCGTCATGCTCGGCGGCGCGATCGGCGCCGGGGCGCGGCACCTGACCGGGCGCGCGGCGCTTGCGCTGTGGGGTCCGGCCTTCCCATGGGGCACGCTGATCGTGAATGTCGTCGGCGGCCTGCTGATGGGCGTTCTCGTCGGCGCACTCGCCGCCCGTGCCAGCGGGGACGAAGCGCTGCGCGCCCTGCTCGGCGTCGGCGTGCTCGGCGGCTTCACCACATTTTCCGCCTTTTCGCTCGACACGCTGCTGATGCTTCAGCGCAACGAAGTCTGGACTGCCTTGTTCTACATCCTCGCCTCGGTGATCCTTTCGATCGCCGCGCTGTTCGCCGGACTCCAGATGACGAGAGCAATGGCATGAGCGACGACACGCCCCAGACCGCACCCGACGCCGCGCCCGCCGCTGGTGCCGCGCAGAATGTCCGCCAGTTCACCGTCGGTCTCGACGATGACGGCATCCGCCTCGATCGCTGGTTCAAACGCCATCTACCCGACGCCAGCTTCAATATCGTCTCACGCTGGGCGCGCACTGGGCAGCTGCGCGTCGATGGAGCGCGCGCCAAGCCCGGCGATCATATCCAGGCCGGACAGGTGATCCGCGTCCCGCCTGCCGAACCGGTCAAGGAAGCGACCGCCAAGCCCAAAAAACCACGCCCGCAACTCACCCCCGAACAGGCCGAGTTCGCGGAGAGCATGGTGATCCACCGCGATGCCCAGGCGATCGTCATCAACAAGCCCCCCGGCCTCGCGACTCAGGGCGGCACCAAGACGCACGAGCATGTCGATCAACTGCTCGACGGCCTGTATTTCGATCTCGATACCCGACCAAAACTGGTTCACCGGCTAGACAAGGATACGTCGGGCGCGCTCGTCCTCGCCCGCACCGCCCGCGCCGCCGCCTATTTCGCCAAGAGCTTTTCGGGCCGCACTGCCCGCAAAACCTATTGGGCGATCGTCGTCGGCGTGCCCGATATCGAGGATGGCTTCATCGACCTGCCACTGGGCAAACAGCCCGGCACAGGTGGCGAGAAGATGCAGGTGGACGAGGAGAACGGTCAGCCCGCCCGCACTCGCTATCGCGTGATCGACCAGGCCGGCAACCGTGCCGCCTGGGTCGAACTGCAGCCGCACACCGGCCGGACGCATCAGTTGCGCGTCCACATGGCCGCAATCGGCAACCCGATCGTCGGCGACGGCAAATACGGCCTGGCCGAAGCCTTTCTGACCGGCAGCATCAGCCGCAAAATGCACCTCCACGCCCGCCGCATCCGCATCGACCATCCTGATGGCGGCAAGCTCGACGTGACCGCCGACCTGCCCACCCATTTCGCAGAGACGCTGAAGCAACTCGGCTTCGACCTCGCAATGGGCGACGCGATGCCCTCGGACGAGAAGGTACCGCCGACCAAGGAACAGGAAAAAGCCTGGGCCAAAGCGCACGCCAAGAATTTCCGCAAAGAACGCCGCGGCGAACGCAAGGGCCGCCGCGACACGACCGCGAAAAAGGCCAAACCCGGCAAGCCCGAGAAAGCGGCAAAGCCTGCCCGGCCGCCAAAACCCGTAAAACCAGCGAAGAAGTGACTCGCCTTGCCGTTTTCGACTGCGACGGTACGCTCGTCGATTCGCAGGCCAATATCTGCCGCGCGATGGAGGCGTGTTTCACCGCGCACCGGCTCGACCCACCGGGCCGCGACGCAATCCGACGTATTGTCGGCCTCAGCCTGGTACCCGCCATTGCCGAGCTGCTGCCCGATGCCGACACGCATCAGCACGAAGCGATGGCCGAGGCATACAAGCAGGCCTTCTGGGCCATGCGCGCCGACAAGTCCCTCGACCCCGAACCGTTGTTCGACGGCATCGCCGACGCCATCGCCACGCTCGCCGACAGCGGCTGGCTGCTCGGCGTCGCCACCGGCAAGTCCGATCGCGGCCTTGCCCACATCCTCAATCACCACGGCCTGACCGACCGTTTCGTCTCGCTCCAGACCGCCGACCGCCATCCCTCCAAACCAAACCCGGCAATGCTCCACGCGGCCATCGCCGAAGCAGGTGCGACACCCGAAACCACCGCGATGATCGGCGACACCAGCTTCGACATCCTCATGGCGGTGAACGCCGGCGCGCATCCGGTCGGGGTTGCGTGGGGCTATCACGACGCGCATGAATTGCACGCAGCCGGCGCGCGTACCGTCAGCACCCACGCCCGCGACCTGCCCGCGCTGCTGGAGGCGTTATGATCGAAGACCCCGCCCGTGGCCGCTATTATATGATGGTATCCAGCCAGATCGCCGCCGTCGCAGGCGCGGTGTTCGGTCTGGTCATCATCGGTCGCTCCAACACCACCGAGCTCAAGATTCTGGGCGCTGCGATCCTGCTCGCCGGACTCTATTGCGTCGCGGTCGTCCCCCGCGCGCTTGCCCGCCGCTGGCGCACCCCGCCCGAAGCATGAAGCGTTTCTGGAAGGACGTCGCTACCGTCCCCGCAACCGGCGGCCACGATATCCACCTCGACGGCAAACCGGTTCGCACGCCGGGCCGCGCCCCGCTGACCCTGCCGTCCCCCACGCTTGCTGAAGCCGTCGCCGACGAATGGCGCACCGTCGCTGAGACGATCGACCCGCGCGCAATGCCGCTCACCGGCCTCGCCAATGCCGCAATTGACCGGATTGCGCCCGACCCGCAAACGTTCGCCGCCGGTCTCGCGCAATATGCGGGCACCGACCTGCTCTGCTACCGCGCCGACCATCCGCTCGAACTCAGGTTGCGGCAGGACGCCGCATGGGATCCGCTGCTGACCTGGGCAAGCACACGCTATGGCGCACCGCTCAACATCGCCACCGGCATCGTCCACGTCGCCCAGCCGCCCGAGTCTCTCGCCGCGCTTGGCAACGCCATCGCCGCCCGCACGCCACTTGAACTCGCCGCGCTGTCGCCGGTCGTCACGATCACCGGCTCGCTGATCGCCGCGCTCGCCCTGCTGGAACGCGCAGCCACTGCCGACGACATCTGGTCCGCCGTCAATCTCGACGAGGATTGGCAGGTCGAACATTGGGGCGAGGACGACCTCGCGCGTCAGGCCCGCGCCGCCCGCCGCGCCGATTTCGACGCAGCGGTGCGCTTGCTAGAGTTGCTCTGACGAATACGCCTCAGGCGCGACCACAACTGGTTTCGGCAGCATCCGTGCAATCACCGCGCCCGCCGCCAGCCAGCCCGCAATCTCGCTGATCCACAGATAGACGAAATAGCCGGTCGGTGCATGGTTGAAGATCGGCTGACCCAACTGGCTATAAGCCGTAAACGCCACCGCCAGCAGCCCGACGATCGTCAGCCGTCCGCTGAACGACATGCCCGCAGTCACTCGCTGCAACGCAAACGCCAGCAACAGCGCGCAAACGATGCCCAACACCAGTCCGCCGATCAGCGCGGCCGTATCGGGCAGCGCAAAGCCATTGGCATTGAACAGCACCATCGCAATCGGCCCCTGCCCATAAGCGGTCGTCCCGGCGGGCGTCCCCGGCCACGGCACCGGATAGGCGCCGGTGCCAAGCGGCCCCAGATGCTGAACCAGTGCCGCCTGAATCGCCGCGCTCGCCGCATCGTCGGTCGGGCTGACCGCGATGCGGCTGAGCGGCGTGCCCCAGAAAATAAATCCGATGATCCACATGGCGAAACCACCCAGCAGGCCGCCCAGCAAAACCCTTGGCATCGAAACTCTCCCCTGATTGTTCGCGCAGACTATCGCGTTCCAGACGCGGGCGCGAGGGGGGCAGCGCCCGATTCTCAGCGAGTAGCGAGGCCCATTTCGATCGCCTCTTCTTGCCGCTCGCGGATGAACCCAATCAGGCCGGGTTTGCGCGACCGCTTCTCGCGCTCCGCATTCAGGATGTTGTGAACCTTGCTGAAACACCCGTCGACATCGTCGTTCACCACGACATAGTCATAGCCGTCCCAGTGGCTCAGCTCGCGTTCCGCGCGTTTCATACGGAACTGGATCACTTCTTCACTGTCGGTATTGCGGTCGCGCAACCGCCGCTCCAGCTCGCGCAGCGACGGCGGCAGGATAAAAATCCGCACCACATCCCCGCCTTCCAACTGGAACAGCTGCTGCGCGCCCTGCCAATCGACGTCGAACAGCACGTCCTGACCCGCCGCCAGCATCGCCTTTACCGGCGCGCGCGGGGTGCCGTAACGATAGTTGAAGACGTGCGCCCATTCGAGGAAATCGTGGTTCGCGGCGCGCGCCTTGAACTCCTCGGTCGACACGAAATGATATTCGCGCCCGTCCACTTCGCCTTCCCGAATCGGTCGCGTTGTGGCCGAGACCGAAACGCCCATATCAGGCTCGACCTCAAGCAATTTGCGCGCGATCGTGGACTTGCCCGCACCCGACGGGGAGGACAGCACGAACAGCACGCCGCGCCGGTCAAACTCATATTCGGATTCGCGTACCGCCATCAGCGGCCATTGGCGCGGGCAAGCCGCCCGCGTCAAGCGTCTGTCACGGCAAAAGGGTCAGGCTCAGGACCGATTACTGGCGATGGTCGTGATTGCCCGTGCTTGTTCATCGGCAAGGAACGGCGTGCAGCGCGCAGCGGCGCTACGCGCGATCGCTGTGACGCAGTCCAGCGGACGCGTACGGGCAACCGCTTTGCGGCGGGCGGATTTTGGCTCAGGGCGGCGTTATGAGCCAAAGATTCTTGGGGTCACGATGCAATTGCATCGCTCCGCTCTTCGTTTCTTGCCCTGAATCAAAATCCGCTCCGTCACGACCATCGCCAGTAATCGGTCCTGACCCTAAACCCGGCCGCGTCCCTTGCGACGATCATATGCCTTTTTGGCGACATATGCCCCGCCCAGCACCATGCCCAGCGGACCCATCCGCCGCAGCACACCGCTTGCCAGATAACCCAGCGCCGCGCCCTTCGCGCCACCGCTGCCGTCACGCTTGTCGATTTCACGCCCGACCAGTGCGCCGATAATCCCGCGAATCATGCCATCTTCTCCTGCCAGCGACGGCTGAGATACCGCGCACCCCATGCCGCCGCGCCGATCACCAGCAAGGCCGGAATCACGTTTTTGGCAACCTTCCACGTCACGACGCCGACGGCGGCACCCAATGCGCCACCCTCGCCATCGCTGGCGTCGATCTGGTGGCCGATGGCCCCTGCAATCGCTTCGCCGATCATCGTTTCGTCTCCTTTAATCCTTTGGAGAGGGCAAGCACATCGCCGATGCCGCGCACGAACGACCATCCGGCCATCGCGCCTGCCGCAACCACCACGCCACCCAGCAGCGCGCCGATCGTTCCTGCATCCATGAAAAGTCCCTCCCTCGTTCGAGGAGAGAAAAGCGCGAACCGCCAACAGGTTCCGTGTGGTTAATTCAAACCATCGTCTCGGGCCGCACCAGCCGGTCGAAGGTCGCCTCATCGACCAGCCCTAGCTTCAAACCCGCCTCGCGCAGCGTCAGGCCTTGCTCATGCGCCACCTTGGCGATCTTCGCCGCATTGTCGTATCCGATCTCGGGTGCCAGCGCGGTTACGAGCATCAACGACCGCTTGACCAGTTCGGCGATCCGCCCCTCATTCGCCACCAGCCCCTCGACGCAGCGTTCGGCAAAACTCTCCATCCCAACGCTCAGCAAATGGATCGATCGCAGCACCGCCGCGCCGATCATCGGCTTGAACACGTTCAGCTCCAGATGCCCCTGCATGCCGCCGACCGTCACGGCCATGTGATTGCCGATCACTTGCCCCGCCACCATTGTCAGCATCTCGCACTGCGTCGGATTGACCTTGCCCGGCATGATCGAGCTGCCCGGCTCGTTTGCGGGCAATTCCAGCTCGCCCAGCCCCGACCGCGGGCCGCTGCCCAGCAAGCGGATATCATTGGCGATCTTGGTCAGCGCCACGGCCAGCGTGTTGAGCGTGCCGGACAAATGAACCAGCGGATCGTTCGACGCCAGCGCCTCGAACGCATTTTCGGCGGGCATGAACGGATGGCTGGTAATCTCCCCCAGCGCCGCGCAGAATTCGCCCGCAAAGCCATCCGGCGCATTCAGCCCGGTGCCCACCGCCGTGCCGCCCTGCGCCAGCCGGTTGGTGCCATGCGTGATCCCTGGCTCGATCCGGCTCCTGGCGCGATACAGTTGATTGGCCCAGCCCGATGCTTCCTGCCCCAATGTTAGCGGCGTTGCATCCTGCAAATGCGTCCGCCCGATCTTCACGATCCCCGCCCACGCCTCGGCCTTCACCTCCAGCGCCCGCTGCAACCGCGCCGCCGCTGGGAAAAGGTCTCGGGTCACCGCCAGCGACGCCGCGATGTGAATCGCCGTCGGAAAGCTGTCGTTCGATGACTGGCTCATATTGACATGATCGTTGGGATGCACCGGCGACTTCCCGCCCCGCACGCCCGCCAGCATCTCGTTGGCGCGCCCAGCGATCACCTCGTTCACGTTCATGTTGGTCTGGGTGCCGCTACCGGTCTGCCAGATCACCAGCGGAAACTGGTCGTCCAGCTTCCCCGCCCCGACCTCCGCCGCCGCCGCCTCAATCGCATCTGCCAATCCAGCGTCCAGCCCATGCCGCCGGTTCACCCGTGCCGCCGCCTGCTTCACCAGCGCCATCGCATGCATGATCCCGATCGGCATCCGCTCGGTCGCGCCGAACGGGAAATTCTCGATGCTGCGCTGGGTCTGCGCACCCCAATAGGCGTCGGCAGGCACTTCGATCGCACCGATCGAATCACTCTCTGTGCGGGTGTCAGTCAATCCTCGTCTCCGCCGCGCCACATGTCGTTCGGCGCATGTCGGATCGCAGGACGATGATTACCAGAACAAATGCAGCAGCAACGTCAGCGGTGCCGCGACCAGAACGACTGCCAACGGCCATTTTTCCAGCAGCAATTGCAACCGCTGCCGACCCATCGACGTCAACCGGACGAGCACAACGCGCCGGTCGGCGGGATGTACGGACCGCTCCACCAGCCCTGCGGTTTCCAGCATTGCAAGGTATCGCAACGCCGTGGTTGGCGGGACTTCAGCGTCATAGCTGATCGCCGAAATCTGCACATCCGGCTTGGCCGGGTTCATCGCCGCCAGCGACAACAGGATATCCCAGGCTGGCTCAGTGAACAGGCCGGGGAACATCTTGTTACGTGCCTTGCGGTTCTTGAGCAGCAAACCGGCCACCTCGGGCATCGCGGACAAGCGCGCGCCGCCCTTGCCGGTAAGCCTGTGCAACTCGGTCTCGACTTCACTCACCTTGGACGTGAGCCGTTCGAGCTCGGAAAACAGCACGCTCGCCGCCTTCCGGTCATTATCGCTTGGGAGGTCGGACCATTCGCGCAGCATGTCCGAATCATATGCGATGCGGCACGCGCGTCAACGCTTCATGGAAACACTATTTCTTCCGCTTGAAATCCACCGCCACAACGTTCGAGCCGTCCTCAACCGGCACTGCGGTCGGCCCGTCATTCTCGGCCTCTTCATGCGGATCGGGACCGTCCGGGTCTTCCGCCGCCTGGAAGCGCAGCTCGAAATTGACCGCCGGATCGCTGAACCCGGTCACCGCCGAATAGGGTATCTCCAGCATCGACGGGATCTGGTTGAAGCTCAGCCCCACCGAAAACCGCTCGTCATCGACGGTCAGGTCCCAGTAACGATGCTGCATCACGATCGTCATCTCGTCCGGAAAGCGCTCGATCAGCCGTTCGGGGATATTCACCCCCGGCGCACGCGTCTTGAACGTGATATAGAAATGATGCGCCCCCGGCAGCGCGCCATTGGCGGAAACCTGCCCCAACACCCGGCCGACGACCGCGCGCAGCGCCTCCTGCACGATTTCGTCATAGGGAATCAGGCTATCTGGCACGTTACCGGTCATATGCCCTGACCTAGCGACCATCTGGCGACGGTCAAGATCAACTGCGCGGCCAAGTAGCGCAGCCATCATTGCATGCCCCCGCCAACCCGCTAAAGCGCGGCCATGCGTACCGCGACGATCAGCCGCAAGACCAGCGAGACCTCGGTCGACGTGACGGTCAACCTCGACGGCACCGGCGCCTATGCCATCTCCACCGGCATCGGCTTTTTCGACCACATGCTGGAACAGCTCAGCCGCCATTCGCTGATCGACCTCGACGTGAAAACCGTCGGCGACCTGCATATCGATCAGCACCACACGGTCGAGGATACCGGCCTCGCCATCGGCGAAGCGGTGGCGCAGGCACTGGGCGAAAAGCGCGGCATCCGCCGCTACGCCGATGCGCTCAGCCCGATGGACGAGACGCTGACCCGCGTCGCGATCGACATTTCCGGCCGCCCGTTCCTCGTGTGGAAAACCGAGTTCACCCAGAAACGACTGGGTGAAATGGACACCGAGATGTTCGAGCACTGGTTCCACTCGTTCGCGCAAACCGCGGGCATGACGCTGCACGTCGAAACGCTTTACGGCCAGAACAACCACCATATCGCCGAAGCCGCATTCAAGGGCCTCGCCCGCGCGCTGCGTCAGGCGGTCGAGATCGACCCGCGCAAGGCAGATACGATTCCCAGCACCAAAGGCACGCTGTAATGGCCGCACGGCTCGACGCTGCCCCGGTCTGCGTGATCCTGCTTGAGTATCTGGCATCCGAAGAGGACGTCGATGCCCAGCTGAAACCGCATGTCGAATGGCTGACCAAAGGCTTCGACGAAGGTTTGTTCCTGATCGCCGGAAGGCAGGTGCCGCGCACCAGTGGCGTCATCCTGTGCCGTGGCAAGCGTGCCGAGGTCGAGGCGCTGGCCGCGACCGACCCCTTCGTCACTTCCGGCGTCGCCAAGGCGAACGTCGTTGAAATGGCAGTCAGCTTCGCGGCCGACGACTGGGCACCGCTGCTGGGATGAAGATCGCGCTGATCGATTACGGCGCGGGCAACCTCCATTCGGTCCACAATGCGCTGAAAGCCGCCGGGGCAATGGCGATCGAGGTCACGGCCAATCCCGCCGTGATCGCTTGGGCGGACCGCATCGTCCTCCCCGGCGTCGGTGCCTTCGGGGCCTGTGCAGCGGGCCTGCGCGGCATCCCCGGCATGATCGAGGCGATGGAACGGCGAGTCCTGCGCGACGCCGTCCCCTTTCTTGGCGTCTGTGTGGGCATGCAGTTGCTGGCGAAAACCGGTGAAGAACTCGGCACGCATCCCGGCCTTGGCTGGCTCGACGGCACTGTGCGCCAGCTTCCGGCAACTGACGTCCGCGTGCCGCATATGGGCTGGAACGACGTGGTCCCTATTACCCCGCACCCGCTTATCGAGCCGGGCGAGGCCTATTTCCTCCACAGCTTCGCCTATTCGGGCGAAGCCGTTCTCGCCACCACCGACCATGGCGGCCCCGTCACCGCCGCCATCGGCCGCGACAATATTGCCGGGGTGCAGTTCCACCCCGAAAAAAGCCAGCGCTACGGCATCGCTCTCCTCGAACGCTTTCTAAGGTGGAACCCGTGATCGTCTTCCCCGCCATCGACCTCAAATCGGGCCAAGTCGTCCGCCTGGCCGAAGGCGATATGGCCCGCGCCACGATCTATGGCGAAGACCCCGCCGCGCAGGCCGCCGCGTTCGCCGAAGCAGGCGCAACCCACCTCCACGTCGTCGATCTCGACGCGGCCTTTGCGGGCGAATCGATCAACGGCGTCGCCGTCGCTTCGATTGTCGATCGCTTTCCGGGCAAGGTTCAGCTTGGCGGCGGCATCCGCAACCGCGCGTCGGTCGAGCGCTGGCTTGATTTGGGCGTGACCCGCGTGGTCATCGGCACCGCCGCGTTGGAAGACCCCAATTTCGTTAGAGAAGCCGCCGCCGCCTATCCGGGGCAGATTGTCGTCGCGGTGGACGCGCGCGACGGCTTCGTAGCCACCAAGGGCTGGGCCGACGTCTCCACCGTCTCGGTCGCCGAACTCGGCAAGCGCTTCGAGGACGCCGGTGTCGCCGCACTCCTGTTCACCGATGTCGGCCGCGACGGGTTGCTCAAGGGCTGCAACGTCGAAGCCACGGTCGCGCTCGCCCGCGAAGTCGCCATCCCCGTCATCGCCAGCGGCGGCGTCGCCGACATCAACGACATCCACGCGCTGGTCGGCCAGCCGGGGATCGAAGGCGTCATCACCGGTCGCGCGCTGTACGATGGTCGGCTAGACCTGGCCGAAGCGTTGAAGGCGGCGGCGTGAGAAAAAATAGCCGTCATCCCGGCGAAAACCGGGACCTCCCGCCGCATAGCGAGCAGCCCGCCGCACGAGACCCCGGCTTTCGCCGGGGCGACGGCGTCGCCGCGTGACCGTCCGCGCGCGCGTAATCCCCTGTCTCGACGTCGCCAATGGCCGTGTCGTGAAGGGCGTGAACTTCGTGAACCTGCGCGATGCCGGCGATCCGGTCGAGCAAGCCCGCGCCTATGACGCCGCCGGGGCCGACGAACTCTGCTTCCTGGACATCACCGCCAGCCACGAGGCACGCGGCACGATCATCGACGTCGTCCGCCGCACCGCCGAAGTCTGTTTCATGCCGCTTACCGTCGGCGGCGGCGTCCGCACGCCGGAGGACGCCCGCGCGCTCCTACTCGCGGGCGCGGACAAGGTCGCGGTGAACTCCGCCGCCGTCACCCGCCCGGAAGTCGTCAGCGACATCGCCGATCGTTTCGGCAGCCAGTGCGTCGTTGCCTCGGTCGATGCCCGCAGCGTCGCCCCCGGCCGTTGGGAGGTGTTCACCCATGGCGGGCGCAAGCCCACCGGCATCGACGCCGTCGAACACGCGCTCAACCTCGCCCGGCTCGGCGCAGGCGAAATCCTGCTCACCTCGATGGACCGCGACGGGACGCGCGACGGCTACGACCTCGACCTCATCCGCACCATCGCCGATCAGGTCACCATCCCCGTCGTTGCATCCGGCGGCGTCGGCAATCTCGACCACCTCGTCGCCGGAATCCGCGACGGCCATGCCAGCGCCGTCCTCGCCGCATCGATCTTCCATTTCGGCGAGGCCAGCATCGCCGACGCCCATGCCGCGCTCGCCGCCGCCGGGATCCCGGTGCGCACTGCCGGTTAACTTTACAGTTACCCAATTGGGCGCCACATGATTAACTATCTATGTCATTGTAATTGTTGTCATTTCATCACTTGGCCGCATTCTTGCTGCCGTTCTCCCGTATCGACAGGGAGAATTTCGTGATCTTCGCCATCCGACTGGCCATCTGCGCCGCCGCCATCGCGCTACCGGTCGCGCCAGCCTTCGCCGCCGACACGCCGCCCGCATCCTCTACTCCGCTGCCCCCCGGCAAGAGCGGCAGCACGCCTACCACCACGCCGACCTCGATCCCGGAGCCCGCCGCAATCGGCCTGTTCGCATTGGGCATCGCTGGCGCCGCGATCATGCGCCGTCAGCGCCGCAAGCCCGACTGATCCTTCATCATTTGGCAGGGGTGCCGAATTAAGCTCGCCGCATGATCCGCGCCTTGCTCCTCCTGCTGCTCACCACAGCTCCCGCGCTCGCCGCGCATAGCGGGGCGGTCACGCGGCGATCGATGCCCGAGTTGTCCGACCTCGCGCTCGCGGCGATGGCGGCGGGCGGCATCTGGCTCGCCCAGCGCACGATGCGCCGCCGCGCGCGGAAAGCACCCAAGCCTATCGCACCCAAGGATTGACACCCGGCGCGCGCTGATTGACTGCATAGCCTATGGCCACCGACATTCTCGACGCGCTGGAAGCAGTGATCCGCGAACGCCGCACCGCCGATCCATCCACCTCCTATGTCGCCAAACTCACCGCCAAAGGCCGCGCCAAGATCGCGCAAAAGGTCGGCGAGGAAGCCGTCGAAGCCGCCATCGCCGCCGTCCAGAACGACCGCACCGGCCTGACCGGCGAAGCCGCCGACCTGCTTTTCCACCTCCTCATCCTGCTCGCCGACATGGAGCTGTCCCTCGACGACGTCCGCACCGAACTCGCGCGGAGAGAAGGCCTGTCGGGCATCGAAGAGAAAGCCAGCCGACCGGGAGCCTGACCATGCCCATCGACGCCACCCTCCCCTATGACGACCAGAACATCTTCGCCCGCATCCTGCGCGACGAAATCCCGTCCAAGCGCGTGTATGAAGACGATTACGCCGTCGCCTTTTACGACCTGAACCCGGTCGCCCCCTATCACATGCTGGTGATCCCGCGCGGCCCTTACGTCTCATGGGACGATTTCACGGCCCGCGCATCGGATGCCGAAATCGCAGGGTTTGCTCGCGCCGTCGGCCTCGTCGCGCGTGAAGCAAGGCTGGTCGAACCCGGCTATCGCCTGCTCGCCAATACCGGCCTGCATTCAGGGCAGGAGATTCCCCACCTCCACGTCCATATTCTCGCCGGACAGCCGCTGGGTCCAATGCTGGCGCGATGAGCCGCGCTATTGGGGGATTGCGCGCGGTCGATTTGCGTTTAGGCTCCCGCGCAATAACAACTCTAAAAGCGCGTTTCAGGGCGCGGGGGAACATTGATGGCAACAGCACCCAAGGCGGGGATCGTAACGCGCATGTTTGCGCGAAAATCGATCGCACAGGTTCAACGGGAAACGGCTTCAAGCGAATTGAAGCGAACGCTCGGCAAATGGAACCTGTTGTTCTTGGGTGTCGGATGTATCATCGGCGCGGGTATCTTCGTCCGTACCGGTAGCGCGGCCGCGCTTCATGCCGGCCCCGCCGTGCTCCTGTCCTTCGTGGTCGCCGGCATCGTCTGCGCCTTTGCGGGTCTATGCTATGCCGAACTTTCCTCCACCCTGCCCGTGTCGGGGTCCGCTTACACCTATGGCTATGCCACGCTCGGCGAGTTCGTCGCCTGGGTGATGGGCGCACTGCTCCTCCTCGAATACGGGCTCGCGGCCTCGGTCGTGGCGGTCGGATGGGGCGGCTATGTGGTCAGTTTGCTCGCCGATTTTGGGCTACAGATACCGCCGCAATTCACCGGCCCGGCGGGCTACACGCTGATGAAGGACGGCGCGGCAGTGGTCGTCGATGGCCAGACGGTCACCACGATCTTCAACCTTCCGGCCTTCCTCATCTGTCTCGCGCTGTCGTGCCTGCTGGTCGTCGGCGTGTCCGAATCGGCCAAGGTCAATAACGTCATCGTCGCGATCAAGGTCAGCGTGCTGGTCGCCTTCATCGTCGTCGGCGGCCTCATCGTCCTTGCCAATTTCGGCGATCTCGCGGCCAAGAACTGGACCCCGTTCATCCCCCCATCGGAAGGTGAGGGCAAGTTCGGCGTCGATGGCATCATGCGCGCCGCATCGATCGTGTTCTTTGCCTATATCGGGTTTGAGGCTGTTTCGACCGCAGGGCAGGAAGCCAAGAATCCGGCCAAGGATATGCCGTTCGGCATCATCGGCTCGCTCGTCGTCTGCACGGTCATCTACATGCTGGTGGCTGCGATCATGACGTTGCTCGTGCCTTATGGTCAGCTGAACGTGCCCGATCCGGTCGCGGTGGTGGTCGATAATTTCGGCGCGCAGTGGAGCTGGCTGGCCAAGACGATTAAGATCGGCGCAATCATCGGCCTGACGTCGGTGGTGCTGGTGCTGATGTATGCCCAGACCCGCATCTTCTACACCATGGCCCGCGACGGCCTGTTGCCGAAGGTGTTCGCTATCGTCCATCCGAAGTTCAAGACGCCGTACATCAACACGATCGTGGTCGGCATCATCACCGCAATCGCGGCGGGCTTCTTCGACATCAACGTGCTCGGCGACATGACCTCGGTCGGTACGCTCGCGGCATTTGCGATCGTGTGCCTCTCGGTCATCTACCTGCGCCGCGCCGCGCCCGAACTGCCACGCGGTTTCAAGGTTCCGCTGTATCCGGTGCTGCCGGCAGCGGGTATCCTGTCGTGCATCTATCTCATCACGACGGTGCCGTGGGCCGTGCTGCAATTCTTCCTTTGGTACATGCTCGGGGCGGTGGTGCTGTATTTCGTTTACGGCATCTGGAACTCGAACCTCCAGCATGGCGAGCCGCAGGACGACGCGCCCGACATGGGCGAATATGTCGCCCCGGTCGGCGAACAGCCCTGATCGGAACCCGATCGAAATTCGGAAAGGGGAGGCTTCGGCCTCCCCTTTTCATTTGGTGGTCCAGCTGATCCGAAGAAGATTTCAGCGTTTCGCCACCACTACGCGCCGTCCAATACCGCCAATGCCTTTGCCAATGTCGTAGCGGACGCCCGCAATGCAGTTTCCTCGTTCGGCGTCAGCACTGGTCGCAGGATACGCTCGACGCCATTGCCGCCGATGATGCACGGCACGCTGAAGCAGATGTCGCCAAAATCGAGCGTCTGACCCGCCCAGGCACTGATCGGGAGCACAGCTCGCTCATCGCGCGCCACGGCTTCACAGATACGCACGATCGCGGTGGCAATGCCAAACGATGTGTACCCCTTGCCCTCGATAATCCGATACCCCGCATCCCGGACGTCCACGGCGATCTTGTCGGACTCGTAATCGGGTCCATCGGCGGCGAAGCTTGCGACCGGTTGTCCCCCGATACGGACGGTCGAGAATGCCGCGACTTCGCTGTCGCCATGCTCGCCCAGAACATAACCCTCGATCGCGCTCGGTGCGACGTTCAGCGCCCGTGACAATGCTTGTTTAAGGCGGCTGGTGTCGAGCAGCGTTCCGGTTCCGATCACGCTGGCCGGCGGAAGGCCTGCGTTGCGCATTGCGACGACGGTCATCAAATCGACGGGGTTCGACGCGACGATCAGAACACCGCCAAAACCCGCTTCGGCCAAACCGCGCGCGCATTCCGCGACGATCACCGCGCTGCGCGACGCCAGCGACAGCCGGGTTTCACTGCCATGCGAGGCGGCACCGGCCGTAATCACCGCAATCTGCGCCGACGCGGCGTCGGCATAGGAGCCGGCCCAGATCCGCGCGGGTCGGGCCAGCGCATTGGCATCGGCCAGATCGGCGGCCTCGGCCCGGGCCAGGTCGCCGTCCCGATCGATCAAGACGATTTCCTCGAATAGCGCACGCAGCATGATCGCATAGGCGGCGGTCGCGCCGACATGCCCGGCACCGACAAAGGCGATTCGGCTACGCGCGGCTTGGGGAATATGTGACATTGCGGGGGCTATAGGCCGCAATCCACATTGCCCCTAATCGGTCCCAATGCGCGCGCGGATAGGCCCCTATCCCAGCTTCGCCGCCACCGCCTTCAAATCCGCTTCGGGCCGCGCGCCATAATGGCTGATGATCTCCGCCGCGCAGGCCGCGCCCAGCTTCAGCGATTTGCCGACGTCCCAGCCCTGCGCCTGTCCGTGCAAGAAGCCCGCCGCGAACAGATCGCCCGCGCCGGTCGTGTCCACTACCTTGTCGATCGGCTCGGCGGCGACCGAAACCCGCTCGCCATTGGCGACGGCAATCGCGCCCCGCTCACTGCGCGTCACCACCAGCACCGGCACCTGCGCCGCGATCTTCGTCAGCGCAGCCTCGAAATCCTCGACCTCGGCCAGCGCCAGCAACTCATTCTCGTTGGCGAACAATATATCGACCAACCCTTCGGCGATCAGCGCGCGGAAATCGCCGCCGTGGCGGCTGATGCAGAACACGTCGGACAGCGTGAACGCCACCTTTCGCCCTGCCCCGCGCGCAATGTCGATCGCCGCCCGCATCGCCGCGCGCGGCTCTTCCGGATCCCACAAATAGCCTTCGAGATACAGGATCGCCCCGCCCGCGATGACATCGCGGTCCAGCGCGGCGGCGGGCAGGAACTGCGACGCGCCCAGAAACGTGTTCATCGTCCGCTGCCCGTCCGGCGTCACGAAGATCAGGCAGCGCGCCGTGGTTGGCTGACCATCACGCACGGCCGTGTCGAAATCGACCCCGGTCGCGCGCAAGTCATGCGCGAACACTTCGCCAAGCTGATCGTCGGCGACCTGACCGATGAACGCGCAACGGCTGCCCAAAGCGGCCATCCCCGCCACCGTGTTCGCCGCCGATCCGCCGGAAACCTCACGCCCCGGCCCCATTTTCGCGTATAGCGCGTCGGCCTCTTCGGGCGAGAACATCAGCTGCATCGAACCCTTGGCAACGCCGATTTCCTCGATGAAGCTGTCCTCGGCCTGCGCCAGAATGTCGACGATGGCGTTACCGATGGCGACGACGTCATGGGTGATTGCGGTCACGTTGCTCTCCGAAAATGCCGAAAATGCTGAAAATGGATTGTCGCGCGCCTAGTGTAGGGCGCGCGTCGGCGCAACTGCGTTGACTTGGCGGCCCACCCCGGCCCATCCATGCCGCAATGCTGAATGCGCTGCTCCTTTCGATCCGCCAGCTGGGCGACCGACGCATCGTTGCGGTGTTTGCCAAATCGATGCTGGTGACGCTGGCGATCTTCGCGGCGCTCGGCGCGGGCTTGTGGCTCGGGACGGAAGCCCTTGTCGCGCGCTACTTCGCCGCCAGCCAGAGCACCGCCAGCCTCGCCGCCGCCGCCGCGCTACTCGTTGCCCTGCTCGGCGCGTGGCTGCTGTTCCGCGTCATTGCCATCGCCGTGATCGGTGTGTTCGCGGACGAAGTCGTCCACGCGGTCGAGGCGAAACATTATCCCGAACGCTTCGCCGCCGCCCGCGATGTCTCCTTTGCCCGTTCCGCCGCAATGGGCGCACGATCGGCGGCGCGCGCGGTCCTTGCCAACCTCGCTTTCTCCCCCGTCTATATCCTGCTGTTCGTCACCGGCGTCGGCACACCGATCGCGTTCTTTCTGGTCAACAGCTGGCTGCTGGGCCGCGACCTGGGCGACATGGTCGCGGTGCGCCACATGCCCGCCGCAGACCTGCGTCGCTGGCGCGCCACCACCCGCGTCACCCGTTTTGCCACTGGTGCCGCCGGAACCGCGCTGTTCTTCTTGCCCGTAGTCAATCTGATCGCGCCCATTGTCGGTGCGGCGATGGCGACGCATCTGTTCCACCGGAGAACCAAGTGAAACTGTTCGCAAGTGCCGCCGCGCTCGTCCTGCTCGCAGGCTGCACCGCCGGCAACACGCCCCCGCCCGGCCGCGCCGCGCCGATTCCAGTGCCACAGGGGATGTCGGCGCTCACCGGCGTGCTGGGTCAGAACAGCGCCGGTCTGGTCGCCCAGTTCGGCAAACCCACGCTCGACATCAGCGAGGGTTCGGCGCGCAAACTCCAGTTCACCGGTCCGATCTGCGTGCTCGACGCCTATCTCTACCCGCCCAAATCCGGGCGCGGCGACTCCACCGTCACCTTCGCCGAAACCCGCCAGCGCGACGGCTCGCCCATCGACCAGTCCAGCTGCGCCGCAGCGCTCAGGGCCAGCCGGGCGGGAAAATAATCGTCAGGCGTTAACCCCAAGCATCACGCGCCGAACATCGCCGCCTTCGCGCACGCTCAGCCACAGTAGATAGGGCAACAGAAATCCCGCCCCGCCCAGAAGCGCGACCGGTGCCAGCGCCAACCCAACCGCTGAAAAGCCGTTGCGCCACGCCGTCCACAGCGCCGACAGGATCAGGAAGCACAGAAAATCCAGATTGAACTGCCCGGGCCATACCAGCTGCGCGATGTCGCCGAAGAAGATCGGCAACAGGTTCAACCCATGCTCGCCGATCACCACCGCCGTATAGCCCGCCAGCACGATCCACAGCAGTACCAGCAACATTTGAAATCCACGCATCATCGCTCTCCCGATTGCAGCCGCATCATCGCCCATTCCGCCGCTTCGCGCACCACCGCATCGGGATCGCCCAGCAACCCCTCCACCACCGGCAACAATGCTGCATCCCCACTGTTCCCCGCCGCGATCAGGCAGTTGCGCACCATCCGGTCGCGTCCGATCCGCTTGATCGGTGATCCCGAAAACACCTGCCGGAATGCGGCATCGTCCAGCGCCAGCAAATCCGCCAGCGCGGGTGCAGTCAGCTCGGCGCGCGGCGCAAACGCGAGATTCGCCGCCGCCGCACTGGCGAACTTGTTCCACGGGCACACCGCCAGACAATCGTCACAGCCATAAATCCGGTTGCCGATCCGCTCGCGGAACTCGTGCGGGATCGGCCCTTTATGCTCGATCGTCAGATACGAAATGCACCGCCGCGCATCCAGTCGGTAGGGCTCGGGAAAGGCATCGGTCGGGCACGCACGCTGGCACGCATCGCATGACCCACAGGTATCGCTGCCCGCCACATCCGGCGCCAGTACCAGCGTCGTATAAATCGCTCCCAGGAACAGCCAGCTGCCATGTTCGCGGCTCACCAGATTGGTATGCTTCCCCTGCCACCCCAGCCCCGCCGCCTCAGCCAGCGGCTTTTCCATCACCGGCGCAGTATCGACGAACACCTTCAGATCGCACCCGGCCTCGCTCGCCAGCCATCGCCCCAGCGCCTTCAGCGCCTTCTTCACGACATCGTGATAGTCGGCCCCTTGCGCATAGACCGATATCCGCCCGCGATCCCCGACCCCTTCCAGTGCCAGCGGATTGACCGCAGGTGCATAGCTCATCCCCAGCGCGATCACCGACCGCACCTCCGGCCACAATCCGCCCGGACTTTCGCGGTGATGCGCGCGTTCCTCCATCCAGATCATGTCGCCATGCCGCCCCTCGGCCAGCCATTGCCGCAGTCGCTCGCCCGATCGCGGTGCCGCGTCCGCGCGCGCAATTCCGCACGCAGCAAAGCCCAACTCCACCGCCTTTTCGCGGATAGCGTCTTCGAGTGGCTTGCCTTCATACATCACCCCCCGCTACCACGGACGGACAATCGAGGGGATTCCTGTTGCGTAGTGAAATGGCGGTCACCGCCTCCGGTCTGGTGAAGCGGTTCGGGGACCGGCGCGTGGTCGATGGCGTGAACATCGCCGTCCCCACCGGCATGATCTATGGCGTCCTCGGTCCCAATGGCGCGGGCAAGACCACGACGTTGCGGATGCTGCTCGGCATTATCGAGCCGGATAGCGGCACCCGTACCCTGCTCGGCAACGCCAATCCCCGCGATGTCAGCGACCAGGTCGGCTATCTGCCCGAGGAACGCGGCCTATACCCATCGATGAAGACCGTGCAGGCGATCGCCTTCATGGGCGCGCTTCGCGGCCTCGACTGGAAGACCGGGCGCAAGCGCGGCGCGGAACTGATGGAAGCCGCCGGTCTCGGCCACGCCATCGACCAGAAGATCAGGAAACTGTCCAAGGGCATGGCCCAGCTCGTCCAGCTGCTCGGCTCGATCGTCCATCAACCCGACCTGCTCGTCCTCGACGAACCCTTTTCCGGCCTCGACCCCGTAAACCAAGAGCGCCTCGAAAAACTGATTCTGGCCGAGCGGGATCGCGGCGCGACGATCCTGTTTTCCACACATGTCATGGCGCATGCCGAGCGGCTGTGCGACCGCCTTACCATTATCGCCGGTGGCAAAGTCCGCTTCGAGGGCAGCATGACCGACGCCCGCGCCACGCTCCCGTTCAAGGCGCATTATGTGCCGCACCACCCGGACGAGAATATCCGCGCCCTCCTCCCCGCCGATGCCGACCGCGACGGCGACGGCTGGCGCTTCATCATGCCGGATGGCGGCATCGAATCCTTGCTGACCAAACTCATCGCCGCGGGCTATGGCATTTCCGGCCTGTCGATCGAGCGACCCACGCTCCACGACGTGTTTGTCAAGATCGTCGGCGCCGAAGCACTCGAAGCCGCCGCGCAGGAGACCGCAGCATGAGCAGCCTGCGCCGCCTCACCCGCCAGACCATGACCATCGCCCGTCGCGATTTCGTGGCAACGGTATTCACCCCCACCTTCCTGCTCTTCCTGCTCGCCCCGCTGATGATGCTGGCATTCGGCACCGTCGGTGGCATGGGTGCTGCGACGATGGCCAAGAGCGGCAACGAAAAGGCCCGCATCGTCCTGATCGGCAGCGGCGAGCGAACGCGCACCGCCATTCTGGTCGACCGCGACTTGCGCCAGATCTATCGAACCAGCGAACGCCCGCCTCAGCTGATCGTCGAGGCACCGGGCGAAAATGCCGAGCGACAGGCCCGCGCCTTGTTCGAGCGCAAGGATATCGAGGCGTCGGCGGTGCTCTACGGCCCGCTGGAAAAGCCGCAAATCCTTTATGGTCCCGCCGGGTCACGCACCGCCGATTACATGATCGTCCTCGCCGAACAGGTGCTGCTCGCCGAAAAAGCCGGGTCCACCGCCGCGCTCAGCGAGCCGACGAAAACCGCCGTCGTCCGCACTGGCACCTCCGCCAGCGGACAGGGGCAGGCCGGCTTCTTCACCGTGTTCGGCCTGTTCATCGTGTCGCTGATGCTCGCGGGGCAGGTCGTCGGGACGATGGCCGAGGAGCGCTCGAACAAGGTCATCGAAATCCTCGCCGCCGCCGTTCCGCTCGAAAGCGTGTTCTTCGGCAAGCTGCTCGGCATGTTCGGCGTGGCTTTGCTTTTCCTCCTGTTCTGGGGAACGGTCGTTCTCAATGTCGGCGCTTTGCTGCCCGCCAATTTCGCGCGCGCCTTCGCCGATGTCGGTCCGGCTGTCGGCCTGCCGACCTTCGCGCTGCTGTTCCTCGCCTATTTCGTGATGGCGTACATGCTGCTCGGCGCCGTCTTCCTCGGCATCGGCGCACAGGCATCGACCCAGCGCGAACTGCAAATGCTCTCGCTGCCGATCACGATCTTCCAGGTCGCCATGTTCGGCTTTGCCTCTGCTGCCGCCGCACAACCTGACAGCTGGGTCGCCACCGCCGCCGAACTCTTCCCGTTCAGCTCGCCCTTCGCCATGGCCGCCCGCGCCGCCAACTCCGCCGAACTGTGGCGTCACGGTCTCGCGCTCGCATGGCAAGCCCTGTGGGTGGTGATCACCGTCACCATCGCCGCCCGCCTGTTCCGCCGCGGCGTGCTGCAATCGGGCAGCCCGAAACTGTTCCGGCGGAAGAAGACCGCGGCCGCATAGCAACCCGCCGCACCACTATTGACATAATTGTCAGTTAAGGCACTCTCCAGTCAAACGACATCCGGAGAGTGGCAATCATGGCAACCCTTGCAAGCGAAGCGGCGACCACCGCCGACCCGCTCGACGTCACCCTTGCAAGCCTCTACCGCGACGACACCTGGCACGAACCCTTCCGCCAACTCCGCGCCACGGCACCGGTCTATCGCTGCGAAAACTCGCCCTTCGGCGCATACTGGTCGATCTCTTCCTATAAGCCGATCGTCGAGGTCGAATCGCTGCCAGAACTCTACTCGTCACAGGCGGGCGGCATCACCGTCGCCGATCTGGTCGAGGGAGATATCGCCATGCCGATGTTCATTGCGATGGACAGGCCCAAGCACACTGGCCAGCGCCGCACGGTCGCGCCCGCCTTCACGCCGTCCGAAATGGTGCGGATGAGCGCCGATATCCGCACCCGCACTGCCGAACTGCTCGACTCGCTCCCCGTCGGGCAGACCTTCGACTGGGTCGATACCGTCGCAATCGAGCTGACCACGCAGATGCTGGCGCTTCTGTTCGACTTCCCCTGGGCCGATCGCCGCAAACTGACCTATTGGTCCGACTGGGCCGGCGATATCGAGATCGCCAAGGACCCGGTGCGCAAAGAGGAACGTCGCAACATCCTGTTCCAGTGCGCCTCCGAATTCGGCGCGCTGTGGAATGCCAAGCTGGACAAGGAACCGACCCCCGACCTGATCTCGATGATGATCCATTCGGACGCTATGGCGGAAATGGACCAGATGGAGTTCCTCGGGAACCTCATCCTGCTCATCGTCGGCGGCAACGACACCACGCGCAATTCGATGTCGGCCTATGCCTGGGCGCTCGAACAATTTCCCGACGAGCGCGCGAAGCTCGAAGCCGATCCGTCACTGATCGCCAACGCGACTCAGGAAATCATCCGCTGGCAGACGCCGCTGGCGCATATGCGCCGCACGGCCACCGCCGATGCCGAACTGATGGGCCAACACATCCGCGAGGGCGACAAGCTCGTCCTGTGGTATCTTTCCGCCAACCGCGATGAGAGCGTATTCGAGAATGCCGACCGTATCATTGTCGATCGCCCGAACGCCCGCCGCCACCTCGCTTTTGGCCACGGCATCCACCGCTGCGTCGGCGCGCGGCTGGCCGAGCTTCAGATCGGCGTGCTGATGGAGGAAATGGCCAAGCGCCGTCTGCGCGTGAATGTCGTCGCGGAGCCGGAGCGCGTCGCTGCCTGCTTCGTCCACGGCTACAAGAAGATGCCAGTGGAACTGAGTCGCTATTGAGTGGCACCGGGCGGCATCGTGCCACATGATTTCGCCTTAGCTTCTTCGATCGCCGGTGGCCGCTTGCGCCCCATCGTCCAGTTGCCGTGCATCCGTACCAGCGGATTGGGCGCGCACCAGATCTCACCACTCTCGTCCAGCGCGGTGACCCAGATCAAATTATGCTCCTGCCCATAATCGATTACGGCAAAAGCATAGCCCGATCCCTTGTCGATGACATGGACCGGCAATGGTGGATCAAGTTGCTGAAAGGCCATGGATTTCGTCCTGGTTGCAATGATCGCATAAAGCGGCTGCGCGCCGAAGGTTCCGGCCCGTGAAACCAAAAGCGGCTCTCCGACGTATCTCAAGCAGCACGCTACAAGGATCGCCCTCATGCCCGTCACCCGCCGCCATCTGCTCGCCCTGACCGGCACCGGCGCGCTTGCCGTCACATTCGGCTGCACGGCGGAGGAAAGCGAGGCCGCCCAGCGCTTCGAAATCACCCGCACCGACGCCGAATGGCGCAGGCAGCTCACCCCGGCACAATATCGCGTGCTGCGACAGGAAGGCACCGAACGCCCCGGCTCCAGCCCGCTCGACAAGGAAAAGCGCACCGGCATCTTCGCCTGCGCCGGATGCGCGCTCCCGCTGTTCAGTTCGCGCACGAAGTTCGAGAGCGGCACCGGCTGGCCCAGCTTCTACGCGCCGCTTAAAACTGCCATACTCACCAAGACGGATCGCTCGCTCGGCATCGCTCGCACCGAAGTCATCTGCCGCCGCTGCGGCGGCCATCTTGGCCATGTGTTCGACGACGGCCCGAAACCGACCGGCAAGCGCTATTGCATGAACGGCGTGGCAATGACTTTCAGGGCCGCGTGATCAACTCGTCCCGCACCGGGGAGGGGAGAACTGATCCTCTTACTTCTGCAGCGAAGTTTCGATCCCGAACTGCGACAAGTCCACCGACGCGATCGTAATCGGCCCGAACGGGGCAACCTCAGGCTGAACCTCAGGCACGTTATTCGGTGCCTGGCCCGAATAAATGAAACCGTTCACCGGAAACGTCGAAGTCCCCAGCCCGCCATTGCTGGCGAACCATACCTTCACCCGGCTCCAGTCGCCGCGCTCGGACACGTCCACCGCGATCACATTCTTCTCGACCCCGCCGCGGCGCGACCAATTGGCATGGGTCAGCAGCACCTGGCGGTCGTTCAGCACCTTCGACACCATTGCGACATGGCCCAGCCGCATGCGCTGCGTCGGCGCGAACGACATCACCGCGCCCTCGACCGGCTCGTTGCCACGCTCGTAACGACCGGCAGCCTGACCCCACCAAGTATGGGCATTGCCGAAAATCTTCACGCCGGAAATCGCGCGGGCATAGGGCGCGCACTGCCAGAATTGCGCGTTGGCTGGGGCGATCGTCGCAAGGCAAAGCGCTGCCACCAGCGCAAATCGCGCTGTGAAATTACCGATTGTCATGTGGTCCCCTCGACCCCGAATCTCGTTGAGGGGGTGTTGGCAGAATGGTTCCGCCACTCCTACCCCACCGCGCCGGTTATCCGACGAAGCGTTTGATCGCGGCGATGACTGACAATCCGTTCATGTTCAACGTCCGCAAACCGGCCTTGTTGCCGAAATGACGCGCCCGCCTTTGGTTTCATCTGCAACAATTCCACTCGTCGCAACGCATGTTGCAACGCAACACTAACTATGATTCGATGCTGAACGGCGGACGACGCGGGGTTCAGGATGATGTTAACCATCCTGTGGCACGTTCGCAGTGAAGGGGAATTATCCGGGGTGGGAGTGTGGGACGATGAGTGCAAGGAGCAAGCCGGCTGAAGGGGCAATGACCCTCGCCGAGATGAAGGAATTCGCAGGATTCGCCGCGGCGACGCAGCGCTATATCCGCCGCTCGCTCGATGTCGGGCTGGATCGCCACGACGCGATGGAACTCTGGTCGCGCGACACCGTCGAGACCGCCAGCATCCGTGCCCAGGCGCACATGTACGACCGCATTCCCGAGATCCGCGCACTGATGCCCGACGACAGCGGTCTGGACGCGATGGAGCCGTTCATGGCCCCGCTCGTCACGATCTCCGCCTTCGATCTGGGACAGGGTCGGCTGACCAGCTTCTCGGCCTATCGCTTTCTCTATGAGCGCCTGATCGGTGCCGAGGCGCGTCCATGGCTGCCCGCCGCGTTCTGCGCCGCCGCCGCGCTCCCGCATCTTCATCCGGACCTGCGCCGCAAGCTGCTCCAGTCGATCAGCGAAGCCGCAGCAACCGCCTCCGGCTGGTCCAACCGCCAGCCCGTCTTCTTCCCGCAATGGGTCGAAAAGGTCGAAGCGAACGCCGCCTAAGCGTTTTTCCCGGCGGGCCTGCCCTAGCGGCAGGCCCGCCACCCCATTTCGCCGCGCGATGCCTGGTCGAAATGGAAATGGTCGCGGTGCGCCGCGTTATAGTCCGGCGACAGCACGGTTGCGAACACCCCGCATGCATCGTCCCGCACCGCTCGCAGGAAGCGCGCTTGCTTGTCATCCCCCGCCCAGTCGCCGACGACCGTGATCCGCGTGCCGTCGACCAACCGGAACGCCGCGATATCCACCGCGTCGGCCGTCGAATGCTCGCTCCAGCTGGCACCCTCACGATTATACATCCGGCGGCAGTTATAGCTGCCGAAATGCTCGATCTCCGCCACCCGCTGGCCCAATATGCGCTGAGCTGCCGGTTGCACCACCTCCCATTCCCACGCCGTCAGCGCCGCCGCGACCGGGCACGACACGCCCAGATCGGCGGGCGCAAACCCGATCCGCCGTGGCCCGCCCGCCGCGAACCGCACCGCATCGGCATAGCCACATTCGCCACCCTCACGTCGCTCTGGCAACACCGTGTAGCGCACCCCGGCCTTGTCCAGCACTGCCCGACACGCCGGAAAATCTCCGGTCAGCCCGGCCAGTTTCCGCCCCGTGAACAGCCCCACCGGCTGCCCCAGATCGAGGTCGGTCCAGGGCAAGTCCTGCGGCCGGTTCTTCGCCAGCGCATAGAGCAGCAACGCCAGCGTCAGCAGCAGCCCGGCAACCACGATCGCCCCCGCCCCGTGCCGCACGATCTTCATGCGCGCCCCGTTCTCATGCCCGCAGCGCCGCCTCGATCGGCTGAGAGGTTACCGGGTAACCCAGCCCCTCGGGGATGCACAGATGCTCAACCCCGGCGCGTTGCTCGGCCCAGGGCGTGATCGTCTGGACCGCGTGCGCCCGCGCATCCGCCACCGCCTCGGCGAAGCTGCCATATTGCGCCAGCCGTTCCAGATTGCGCCGCGTCGGAAAGATGATCCGCACCCGCCCCGCATCGGCATCGTCGAGCACCTGCTGCGCCGTCGCCCAGAACAGCTTGGCGCTCTCGTTCCCGTCGGCCACCGGCTCCCCCGCCCCCTCCGGCCAGCGCGCCAGATAGAATCGCGTGTCGAATACCCGATGCGCCACACCCGAATGCGGGAGCCACCGCGCAAACGGCACCAGCGCTTCCAGATCGAGATCGCATCCCGCCAGCACGACGCCTGGCGCTTCGCCCGCATAGAGCGCCGCCCGCGCGCGTTCGATGTCGAGGTCTCCACGCACCCCGATCGCCAGCCCCGCTTCCTCGATCGTCTCGCGGATCGCGGCGATGCGCGCGGCAATGTCGTCGGGATCGCCCGGATACCGCGCCGCCAGCGCCTTGTCCCCCGGATCGACTCGCCCGCCGGGAAACACCAAAGCCCCACCGGCAAAGCGCATCGCGGCGGACCGCTCGACAATCAGCAATTCGGGCGGTCCGGCGGCTCGCTCGCGCATCACCACCAAAGTCGCGGCGGGGATCGGCGGGGCTGGCGTATCGGTCATTGCGACAGGACTTAGGGGGCGGGCGACAGCTTTGAAAGCGCATCCACCGCTACGACGCGCTTAAAACAGTTTCTCCTGCGCCTCCGTCGCCTCGCGCGGGGCATTGCGAAACGCTGCGCCGCTATCGATCAGCGGGATATCCGGCCGCCGCCCACAGAACAGTTCGTCCACCGTCAAAATCTGCAGCCGCGCATAGCTCTTGCCGGTCGCCTCCGAATGAAACCGCCCCACCGCCGCCGCCTCGCGCAACATCGGACCAGAGGGTTGCGAGCGGCTGACGATCACCCCGATCGGTGCCTTTTCCCGCTCCATCACCGAATGCAGGTCTCGCACCATGCCCACGCCGACATGCTCGCCGCCCATGTGTCCTCGAACGCCGCGACCTGCGCATCGGACTCCGCACCGGTCGGCGAGCGGAACAGGATGTTATAGTTGGCATTGGAGTTGAACGGCGGGTCGAGGTAGATCAGATCGACGCTCTCATCCGGAAAATGCGCCCGCATTCGCAGACCGGGATTTGATCGGTTCTGGCGCGGTCTGCGAAGTACCGCCGTTGCATATCCGAAACGGCTTGTATTTTGAGTGGGTTAGTTCGATCCACAGTGGATCAATTGTGGCGCCATTACCGCGATAGCCATCCTACGCGGCGGCGCTTTGCTCGACACTGCCGCGCCCGCGCCGTTTCGCCCGGTACAGCGCCTGATCGGCCTCCATCAGCAACTGCTCCAGATCGCGGGTGCGATCGGTGGCGATGACGGTGCCGATACAGGTCGAGATTTCGATGACATGCCCGCCGATCGTGAACGGTCGCCGCAGCGTGGCGACAAGACGCTGGGCGAGCAGTTCGGACTCTTCGCTCCGCCGCAATCCGCTCTGGATGATGGCGAACTCGTCCCCGCCCAGCCGCGCGGCTATGTCCGCAGGCCGCAGTGCGTCGGACAATCGCTCGCCCACCGCCCCCAGCAACGCGTCGCCCACCGGGTGGCCGTAACGGTCGTTGACCGGCTTGAACCCATCGAGATCGAGATAATGGACGGCGATCGCGCCAGTGTCAGGCCCCAGCGTGAATGCCGCCTCGAACCATTCGCGCAGGCCCAGTCGGTTAGGCAACGCCGTCAGCCCGTCCTGTCGCGCCAGCGAGGCAAAGGTCACGCGCTTGCCGATTTCGGCCATCGTCGTGCGGTTTCGCGCGATCACATTCTGGGCGCCGCCCGCCAGCAATGCCGCCGCCGCGATGCTCATGCCCAGATAGAGTATGTCGCCCTTTATCGCCGCGATCACGATCGTCGGGCCGATCGCCAGCAACATGCTCGGGATGGCAATGCCCGGACGCAGCCCCACGCCGGCCGCCGCACCCGCGCAATAGCCGACCATCACACACACCGCGAGGACATGCGCCTCGGGCAGTGCGAGCGTAAAGACGCGCGCGCCGAACACCCCCAGACAGGCGGCAAAGGCGAGATAGGTCACGGCAAAGCGCCGCTCGATCAACCGCGCGCGCAACGGGGCAAGATTATCCGAAAGCGCCTCGCGCCGATACCATCCCACCGTCACCAACCGCGCCAGACTGGCCGCGATCCCGGCGACACCGGTGGCGATATGGACCGCGTCCAGATGGCGCGTGCCGATCAGCACGAACGCCAGCGTGAACACGGACGACATAATCAGCGGGGCCAGCGGAGTAGCGAACAGGCTGCGCACCAGTTCGACATAGACCACGTCATTCAACTTCTGCGCACGTTCAACCACCGCGCGGCTTCCTCCTGCGATCCGGCACCTTCATGCCATTCAGGAGGTTAACGTTATGGTGGCGTATCGATTGGAGGAGCGTTCGGGTTAGACTGAGCATGTTGCCTGCGCTACGCATGCTCATATGCGAGAACATGTTTGGCCCGCGTTTCCGCTGATGATCGCCGATCCCGCATGCGCATGTGAAAGCGGAATGCAGCCCAGCCGGGGAAAGCATCGTTGAGCGCGTTGCCTGGTCACTTGCGGACCCTGTTGCGCGACGCCCGCCAGCAGATCGCCGACGGCAATACAGCTGCCGCCCGGTCCCAGCTACGTAGCGCCGAAGCATTGGCACCCTCCCCCACCGCATGGCGAGCGATCGCCGACTTGTGGCATGCGGCAGGCGACGCCATAGCGGGCGGCGCGGCGCATTTGCGTGCGCTCAAGGCATCGACCGGCGACCCCGATCTGGTCACGGCGGCGGAAGCGTTGCGCCGCGACGAACTGGGCATCGCCGAACCGCTGCTCCGCGCGCGACTCAAGGCGCAGCCCACCGACGTCGCCGCGATCCGCATGCTCGGCGAACTGGCGACCCGGCTGGGGCGATATGGCGATGCGGAGAAGCTGCTGGTGCGCGCGCTGGAGCTGGCGCCCGCCTTCACCCCGGCGCGCCATAACCTCGCCGTCGTGCTGCACCGGCAGGCGCGATCGGAGGAATCGCTCGCCCATGTCGAGCAATTGCTCCACGAGGACGCGCGCAACCCCGCCTATCGCAATCTCAAGGCCGCGCTACTGGTGCGGATCGGCGATTACGACGCCGCGATCGATATTTATCGCGCCGTGCTGGCCGAGCTTCCGCGCCAGCCCAAGGTCTGGATGAGCCTTGGCCATGCGCTCAAGACGGTCGGTCGCGTGCCCGACAGCATCGCAGCGTACCGGACGAGCATCGAACAGCTTCCCACGCTGGGCGAAAGCTGGTGGAGCCTCGCCAACCTCAAGACATTCCGCTTCACGACGGACGATATCGCAGCGATCGAAGCGCAGCTCGCCGGTGCCGCGCTGACCCCCGACGATCGCTTTCATTTTGAGTTCGCGCTGGGCAAGGCGCTCGAGGATGCTGGCGACTACGCCGCGTCCTTCTCCCATTATGCGGCGGGCAATCGTCAGCGGCGCGCGCTGATTGAGTATGATCCCGAAGAACTGAGCGATCAGCGTCGTCGCGGCGAAGCGCTGTTCACCCCGGATTTCTTCGCGGCGCGGCCGGGGGGCGATCCCGCGCCCGACCCGATCTTCATCGTCGGATTGCAACGATCGGGATCGACGCTGGTCGAACAGATCCTCTCCAGTCATCCGCTGGTCGAGGGCACCATGGAACTGCCCGACCTGCCCGCCATCGCGCGCAAGCTGGCCGGCCGCAAACGCAAGGGCGAGACAACGCAATATCCCGAAATTCTCGCCGACCTGAGCGTCGAAGAACGCACCGCGCTCGGCCGCGAATATCTCGAGGCGACGCGCATTCAGCGCAAGACCGATCGCCCCTATTTCATCGATAAGCTGCCCAATAATTTCGCGCATGTCGGGCTGATCCGGCTGATCCTGCCGCATGCGAAAATCGTAGATGTGCGGCGGCATCCGATGGCGTGCTGTTTCTCCTGCTTCAAACAGCATTTCGCACGGGGTCAGGCGTTCAGTTACGACCTGACCGAACTCGGCCGCTATTACAGCGACTATGTCGGCATGATGGACACGATCGACCGTGCGCTCCCCGGCCATGTCCACCGCGTCCTTTATGAGGAACTTGTCGCGGATCTGGAGGGCCAGGTGCGCCGTCTGCTCGATTATCTCGCGCTGGAATTCGACCCCGCCTGTCTCGCCTTCCACCGCACCGAACGGGCGGTGCGAACGCCAAGCGCCGAGCAAGTCCGCCAACCGATCTATGCCGACGCGGTCGAACAATGGCGGCATTTCGCGCCGTGGCTGGGGCCGCTTGAAACCGCGCTGGAGCCGGTGCTGCGGCAGCGTTGATGCAGGCGCGCAACAGGTTCTGTACGATCGTATAGTTGTGTTGTGCGTCGCACAAGAATCCGCTTGACAGCATAACGGTAGCGTAACAGCTTTGTAACACAGCTTAACGGGGGGCCGTGTGATGACCGCTACTGTGGTGTCGAAATCGCTCTGGATGGCGGGGCTTCTCGCCTCTACCGCAATGGTCCCGGCAACGGCGCTGGCGCAAAGCGCACCGCCTGACGATGACGACGAGATCATCGTCACCGCGCAAAAGCGTGAGCAGAACCTCCAGGACGTCCCGCTCTCGATCACCGCGATCGGGACCGAGAAGCTTGAACAGCTCAACGTTTCCGACTTCGACGATTATGCCCGCTATTTGCCGTCGCTATCCTATCAGACCGCCGGCCCCGGCGCGTCGGCCGTGTACTTCCGCGGCATCGCCTCGGGCGAGACGATCAACCATTCGGGCCAGTTGCCCAGCGTCGGCACCTATCTCGACGAAGCGCCGATCACCACGATTCAGGGCGCGCTTGACATCCATGTCTATGACATCGCACGGATCGAGGCGCTGGCCGGACCGCAGGGCACGCTTTACGGTGCCAGCTCGCAGGCCGGCACCGTTCGCATCATCACCAACAAGCCGGACACCAGCGGCTTTTACGGATCGGCGGCCGGCGAGGTGAACTTCGTCGCGGATGGCGGCATCGGCTATGTCGGCGAAGGCTTCGTCAACTTACCCGTCAGCAGCAACATCGCGCTGCGCGTCGTCGGCTGGTACGAGAAAAAGGCCGGTTTCATCGACAACATCCCGGGCACGCGCGTCTTCCCGACGCTCAGCCCCGGCGGCGACATCCCCGGCACCAACACGGTAACCAACACCGCCTTTGTCGAGGATGACTATAACGAAGTCGAAATCTATGGCGGCCGCGCCGCGCTGAAGATCGACCTCGACGACAGCTGGACCGTGACCCCGCAGGTGATGGGACAGGTGCAGAAGACTCAGGGCACCTTCGCCTATGAACTCGGTCTGGGCGCGTACAAGGTTCAGCAGTACAATCCCGAATCCTCGCGCGACAAATGGATTCAGGCCGGGCTGACGATCGAGGGCAAGATCGGTAGCTTCGACGTCACCTATGCCGGCACCTATCTCGACCGATTGGTGACCAGCGCCAACGACTATTCGGACTATGCCTATTATTACGACGCGCTGTTCGGTTATGGTGCTTATTATGTCGACAACGCCGGCAATCCGATCTCGAACCAGCTGTTCGAGGGCCGCGACGCCTTTACCAAGCAAAGCCACGAGCTGCGCTTCAACTGGGAAAGCGGTCCGGCCCGGCTGATCTTCGGCGGCTTTTATCAGCGCCAGACGCATAATATTCAGCAGGTCTACAAGATTCCGGGCTTTGCGGACGCTTATGAAGTGCCCGGCTGGACCGACACGATCTGGCTGACCAAGCAATATCGCGTCGATCGCGACTATGCCGTGTTCGGCGATCTGACCGTCGATATTTCGCCAAAGGTCAGCGCGACGCTCGGAACGCGCGTGTTCAAGTACAAGAATTCGCTGGTCGGCTTCTTCGGCTATGGCGCAGGCTTCTCGAGCGGGACCGGCGAGGCGGCGTGTTTCGCGCCTTCCGTGGTCGCGGGCAGCCCGTGCACCAACCTCGACAAGGTGTCGGAGGATTGGGGCTTCATCCACAAGATCAACCTGACCTACCGACCGGTCGACGACGTCATGCTCTATGCCACCGCTTCGCGCGGTTTCCGACCCGGTGGCATCAACCGGCGCGGCACGCTGCCGCCATTCGGTGCCGACTTTATCGACAATTATGAGATTGGCTGGAAAACGAACTTCGGGCCGCTGCGCTTCAACGGCGCAGTGTACCAGCTCGACTGGACCAATATGCAATTCTCCTATCTCGGTGCCAACGGGCTGACCGAGATCAAGAATGCCGGCAATGCCCGCGTGCGCGGCGTTGAGGTCGAGTTTGCCGGTCGTCCGGCACCGGGTCTGACCTTCTCGGTCTCCGGCGCATATAACGACGCCAAGCTGGTCGGACCCTATTGCCTGATCTCAGGCATGGCGACCTGTACCGGGCCGGGCAATGTCGAGCTGGCCCCTGCGGGCACGCGACTGCCGATCACGCCGAAGTTCAAGGGCAACGCGCAGGTCCGCTACGAAATGCCGGTGGGCGGCGATGCCAAAGCCTATGTTCAGGGCGCGTTCGTCTATCAAAGCGAGGTTGTGTTCGACCTGCGCACCGCGGCGCGCGCCGCGTTCGGCACGCAAAAGGGCTATGGCACCTTCGACTTCTCGGCCGGGGGTGAGGTCGCCGGTCTAAAAGTCGATGTCTATTTGCGCAATGCGTTCGACGTCGTTGCCGGGGTCTATCGCACTGCGCAATGCGGCGTCGGCACGTGCGGCGGGACGCTCTATAATTACCCGATCCAGCCGCGAACCATCGGCATCAAGGTCGGCAAGGACTTCTAGGATTTACGCCACCGCCCCACCGGGCCATTCTCGGCGCGGGGGATAGAGATGAGCGCGGACAAGCGACCGTTTGGCATCTGGACCGCGACCGCGATGGTGGTCGGCGGGATGATCGGCGCGGGCATATTTCAGCTGCCCGCGCTGATCGCGCCCTATGGCTGGATCGCGGTCATTGCGTGGGTCATCAGCATCTCCGGCGCGCTCGCCATCGGCTATGTGATGGCCATGCTCAATCGGGCGATCCCCGACCAGACGGGCGCGGTTGCGGTGACCGGCGCAGTCTTGGGACCCGCCACAGGCGCGTTGGTCGGGTGGAGCTACTGGATTTCCAACTGGACCGCGGTGGCGGCGATTGCCGGATCGGCAGTCGGCTATCTGGGGGTGCTGGAGCCGTGGTTCGTGGCATCGCCGCTCAACAGCGCGATTGCGACGGCCGCGCTGATCTGGCTGTTCACCCTGACCAACATGGCAGGGGCTCGCCTGGCGGGGCGGATTCAGGTCGTGACGACCGTGCTGAAGCTCATCCCGCTGATCGTCGTGATCGGGATCGTGCTGTGGCTCGCCGGATCGGGTCGGGCGAGCGCACCGGTCTGGCCCGGCACCGGACCGGGCTATGGCGGGCTGACCGCGGCGGTGACGCTGACGCTATTCCCGCTGGTCGGCTTTGAAGCGGCGGGGCTGATTGCCTCGCGCGTCAGGGATCCGGCACGCAACGTGCTGCGCGCGACGATGATCGGCACGGCACTGGTCGGGCTGCTTTATATCGTCGTGAGCACGGGCATTGCATTCGGCCTTCCTGCCGACAAGGTTGCCGGATCGACCGCGCCGTTCGCACTGTTCGTCGAGACCTATTTGGGGAGCGGAGCGGGCAAGTTCATCGCTGCGTTCGCCGCGATCTCCGCGATTGGTGCGCTCAATTGCTGGGTGCTGGTGCAAGGCGAGTTGCCGCTGGGCATGGCGCGCGCGGGGCTGTTGCCGTCGTGGTTCGGCCGGGTCAATTCAAAGGATGCGCCGGTGGTGGGGCTAATATTGGCGAGCATCCTCGCCACGCTACTGGTCGCCTCCACCGCCGATCGGAGTCTCAGCAAAGCGCTGGAGTTTGCGATCCTGCTGACCACATCGTCGGCACTCTGGTTCTACCTCGCAATTTGCGTCGCCGGCCTGGTGCGCCGCGTGGCGCCAGTCCCCGCCGCGCTCGCTTTGCCCTTCTGCCTGTGGGCGCTGTGGGGCGCGGGGATCGAGGCAAGCGCATGGAGCCTCGCGCTGATGCTGACGGCGGTGCCGTTATACTGGTGGGCGCGGCGAGCGACTTGACGCTGCGGTAACACGGTGGCATTGGCCGCCCCGCTATGAACATCGTCCGCGCCACCAGCTATCGATATTACCGCGTCATCTGACGGGGCGATGTTGCGCGCCCCGGATATGGGGCGATCTTGCGTGAAATATTTCAGCTAAATTCCAGCATATCCGGTCGCTAAGCGCGCTCGCCCCGAACTTGTATTCGGGAGGGTAAAGCCAGTAGTTCTGGCAGCGGGACTGTAAATCCCGCCCTTCGGGGAGTGGAGCGTAACCACACCCTCCCACCAGTTTACCCAAACAACCGCCTCAACACTGACCGGTCCCGCAATATCTCATGCGCCGCATTATGCCCCGGCGCGCCGGTGACGCCGCCGCCGGGGTGCGTGCCCGATCCGCACATATAAAGCCCCTTGATCGGCCCGCGATAATCGCCGTGGCCCAGCATCGGGCGTGCCGCCCAAAGCTGATCCAGCGACATATGGCCGTGCATGATATCGCCGCCGATCAGCCCGAACTTGCGCTCCAGATCGAGCGGCGAATGGATTTGCGTCGCAATGATCGCCTTGCGGAAATTGGGCGCGTGCTTCGTGACCGTATCGATAATGACATCCGCCGCCTTTTCGCGCTCGTCGTCCCACGACCGACCGTCAGGCAGTACCGGCGCGAATTGCTGGCAGAACAGCGACGCGATGTGCATCCCCGGCGGCGCTAGGCTATCGTCGACGCTGGTCGGCAGCTTCATCTCGACGATCGGTTCGTCCGACCAGCCCTTGGCCTTCGCGTCGATGAACGCCTTGTCCATATAGTCCAGCGTTGGCGAGATGATGATCCCGGCGGTGTGATGCTCGGCTTTTTCCTTGCCGGGCAGCACGGTGAAATCGGGGAGTTCGGACAACGCGACGTTCATGCGGAACGTGCCCGATCCGGCCTTGAACCCGTCCATCCGCCGCGCGAACGCTGGCGCGAGGTCAGCGCGATCGATCAGTTGGCGATACAGCAACGCCGGCCCGACATTGGCCGACACGATATCTGCGACGATCTCCTCGCCGCTCTCCAGCCGCACGCCCGCGACCTTGCTGCCATCCACCAGCACCTTCGCAACCGGTGCGTCCACGCTGATCTCGACGCCAGCCTCGACACACGCCTCGGCCATATATTGCGTGATCGCGCCCATCCCGCCGACGCTGTGGCCCCACATGCCCTTCTTGCCGTTGATCTCGCCGAACACATGGTGGAGCAGCACATAGGCCGACCCCGGCGTGTCCGGGCTGGCATAATTGCCGACGACCGCGTCGAAGCCGAACGCGGCCTGGATGAACGGATGTTCGTACCAGCCGTCGAGAAACCCGCGCGCCGATTTGACGAACAGGTCCATCACGTCGCGCTGCGCCTCGATATCCATCCCCGCCAGCCGCTTGCCCTGAACCGCCGCCGCCAGCAGCGCACGCAGCCCGCCCCCGGCATTGGGTGGCGTCTTCAGCGCCATGTCGCGCAGCACCTCGGCCACCCGCTCCAGCGCTTCCTCATATTTCGGGAAGGTCTCGGCGTCCTTCTGCGAGAAGCGCGCAAACTCCGCCTGCGTCCGCGCGGTGCCACCGCCCAGCTTCAGATAGCCGCCTTCATGCGGAAAGAAATTGCTGATCGTCCGCTCGATAATCCGCCAGCCGCGCTCGTGCAGCCGCATGTCCTTGATGACCTTGGGCCGCAACAGGCTGACCGTGTAGCTGGCGGTCGAGTTGCGGAAACCGGGATGGAATTCCTCGGTCACCGCAGCGCCGCCGACGATCCCGCGCCGTTCGAGCACCCGGACCTTCAGCCCCGCGCGCGCGAGATAAAAGGCGCAGACCAGTCCGTTATGCCCGCCACCGATGATGAGTGCGTCGTATCTTTTGGTCATGCTTTCCCGCCCCTCAGATCAATCAATGCCGCGCGGCCGCCGCGACCACCCCGGTGCCGGCGCACGGTGCAGCCGCGCCTCCGGGATCAGCCCGCGAATCTTTCGTGCAAAGCTGCGCAGGCACACCTCGCTGTCGCCGATCGGCCCGACCGTGTAGCTTTTCGACGCCATGCCGCGCTGCACGTTGGTGATGAGCCAGGTATCCTCGGCATTGACCACGCGGTTGATCCGCCAATTGGCATAGCGGACCAGCTTCATCGTGCGATCCGCACCCGGCAGCGCGAACGCCATTTCGCGCAGCACGCAGCTGTTCGGCCCGGTCGGCAGCCACTGCATGAAATCGATCTGGTCGGCGTAAATGTCGAACGCCTGGTTCGGCCACAATTTATAATAGAGCCACAGCCGCTGATGGCTGTCGGGCAGATGCTCCACGCGCGGCAGATACTTCTGATAGACTGCTTCCCAGAAATTCGAGCGCGGGCTGTCGGCCAGATAGCCCGACATCTTGTCGACCCAGGGCTGCGCCTCGATTCCATAGCTCTTGCCGAACAGCCGGGTGAGGCCGGCGTGCGCGACCGGGATGTGCAGCCCGTCGGAATAATTGTCGCCGACATTCTTCCAGTTCACCTCGCGGTCGCGCAGCTTGACGGGACTGATCGTGCGCATGTCAGCGAACCGGTACGGCGCGATCTCGGCATCATAGGGCGCCATCATCGCCGCCACCGAAGGCCCACCGCGATCCTCCAGCCGAACAAACACGAACCCCTGCCACACTTCGACCTCGACCGGGGCCAGACCATTGTCCTTCAGCTCCAGGGTTGAATAATCGCCGCGCATCGGCACGCCGGTCAGCCGCCCGTCGGTCTCATACGACCAGGCGTGATAGGGGCAGATCAGCTTCTTCGCGCACCCGCTCGGCCCATCGACCAGCCGCATCGCGCGGTGGCGACAGACATTGGCAAAGGCGCGGATCAACCCGTCCTGCCCACGAATGGCGATCACGCTCTCGCCGATATAATCCAGCGTATGATAGTCGCCCGCGCCCGCGATATCGCTCTCGTGGCAGACGATCTGCCATGACGGGCGGATAACGCGATCGACCTCGACCTCGAAATATTCGGGGTCGGTATAGAGCCATCCGGGCAGGCTCAGATTGTCGTCGGGGTCGGTCCCCGCAGCGTCCGCGAAGCGATGGGCCATGGGTGGCTCCCGATGTTGTTGTACGATCGTATAACAGGGGCACGTGCAACGCAACCCGCATCTGCTATGGGAAGGACATGACCAGCCCCGCCTTTCGCCGCGCCGAACCCGATGCGCGCCGCCAGAGCCTGATCGAAGCCACCGCGCGCGTCCTCGCCGATCGCGGTGCGGCCGGCGTGTCGGTGCGCACGATCTGCGCGGAAGCCGCTGTCTCGCCGGGGCTGCTGCGGCATTATTTCGACGGCATCGATGCGCTGATCGCCGAAACCTATGCCTGGACCGGCGATGTCGTGGACGCAGCATTGCAAGCGGCGGTGGATTCGGCCGGAACCGACGCCCGCGCACGGCTGATGGCTTATGTCACCGCGAGTTTTCGCGCCCCAATCGCCGATGGCGGTTTGCTCGCTACCTGGATCGCCTTTTGGAGCCTGACGCGATCGAACGCGCGGATGGAGGCGATGCACCGCCAGGTCTATGCCGAATATCTGCAAGGGCTGGAGCGGTTGCTGGCCGAATGCGGCGTCGCGCGTGCCGACACGCGGATGAATGCGGTGGCGATGACCGCACTGGTCGACGGCCTGTGGCTGGAGCTGTGCCTCGCCCCCGGCACGTTCACGCCCGAGGAGGCCAGCGCCGCCGCCGAACGCTGGATCGCCAAGCTGCTGGACTAAGGGTCGCTTATTCTCTCCTTATTCTTAGCCCTCTCCCGCTCTTCGCGGGAGAGGGTTGGGTGAGGGCCTTCTTCTTGAACCTCGCCGCATGAAAAGAAAGAAGGAGACCCTCCCCAACCCCTCCCGCGAAAGCGGGAGGGGCTAAAGATTACTTCGCTAACTCCCGCAACACCGTCTCGAAAAACACGATCGACGGCCCGATCTCGCTCACCGGCGTGCGCTCGTTCAGACCATGCGCGAATGAGTCCGACGTCTTCATGAACCCCGGGCTGACCCCATAGCTCGGCACGCCGCGCGCGCGGAAATGCATCGAATCGGTCGCACCCGCCGACATGCTCGGCACCACCGGCACGCCGGGGAAGCGCGCATGGATCGCCTTCGTCACGACCTTCATCAAATCGGGACGCAGCGGCGAAGCGTCGCTGGCGACCGACCCGCTCCCGATCTCGCGGATCGTCATCGCCGGATCGCCCGCCACCTCGGCCAGCTTGGCCATCACATCGGCGACCTTCACGCCGGGAAAGATGCGACAGTTCACATTGGCGCTCGCCCGCTGCGGCAGCGCATTGGGCGCATGCCCCGCACTCGCCATCGTCGCAACGCAGGTGGTGCCGACCTGCCCGACATAGGCCGGGTCGGCGCGCAGCACCTTGAGCGCCTCCGGGTCAGCGGGGTTCGCAACAAAGCGCCGCATCGCCTCTCCTTTCGCCCCGCCGGTCTGGTCGGCGGCCGCCAGCAGCGATGCTTTGGTGATCTCGTTCAGCTGGCCGGGGAATTTATACGCCTCGATCTTTTCCAGCGCGCGGGCCAGCGAATAGATCGGGTTGGTCGCATCCGGCGCGCTCGAATGGCCGCCGGGATCGGTAAAGCCCAGCTCGAAATCGGCATAGGTCTTCTCCGCACCCTGCAACCCGAACACTTCCGGCTTGCCATCCTCGGCATATTTGCCGCCGCCGCCGTCGATATTGAGCAGCAATTCGGCCTGGTCATACTTCGCCGCGAGCATCGCCGTCGTCTTCATGCTCGTCTCTTCGTCGCCCGACAGCAGCATTACGATGTCGCGGCCGGGCTTGAAGCCCTTCGCCTTCAGCTGGATCAGCGTGGCAACCATGATCGACAGATCGGCCTTGTTGTCGCTCGACCCGCGTCCCCAGACGAAGCCTTTCTCGACCACGGCGGTGAACGGATCGCGCTCCCAATCGGCCGGTTTGGCCTCCACCACATCCATATGCGCGGAGATGAGGATCGGCTTGGCGCCGCCCTTCGCCTTGCCCGTCCCGCGATAGCGCGCCGCGAGCCAGGCCGTGTCGCCCACCTTCTCGATGATGATATCTTCCGGAGCGAACCCGCCTGCGACCAGCACCGATTTGAGGTAGGTCGCATATTCAAAGGTCTGGTTGCCCGCTCCGGCCACGGTGCGGAAACC
Organism: Sphingomonas sp. LT1P40; assembly: GCF_036663835.1. Classification (NCBI taxonomy): domain Bacteria; kingdom Pseudomonadati; phylum Pseudomonadota; class Alphaproteobacteria; order Sphingomonadales; family Sphingomonadaceae; genus Alteristakelama; species Alteristakelama amylovorans. The sequence continues at coordinate 1,893,105 of NZ_JAXOJT010000001.1, forward strand.
GATGCTGCGCTTTAGCACGTCGAGCGCCTGCGCCTCGCCTGCTACTGACTTGTCCTGTGCGACGGCGGGTGTGGCGAGCGCGACCGCGAAAATGGCCGTCATTGCGATGCGCTTCATGCCCTTGCTCCCTTGTTACACGACTGTAAAACTAGCCGCGTCCGACGACAGGTCAACGGGGAAGCCAGATGACAGCACGATTCATTTACTGCGTCACGGCCTTCCTCCTGCTTCTCGCCACGCCTGCAGCGGCGCAGACCAGTTATGTCCATGCGGGCAAGCTGATCGACGTGCTGACGGACGCAGTCCGCACCGACCAGCTTATTACGATCCGGGACGAACGCATCGTCGCGGTCGGCCCGTGGACTGGCGCGCCGAGCGATGGCCCGGTGACCGACTGGTCGAAACTCACCGTCCTGCCCGGCCTGATCGACATGCACACCCATCTCGCCGACTTCGCCGACTCGAACCCCGGATCGGTGCTGATGCATTCGGCGGCAGAGGCGGCGCTGAAGGGGGCAGACAATGCGCGCGCGACGCTGCGTGCCGGCTTCACCACCGTCCATGACGTCGGCGCTTATCGCGGCCTGACCGATGTCGCCCTGCGCGATGCAATCAACGCCGGTTGGGTGCCGGGTCCGCGCATGAACGTCGTCGGCGCATACATCACCGTGCCCGGCGGCGGCGGCGACATCACCGGCTTCGCGCCCGATGTCGGCGTGCCCTCCGACATGCGCTTCGGCGTGTCCGCGACCCCCGACGATGTCCGCCGCAACGTCCGCTTCCTGCTCCAGAAGCGCGTCGATTCGATCAAGCTGATCGCCAGCGGCGCAGTGCTGGCGGTGGGCAGCGAGCCGGGTCGGCTGGAACTGTCCGTCGAACAGATCCGCGCTGCCGTCGAGGAAACCCGCGCGAACGGCGGCTACGTTACCGCGCACGCGCACGGGGCCGAGGCGATCAAGGTCGCGCTGCGCGAGGGCGTTCGCTCGATCGAACATGCCAGCCTGATCGATGCCGATGGGATCGCGCTCGCCAAGGCCAAGGGCGCGTGGCTGGTCATGGACATCTATAATGGCGACTATATCGACACCGAAGGCCGCAAGGCGGGTTGGCCCGCCGAATATCTGCGCAAGAATCTGGAAACCACCGACGCGCAGCGCGTCGGCTTTCGCGCGGCGGTAAAGGCGGGGGTGAAGATCGCCTATGGCACCGACGCCGGCGTCTATCCGCACGGCCAGAACGCTCGGCAATTCGCCTATATGGTCCGCTATGGCATGACGCCGATGCAGGCGATCCAGTCCGCCACGACCGTCGCCGCACAGGCGCTGCGCTGGGAAAAGGATATCGGTGCCATTACCCCGGGACGGTTCGCAGACATGGTCGCCGTAGCCGGCGATCCGCTGGCCGATATCGGTGTGCTCGAGGATGTGGCGGCGGTGATGAAAAGCGGTGTCGTGGTGCGCTGAAATCATCGCAGAAAACGCGAAAACCGCGCCGCATCCCGCGCATTTCTGCGGCTTGCATGATTCTCAACATGAAATGGTGCCGCTTACAGGACTCGAACCTGTGACCCCCGCATTACGAATGCGATGCTCTACCAACTGAGCTAAAGCGGCATACCCGGCGCGCCGCCGGGGAAGGTGGCGGCGCTTAACAGCCTCTTTGTTAGCTGACAAGCGTTGCCGAAGCGTTGAGATGCACCGCGCCTTTACGCAACATTTACCATGGCATGCGCAGACTCGCAGATGTTCAAGGGCAATGGCCCTTAGTGGAGCATGTGCATGGATACCGCCCGCGGACTCGACGACCGCCTCGATACCGGCCCGGATGACACCGAAGCGGACGATTCCGGCGTCAACGAACACCGGCTCGATATCGGCACCGATGAGCGGCGCATGCATGTGCGCGCGTATAATCATTGGGTGTCGCTGCTGCGCGGTCGCGCCTATCCGGCGATCGAAGATCTCGATCCCGAAAGCATTATCGATTTCGGCCCGCACAGCGTGCTGCTCGACTTTTCGGGCGGAATCGAGAACCCGGCAATTCGCTATCTCGGCCGTTCGCTGCGCGAGGAATGCGGCGTCGGTGCCGACATTGTCCATGTCGGCGAAGTGCCCAGCCGTTCTTTGCTGTCGCGGCTCACGGACCATTATCTTCAGATCATCGCCAACCGCGCACCGATCGGCTTCGAGGCCGAATTCGTCGGGCAACGCGGCCACAACACCCTCTATCGCGGCATCCTGATGCCCTATTCCTCGGACGAGGATGCCATCGATTTCATCTATGGCGTCATCAACTGGAAGGAAATGGTCGATGCCGAGACCCAGGCACGGCTGGAGCGTGAGGTCGAGGCGGCCCGCCGCGCCGTCCCGCTGCCGACCAGCGCCACGCCGGTATGGGCCGACGGCCCCAGCGCCGGGATCAGCGCCGACGTGCCTGAACCCGCGTTCGAGCATGACCTGGTGCCGCATGACGACGTCACCACGGTCCCGGAAACGCTCGCCGCCCGTCTGATGCTCGCGCGCGAAAGCGCCGCCGCCGCCCGCGCCGCCGATACGCGCAGCCGCTCGTCGCTCTATCGCGCACTGTCCCGTGCTTATGATTTCGCCTGCGCCGCCGACACCGATGCCGACAGCTATGCCGTGCTGCTTGCCGACGCCGACATCACGGTCCAGGCACGCGCGCCGATGACGGCGGCGGCCAAGCTCGTTTTCGGCACCGGCTATGACAAGACCCGCCTCACCGAATTCGCCGCCGTGCTCAGCCATGCGCAGCGTAACGAAGTACCGGAAGGCAGCCTCGACGCCTTCCTCACTGCCGCACCCGGCGGGATCAAGGCGGTGGTCAAGGCCGAACGCGCGCTGCGCAAGCCCGCTGTCCAGCCCGATCTGTTCGAGCGTGCACGCGAGGAATTGCGGTTGCGCCCCTCGCTCGGTCATGTCGAGATCGCGGCGGGCGACCATGAATTCGTGGTCCTGCTCGCGCGAGCCGGAACCGACGGCATGCTGGAGGTCGTCGCCAATCTCGACGACGACACCGCGCTGGCCGAGCGAGCAGTGCGCAAGGCGGCGGCTTGAACCTACAGCGCGACGCAGCTTTGTGACGGCACAAGCGACTTCACCGCAATTTAGTCTCAAATGTTACGGTGCGATGCAGCAAGCCTTGAGCCTTCGCGCGCACAGGCGCATAGCGCGGCACGATGAGCAAGACCCCGATCAAGTCGCTTGCCGAGGCTCTGAAGACCCGGCTTACCGATGGTGCACTCCCCGGAGAGCTTGAAGGCTTCGACGACGCCGCGCGCGCCGCCGCCGCCCGCTTTGTGGCGGAGGCCGCCGCCACCCGCGCCCCCGGCACCCCCGGCATCGCGCTGGAAACCGGCCTGAATGAAGACGGTCGCGCCATGCGCCTCGCCATCGTCAATGACGACATGCCGTTCCTGGTCGATTCGATCTCCGCCACCATCGCCGCGCACGACATCGCGATTCGGCGCGTGATTCATCCAGTGGTCGCGGTTGAGCGATCCGGCGACGGATCGCTCGCGGGCATCGGAAGCGGCGGAATGCGCGAATCGATGGTCTATATGGAACTGGAGCGCGCCGACGCCCGCGACCGCACCGGCCTCGTCCGCGATCTCGAACGCAACCTTCGCCATGTCCGTGCCGCCGTCACCGACTGGCCGGAATTGCGCCGCGCGATGAGCGAGGACACCAACCGCGTCGGCGATCCGGAGGGCGCATCGCTGCTGCGCTGGTTCCAGGGCGGCAGCATGACGTTGGTCGGGCATGAGAACTGGCACCGCGACGGCAGCATCACCGAACCGTCCGGCATTTGTCGCGCCGACCTCGATATGCCGTTGCTGGCGGAAGGGTCGCGCCAGCTCGCACTCGACTGGTTCGACAAGGGCGGTCAGCCACCGCTGTTGCTGAAGTCCAACGTCATTTCCACCGTCCATCGCCGCGCGCCGCTCGATCTGATCATCATACCGCTGCGTGACGGGGGTACGATCACCGGCCTGTCGATCCATGCCGGGCTGTGGACCAGCGCCGCGCTGCATTCGACGCCGGAGGAAGTACCGGTGCTGCGTTCGCGCATCGCCGCGCTCGAATCGAAATTCGGCTTCGATCCGCGCGGCCATACGGGCAAGGCGCTGGCGCACGCGCTGACCGGCTTGCCGCACGACCTGACCACCGCGTTTCAACCCGAGGCGCTGGAGGCGATCGCGTTGACCGCCATGTCGGTGACCGACCGCCCTCGCCCGAAACTGGTGCTGATCCGCAGCACGCTGGGCCGGCATCTGTTCGCGTTCGTGTGGCTGCCGCGCGACGATGTTTCCACCGGCCGCCGCGTCGCCATCGGCGAAATGCTGGAACGCAATGCCAATGCCAGCCAGCTCAGCTGGTCGATCGACCTTGACGATGGCCCGGTCGCATTGCTGCGCTACACGCTCGATCTGCGCGGCGAAGGGCGGATGCCCGATGCCGCCGCGCTCGATATCGAACTCGAACGCATGGTGCGCGGCTGGTTGCCTGCCGTTGAATCCGCACTGGCGGAAAGCGGCTTGGCACCTACTCGCGCCGCCCGGCTGGCACTGCGCTACGCCGCCGCCTTCCCGTTCGGTTACCGCAATTCCAGTACGCCGGAGGAGGCGGCGCGCGATATCGTCCGCATCGCCGGGCTTGGCGACACCGATGCCCGTTCGGTTCGCATCTTCGATTCCGGCGACAGCCTGCGCATCAAGCTCTATCGCCTCGGCGGCCCGCTGCCGCTGTCGGACGCGGTGCCGGTGTTCGAAAATTTCGGCTTCCGTGTGATCGAGGAAATCCCGACCGTCCTCCCCGGCGACCCCGCCGCCTATATCCATGATTTCGAGGTCACGCTGACCGGCAAGCTCAAGGGCGAAGTCGCGGTGGTCGAAGACGCCATCGCGGCGGTGCTTGAAGGCGCTGCCGAAAACGACGCCTTCAACCGTCTCATCGTCGAATCCGGCATCGCCCCCGCCTCGGTCGTGTTGCTGCGCGCGTGGTTCCGTTACCTGCGCCAGACCGGCCTGTCCTATGGTCTGGTTACGGTGGTCGAGGCTTTACGCCGCGCCCCCGCCGTCGCCGCCGCTTTGGTCGATCGCTTCGCCGCCGCGCATGATCCCGCGCGCACGGACGGCAGTATCGACGCGGTCAAGGCTGCCGACGCCGCTATCGCCGCCGGACTCGACGACGTTTCCGCGATCGACGACGACCGCATCCTGCGCGCGCTTTATGGGGTTATCCGCGCCACGCTGCGCACCAACGCCTTCGCCCCCGCCGCCGCCGAAGCGCTCGCGTTCAAGATGGACAGCGCGCTTGTCCCCGGCCTCCCCGCCCCGCTGCCGTGGCGTGAAATCTGGGTGTACTCCCCTCGCGTCGAGGGCATTCACCTGCGCGCCGGCCCTGTCGCCCGCGGTGGCTTGCGCTGGTCCGACCGCCGCGACGATTTCCGCACCGAAATTCTCGGGCTGATGAAGGCCCAGCGCGTCAAGAATGCCGTCATCGTCCCCACCGGGGCCAAGGGCGGCTTCTATCCCAAGAACCTGCCCAGCCCCGCACTCGACCGCGACGCTTGGTTCGAGGAGGGCAAGGAAAGCTACCGCATTTTTATCCGGTCGTTGCTGTCGATCACCGACAACATCGTGTCGGGCGCGGTCGTGCATCCTGACAGCGTCGTCATCCATGACGGCGAAGACCCCTATTTCGTCGTCGCGGCGGACAAGGGCACGGCGACCTTCAGCGACGTTGCCAACGCCATCGCCATCGACCGCAATTTCTGGCTGGGCGACGCCTTCGCCAGCGGCGGATCGGTTGGTTACGATCACAAGGCGATGGGCATCACTGCCAAGGGCGCGTGGATTTCGGTCCAACGCCACTTCCTGGAAATGGGCGTCGACGTTCAGACGCAGCCGATCAATGTCGTCGGTTGCGGCGACATGTCGGGCGACGTCTTCGGCAACGGCATGCTGCTGTCAAAGGCGCTGAAGCTGGTCGCCGCGTTCGACCACCGCCACATCTTCCTCGACCCCGCGCCCGATCCCGCTGCCAGCTGGGAAGAGCGCAACCGCATGTTTGCGCTCCCCCGCTCCAGCTGGGCCGATTACGATCCCGGCCTGATCTCGAAGGGCGGCGGCATTTACTCGCGCACCGAAAAGATCATCAAGCTGTCGCCGCAGATCCGCGAAGTGCTCGGCATCGAAGCGAGCGAGATGGAACCCGGCGCGCTGATCTCGGCGATCCTGAAGGCACCCGCCGACCTGATCTGGTTCGGCGGCATCGGCACCTATGTGAAGGCTGCCGCCGAAGCGCATGTCGAAGTCGGCGATCCCGCCAACGACCGGCTGCGCGTCAATGCCGAAGAACTGCGTGCCAAGGCCATTGGCGAGGGCGCAAACCTGGGCGTCACCCAAGCCGCGCGCATTTCCTTCTCGCTGCGCGGCGGACGCATCAACACCGACTTCATCGACAATTCGGCGGGCGTCGATTGCTCGGATAACGAGGTTAACATCAAGATCGCGCTCAACCGCGAGGTGATCGAGAACCGCTTGAAGATCGAGGATCGCAACACGCTGCTGGTGTCGATGACCGACGATGTCGCGCATCTGGTGCTTGAGGATAACCGCCTCCAGACGCTCGCGCTCTCCTTCCTCGAAAATGACGGCGCGGTCGCCGTGCCCAGCTTCGTGCGCCTCACCGAAATCCTCGAGAGCTCCGGCCGCCTCGACCGCGCGGTCGAGGGGCTGGCGACCAACGAGGATTTCTTGCGCCGTGCGCAGGAGGGTCGCGGCCTGACCCGGCCCGAGTTGGCGGTACTGCTCGCCACGTCGAAACTGGCGCTGCAGGACGCGATCGAGGACGGCGGCCTCGGCCTCGACCCCGAGCTCGAACCCGATTTGATCGCCGCTTTCCCGACAGCCATGCAGAAGAAGTTCCGCAAGGCGATCGAGGAACACCGGCTGCGCGGTGAGATCGTGGCGACCAAGCTCGCCAACCGCATCGTCAACCGGCTCGGCGTGCTCCACCCGTTCGAGCTGGCTGAGGAGGAAGGCGCATCGCTGCGCGACATCGCCATGATGTTCGTCGTCGCTGAACGCCTGTTCGGTCTCCAGCCGCTGTGGGAAGCGATTGAGACCGGCGCGATGAGCGAAAGCGCGCGCATCGCCCTGCTCGAGGAAGTCGCCGTCGCCACGCGTTCGCAAATCGCCGATCTGTTGCGCGTATGCCGCCCCGGCGACTCCCCGGCGGAGGTCATCGCGCGCCTCAAACCCGGCATCGCTGCGCTCGACCGGCAAGCCAAGAAGCTGCTCAAGGAAGAGGCGCGCGCGCAATCGGGCCGCATCGCCATGCGGCTGGAGGAAGCCGGCGCGCCGCACGATCTGGTCGTCAAGATCGTCCGCATCTTCGAGCTCGACGGCGCGGTCGGCCTCGCCGATCTTGGCCAGCGGCGCGGCATCGACGAAACCGAACTGACCCACGCGTTCACGCAACTGGGTCAGGCCCTAGGTCTCGACTGGGCACAGGCGGTGGCGGCCCGCGTCGTCGCGGGCGATCCGTGGGAACGCCTGCTGATCGCCGGTCTCGCCCGCGATTTTCAGCAGTTGCGCCTCGAATTTCTGGCTCGCAGCACGGGCGACGATCCACGCGCCGCAGTCGGCTCCTGGCTCGCCGAACAGGCACCGCGCGTCGCCCAGTTCGCCGCAGTGGTGGATCGCGCGCGCAAGGCACCGGCACCCAATGCCGCGATGCTGGCGCAGATCGCGGGACAGGCGCGCGTACTTTTGGGACGCTGACAATAGGCGATGCTCGCAATCGCAGCATTTACGGTTAGGTAAAGCATTACAACGGGCGTAAACACCGGCCGCGCGCCCGTGCGCACCACTTGGAGACGTGTCGTCGAAACGCGCCTGATCTTGGCTTATGGCCTGCTCGCTATCCTTGCAGTTGGCGGAGCCGTGTTCGCGCGGATGATGTGGTATCGCTCGCGCGGGCAACGCATGGCCCGTGACAGGAAGCGCGATCAGGCGCGCGCCGAGACTCGCCGCGAACAATATAAGCGCGATCAGGCCGAGAGCTGAAAGCCGGACTTCGCGCCGTGTGCGTTGCAATTGCGAATCGTTCTCGCTAATCCCGCGAACGACTCGCAACTGGAACGCGCCGCTTCATGCATGGAACGACCCCGGCCCCCCGCAAACGCAGCCGGAAATCCTTCTGGCTGAAGCAGCTGCACACCTGGCACTGGATCAGCTCGGCGGTCAGTCTGGTCGGGCTGCTGCTGTTCGCCATCACCGGCTTCACGCTCAATCACGCCGCCGAGATCGAAGGATCGCCAACAGTCGTTGAGCAAAAGGCGCAACTCCCCGCCCCGTTGCTCGCCACGATCAAACCCGATGACGCGCCGGATGCGAAAAAGCCGCTCCCCACCCCGGTCGCCGACTGGGTTAAAACCAACCTCCCCGTGACCCGCGCCACCGGTATCGCGGACTGGTCATCCGGCGAAATCTACCTCGCCCTTCCCCGCCCCGGCGGCGACGGCTGGGTGGCGATCGACCGCGAGACCGGCGAGATTACCACCGAAGCCACCGATCGCGGCTGGATCGCGTGGCTGAACGATCTGCACAAGGGGCGCAACAGCGGCACCGTGTGGAAATGGTTCATCGACATCTTCGTGCTCGCCTGTGTCGTGTTCTCGCTGACCGGCCTCGTGCTGCTGCAAATGCACGCGAAGAGCCGCCCCAGCACCTGGCCGCTGGTCATCGCCGGTCTCGTCATCCCCGCCATCCTCGCCATTTTCTTCATCCATTGACGGAGCATCCCATGCACATCCGCCTCACCGGCCTTACCGCCACCGCGCTCGGCGCTGGCCTGTTCGCACCCGGCATGGCCGCCGCGCAGACCCTCGATGTCAGCGTCACCATCCCGCGCCTGACCGTCGCCGAATATCACCGGCCCTATGTAGCGATCTGGCTGGAGAAAGAGGGCAGCCCGGCAAAGTCGCTGGCCGTCTGGTACGACGACGACATGAAGGCGAACGAAGGCACCAAATGGCTGCGCGACGTCCGCCAGTGGTGGCGTGCCTCGGGCCGCACGATGCGCTTCCCCGCCGCCGGTGTCACCGGCGCGACCAAGGCACCCGGCACGCACAAGGTCAGCTTCAAGCCGCCGCTCTCGCCCGGCAACTATACATTGGTGGTCGAGGCCGCACGCGAAGTCGGTGGCCGCGAACTGCTCCGCCTGCCCTTCTCGCTGCCCAAGGGCGGGACCGTCCGCGCCGCCGGAAAATCCGAACTGGGTGCCGTCACGCTCACCATCAAGCGCTAACAGGGGAACGCAATCATGAAACTCCGCAACACGCTGATCGCCGCCGCCGCGACAGTCGCCATCGCCATTCCCGCCACCGTGCAGGCGCATCGCCAGTGGATGCTGCCCTCGCTCACCGTCGTCTCGGGCGAGGGCGACGATGTCTGGGTCACGGTCGACGCCGCCGTCTCCAACGACCTGTTCTACTTCGAACATCAGCCGCTGCGCGCCGATGTCAGCGTCCTCCTGCCCGACGGCACGCCGGGTGAGATCAAGAACAAGGGTCAGGGCCGCTATCGCTCGACGTTCGACGTCCAGATCCAAAAGCGTGGCACCTACAAGATCTTCTATGCCACCGACGGCGTGATGGGCACGTACAAGCTGAACGGCGAGGAAAAGCGCCTGCCGCGCGGCACCACCACCGCAACGCTTGCCGCAGCCATTCCTGCCGGTGCCACCGACGTTCAGACCAGCGAGAGCAGCAACCGCAACGAAATCTTCGTCACCGCTGGCGAACCGACCGACACCGTGTTCAAACCGACCGGCAAGGGTATCGAACTGGTCCCCGTCACCCACCCCACCGACCTTGTCATGGGTGAGGACGCGACCTTCCAGTTCCTGCTCGACGGCAAGCCTGCTGCGGGTCTGCCGGTTACCGTCATCCCCGGCGGCATCCGCTACCGCGATCAGCTCCGGCAACAGGATTTGAAGACTGGCGCGGACGGCAAGGTCACGGTCAAATGGACCGACCCCGGCATGACCTGGATCAACGTCACCACCCCGCGCACCGAGCGTGAGGAGGGCGCCCCCCCTGCCCCCGGCGGTCGCCGTGCCAGCTATGTGACGACGCTTGAGGTGATGGCGCCCTGACGCCGCCGCGCCCGGAACCCCGCATCGCCATCCCCGCCACCCTGTCCGCCGCTGCCTTCCACCGGCGGCGGGCACAGGCGGGGGTGCGTGAGCTCGACGGCGTGACGATGGGGACCAGCTGGTCGGCAAAGATCGTCGATCCGCCGCGCGGCATCGCGGCGGAAATCGCCACCGTCCTCGACACCGTCATTACCCAGATGAGCCAGTGGGAGTCCGCGTCGCAGCTCAGCCGCATCAACGCCACCACCCCCGGCAGCTGGCACCCGATCGCCCCCGAATTCGCGCATGTCATGACCGCCGCGCTCGACATCGCCGATCGATCCAACGGCGCGTTCGATCCCGCTATGGGCGTTCCCGCCAATCTCTGGGGCTTCGGCCCGTCCGGCCCGCGCAGTGACACCCCCACCGAAGCCGAAATCACCGCCGCCCATACCGCCTCGGGCCGCGATGCGCTCGACTTCGATCCGCTGCTGCTTCGCCTTCGCCGCACCCGCGCCGTCCGGCTCGACCTGTCCGGCATCGCCAAGGGTTACGCCGTCGACACCGTCGCCGCGCGTCTCCGCGCGCTCGGCTGCGCTGATTTCCTCGTCGAGATCGGCGGCGAGCTGGTCGGTGCAGGCATTCAGCCCGATGGCCAGCCGTGGTGGGTCGATCTGGAGACCCCGCCCGGCACTGCGTTTGCCCCGCTACGCATCGCCCTGCACGGCATCGCCGTCGCCACCAGCGGCGACTACGCCCGCGCGTTCGAGGCGGACGGCACCCGCTATGCCCACACGATCGATCCGCGCACCGGGCGACCCATCACCAACCATGTCGTATCGGTCACCGTCATCCATAACCAATGCATGCATGCCGACGCCTGGGCCAGCGCGCTCACCGTCCTCGGCCCGGATGAGGGAATGGCGCTGGCAGAGCGCGAAGGGCTGGCGGCGCACATGCTCGTCCGCAAGGCCGGGCAGCCCCGAGAGCTGCTCTCGCTCGCGCTGCTGGGCATGCTCGGCTGAACTCTAAGCCATAGGCTGACTGCAAACGGGGCACTTATCGACGATCGCACTGCTCATCGGCCATTTACGTGATGCCACCCGCTCATTTCCCAAACTGACGCCGCAATTTGCGCAGCGCATGAAAATCAGCGGCGCGATGTTTAATACCGGAATCGTAAGCGACCACACCGATTGGAACAGCAGCATCTCCACCAATGGGAGAAACGGCGTGAAATTGGCCATAGTGATGGCAGTTTTCAGAAGTGTTCGTTTCACCTTCATTGCATCACTATGCCGCGCTAGGCCTAAGGTGGGAACGTCGGATTTCAGCTTAGACGTGCGCGCACTGAAGTGACGGTCAGGCGTCCGCCCAGCGCCGCAACAAATTGTGATAAACCCCCGTCAACTCGATCACCGACCGATCGGCCCCGCCCAGCTGCCCGGTCAGCCGCTGCACATTCTGGTCCAGGTCGAACAGGATTCGCCGCGCGCCATCGTCGCGGACCATCGACTGCAGCCAGAAGAAGCTCGCCACCCGCACCCCGCGCGTCACCGGCGTCACATGGTGCAGGCTGGACGAAGGATAGACCACCGCATGTCCGGCGGGCAGTTTCACGCGCTGCACCCCGAAATGATCCTCGACCGTCAGCTCACCGCCATCATAGGCCGCCGGGTCGTCCAGAAAGATCGTGATCGACAGGTCGCTGCGAATGCGGAACTCGGTCCCGCGCTGAATGCGGATCGCATTGTCGACATGCGTCCCGAACGTCTGTCCCTCGCCATAACGGTTGAACAAGGGTGGAAACACCTTCAGCGGCAGTGCTGCCGCGAAGAACAGCGGCGAGCGGCCCAGCGCATCCAACACGATCGCGCCTGCCTCGCGTGCCGCCGCGCTCCCCTCGGGCAGTTGCTCGTTCTTCTTGACCAGCGCCGACTGATGGCCCGATGTAACGTTGCCATCCACCCATTCGGCGGCGTCGATGATTCTCCGCACCCGCGCAACCGCGTCGACATCGAGCAGTTCGGGAATGGCGATCATCATCGGTAGCGCATAACCTTCATCCGTTGGAGCGGGCAATGGGCCGGAGGGTAAGAACGACCCACCACCCGCTCCACCCCCTTGTCAGAAGCGGTATCCCACGGTCAGCACCGCCGCCCGCGCATCGCCGGGGGTCGCCCAGCCATTGTTGCGAATGCGCGTATAATATAGCTCGTCGGTGAAGTTCTTGACGTTCACCAGCACGCTGAAATCCGCGTTGATGTCGTACGAGATCGACGCATTGTGGACCCAGTAATCGTCCGATCGATAGACGGTCGCGGAGGCCGCCGTCGGCAGGTTCAGCGCAAAGCTGCCCTGATAGGTCACCCCGTATCCCAGCTTCAGCCCGAACGGCAGCGTATAGGTGGTATAAAGGCTGCCCGAATGCTTCGGCGTGTTCTGCAACTCTGCACCCGCCGCCGGATCGGGCGCGCCCACTGCGACCGACCGGATCAGCTTCGGTTCCAGATAGGTATAGTTCGCGGTGATGGACCATGCCGAGGTGATGTTGCCGCTGGCGCTCAGCGCGATGCCGTCGACCCGCGAATGGCCATCGAGGACGTTATCGGGCAGCGTCGGATCGTTCGACGGCACCTTGTATTTGTCGCGCTCGTTGCGGAACACGGCAGCACTGAACAGCGCCCCGCCGATCTCGGCCTTCGCGCCGATCTCGTAATTCTTGGCACTCTCCGGCGCGACATTGCAAGTCAGCGCCGTGCACGCCCCGTTGACCGCGCTCTGCGATGGGGTCTCGGAACTGCCATGCGCAATGTACAGGCTGACCGCCTCGACCGGCTTGAACACCAGCCCGACGCGATAGGTGAACAGGTCCGCCTCGTTGCGGAAGCGCGGACCGGTGACGATCGCACCCTGTGGCACGGTCACCGTCGCGGCGGCACCGACATCGGTCTGGTAATTGCCGCTGTTATTCTCGTAACGGACGCCGCCATTGATCTCGAACTTGCCGAACTTCATCGCGTCGAACAGGTACACCGCATAGTTGGTCACCTCGCCGCGCTGGCGACCGCTCTCGAAATAGTTCACCGGGCCGGTATAGATGTTGCTGCCATAGGTGAAGCCCGCTGGACCGGGGACGACGGCGTTCGGGTTAGAGAAGTTAATCAGCGGGAAGGTCGCATTGGCGACCGTGCCATTGGCATTGCGATAGACGTTGCCGGTCGAGAGCTTGTACGTCTCCCACCCCGCCGATGCGCCGATCACCAGGCTGTGCTCGATCGCGCCGGTACTGAACCTCGTCGACAGATCGACCTGATTGTACATCAGCTCGCTGGTCGTATCGCGCAGATTGCCGCGCGGGCCACCGATCAGATAGTATCCGACCGGCACCGTCGCCGGACATGCCGCACCCGCCGCCGTGATCCCACCGGTCAGGCAATAAGTGCCCTGTGGCGGCCCGACGATCGACAGCTGCGACACGCTTTGCCAGCGGGTCAGGTTGCGGATCGACAGCGTATCGCTGAATTCGTGGGCGGCGGTGATCGTCGCCTGATCGACCGTCACTTCCTGCGTATCGACGTTGCGATACCCGAAATAATCGCTGCGATCGATGCCCGGCAATGCGCCGTCGAAGAACGCGTTCTTGTAATAGGGCACGCCATATTGCGGAACGTTGGTGTCCTCCTGATGCAGATATTGCAGCGTCAGGCTGGTCGGCCCCTCGACCCCGATCGTCACCGACGGGGCCACGCCCCAGCGCTCGTAATTTTCGACATCGCGCCCCGGGACGTCGTTCTGATGCACCATCGCGTTAAGCCGCACCGCGATCTGCTCGCTGACGCGGACATTGGCGTCCACCGCGCCGCGATAGTACTCGTCGGTGCCGACCCCGGCCTGCACCGCAACCTCGGTCTCTGTCTTGGGCCGCTTGGTCACGATGTTGATCGATCCGCCGACCGATCCAGAGCCATTATAGACCGAGTTCGCGCCATTGGTGACCTCGACCTGCTCCAGGTTGAACGGATCGCTGCGCGAATAGGGCGCGCTGTCGCGCACGCCGTCGGTGGTGATGTCGGATGAAGCCGAATAGCCGCGCAGCGTAATCTGGTCGCTCGGCGCGATCCCGCCCTCCGCCGCGCCGAAGGTGATGCCGGGGACCGTCGACAGCACGTCGCGCAGGGTGAGCAGATTCTGTTCCTCGATCACCTTGTTGGTGATGATCGTCACCGTCTGCGGCGTGTCGCGCACCGGACGGGTGGCCTTGGGGCTTTCCTGTTCTGACCGAACTTCCTGCCCGGTTACGACGACATCGTCGCCCTCACGCGCATCGTCCGACGCCGCGACGGGATCAGCGGCATAGGCCGGTGCCGAGGCCACGAAGCCGATCGCGGCCAACGCGAGAAATGCGGGCGCAGCCTTACGGCCATCGAGCAGAATTTGTGTCATGGAATGCCCCTTCTTTGTCGGGGCCGACAGCTATTGAGAGTCGTTCGCAGTGTCAACGCTGTTGCGAATCATTTTCACCTTGTCGCAATTTGTCGCAGCCGCGAACAGCCAGCTGCGGATCGCACTCGCCAGATTGGACGGGTCGGGGGTAGTGATGCGCAAATGGTCGATCTCCGCCACCAACGCGCTCAGCGGCAGGTCACACGCCCGCGCCGCATCCTCCAGCGCGGTCCAGAACATCGGCTCTAAACTGATCGAGGTGGCGTGTCCGGCAATGGTGATGCTGCGCTTTACCGGCCCGGCAAAACCGCCGGGGGGTTGAGAAACAGGAACGGTCATGCGTTAAGGCTCGCAATTTGCTCTCGGATGCGAAAGAGCAGCGCGGTCGCTGTGCCATAACTATGGGACATGTGCTCGGGCGTATATATAGTCAGCGCGTTCATGACCGCCGCTTCCGCGCGCATGAGATCCGGCAGCGGATCGTCGCACAGGGCGGCCATACTCAAATACGAGATCCCCAAATTCTTCATCGTCCTTGCCCAACCAACAGGCATGGCGTCGCGGGTGCGGACGGTCAGCGTGTCTTCATAGACAGCGACCGCCTGCACCAGCAACGCCAGCCCCGCCTTTCCCCCGATCCGCGCACCCTGTGTCTGGAGCGCCATGGCAAGATTGTTCTGCGTCATCGCCCAGTCAGCGGGCATGGCGTCGCGGGTGCGGACGGTCAACGCGTCTTCATACGCCGCAACCGCGCGCGCCAGCAGCACCACCCCCGCCTCTCCCTCGGTCCATTCACCCTGCGTTGAGAGGGCGTTGGCGAGATTGTTCTGCGTCGCCGCCCAGTCGGCGGGCATCGCGTCACGGGTGCGGACGGTCAGCGCGTCTTCATACGCCGAAACCGCGCGCGCCAGCAGCGCCACCCCAACCTCCCCCCCGGTCCGCGTACCCTGCCCGCGGAGCGCGATGGCAAGATTGTTCTGCGTCATCGCCCAGTCGACGGGCATCGCGTCACGGGTGCGGACGGTCAGCGTGTCCTCATATGCCGCGACCGCGCGCGCCAGCAGCAGCACGCCCGCCTCCCCCCCGGTCCAATCGCCCAGAATCGAGAGTGCAGCAGCTAGATTGTTCTGCGTCGTCGCCCATTGGGCGGAGGCGGTTTCGCTTGTGTAAATGGTCAGCGCACCCTCATACGCCGCAACCGCGCGCGCTAACAGCGCCACCCCCGCCTCGCCCCCGCTCCGCTCGCCCTGCGTCTGAAGAGCGTTGGCGAGATTGTTTTGCGACATCGCCCAGTCGGTGGACATGGCGTCGCTTGTGCGGACGTCAAGTCCATCCTCATACGCTGCGACCGCGCGGGCTAGCAGCGCCAGCCCCGCATCGCCCCCGGTCCGCGCGCCCTGTGTCTGGAGGGCGTTCGCCTTATCGTTCAATCCCGTGGCGCGTTCAGCCGAGGTTCGAGCAATCGCGATACAACAATCGGCCAACTCTATCGATATATCCAGTTCAAACCGCAGCCCTTGGCGTAGGCCCAACTCATACCATTGATCCTGTTCCGCACGCAGCGCGCTGAACTCAAGCTGGCGCCCATCCTCCACCCGCATCCGCTCGCATATCCAATTCGCCGCTGCTGCCGCGTCGAATCCAACGCGGGCCTGCTCGATATTCGCCTCGATCAGGCGCAGACCGATCTGACGGGCGGCATCCTGTTGCATCTGCCATTCTCGAAATGCATCCGCACCCACTCTGGCGCCCGCATCGAAATCCTCCCGCGCATTGGCTTCGGCCATTTCCCGCAGCGCACGGTCCACCAGTTCACCCAGATTGGTACCCCGTCCCGCTGCATCGCGGATGCGTATGAAACTGTCGATTGCCGGGCCAAGTGCCGTCAATGCCGCGTCGGCATCCGACACATTCTCGGCCACGCGACGGGCCAGCGCGATCAACTCCTGTTCGTCCACCCGTTGCGCCCGGGCCTCGGCCCGGCGCGCGTCGACCAGTTCATTCACCAGCGCTAGCACTTCCTCGCTGCGCGCATCCGTCCGCCGCTGAAAGGCCTCATCCCGCGTGCGATCCTCGGCCTGTCCCGCCTCAATCCGCCCCACCGCATCGACCACCACCGCGCCGTCCGCGCGCAGTTCCGCCAGCGCCTCGAACGTCAGAATCCGGAACGCCCGCTCGCCCTCGGGCCGGTCCCCGTCCGCCTTCAACGCATCGGAAAAATGCTCACGGAACGTCAGATGCCATGGTGCGCGGCCGTGCATGCCCTCGACGAACAACGTCGCCATCTGCGCGGGAATTTCCAGCCCCCATGCGGCAAGGTCGGCGACGATCAGCTCGTTATAGGCACGCCATGCCGCCGCCTCCCCGTCGCGCGTGCGCGCCGCATATAGCGCATCGATCCGCGCCATCGTCGCGTCGAGCGGCAGATGCTCGCCGTCCCAGCGGAAATCGGCAAACTGCCCCTCGCCGCACAGCGCCTTCAACGCTCGCGGTGCTTCCTCCTCCGGAAACAACGCGATCGCCGCCGCCGCCATTTCGCGCATCGCCGCGACATAGGCCATGTGCGTGGCGCGCAGCACATCGTGATTGGCGGGTGTCTTGCCTTGCTGCCACCACCCGGCAACACGGGCCACCGCTGCCCGCCGCCCCGGCTCCATGAAATTGGTCAGGATGCCGCATCCGACATTCAGCACCGCGCCGCCCAGCAATGTTGCAGTGAACGGCTCCGGCATCGATCCCTCCGCGCACAGGCTAACCGTCGGTCGATGCCCCACGCAAGTCGATTTACCCCTCCAGATCGAACAGCGACGCGAGCTGTTCGACCATGGTCCCCGCCAACTGATCGGCATCCATGATCGTCACGGCGCGGCTGTAATAACGCGTCACATCATGCCCGATGCCGATCGCGACCAGACCGACTGGCGATTTCTGCTCGATCCACCCGATCACCTGCCGCAAATGCCGCTCCAGATAGGAACCGCTGTTCACGCTCAGCGTCGAATCGTCGACCGGGGCACCGTCACTGATGACCATCAGGATCTTGCGATCCTCGGGCCGCGCGATCAGGCGGCTATGCGCCCATAGCAGCGCCTCGCCATCGATATTCTCCTTGAGCAGCCCTTCGCGCATCATCAGGCCAAGCGATTTTTTCGCGCGTCGCCACGGCTCGTCCGCCTGTTTATAGACGATGTGCCGCACATCGTTCAGCCGCCCCGGCTGTGGCACCCGCCCCTCACCCAGCCATTTCTCGCGGCTCTGGCCACCCTTCCACGCACGCGTGGTGAAGCCCAGAATCTCGGTCTTCACCCCGACCCGCTCCAGCGTTCGCGCGAGGATATCCGCGCTGATCGCCGCGATCGAAATAGGCCGCCCGCGCATCGACCCCGAATTGTCGATCAGCAGCGTGACGACGGTGTCCTTGAACTCGGTATCCTTCTCGACCTTGTACGACAGCGACTGCATCGGATTGACCACCACCCGCGCCAGCCGCGCGGCGTCGAGCAATCCTTCGTCCTGATCGAAATCCCAGCTGCGGTTCTGCTGCGCCATCAACCGCCGCTGCAACCGGTTCGCGAGCTTCGTCACCACGCCCTGCAGATGCACCAGCTGCTGGTCGAGATAGGCGCGCAGCCGGTCCAACTCTTCCTCGTCGCACAGGTCGGTCGCCGCGATCACCTCGTCATAGGCCGTGGTGTACGCCTTATAGTCGAACTGCATCGGCAGCTCGGACCACGGGCGGTTGGGGCGAACGGGCATCAACCCCTCCTCGCCATCCTCGCCCGGCTCGCCCTCGGCATCGTCGAACTCGCCGTCCTGCTGCTCGCTCTCGCCGTCCTCGCTTTCGGACTCGCTCTGCTCGCCGCGTGCTTCGACCTCGCCGTCGCCGGTTTCGCCGTCCTGCTCGCCGTCCTCGCCTTCGTCCTGCTCCTGCTCCTCGGTGCCCTCGTCCTGATCGCCACCCTCGTCCGACTCGTCTGGCACCAATTCGCCTTCGGTCAGCTCCAGATCTTCGAGCAGATTGCCGACCAGCTTGGCGAACGCCGCCTGATCGTCGATCGCCAACGCCAGCGCATCCAGATCGGCACCACCGCGATCCTCGATCCAGTCGCGCACCAGCGCCAGCCCCATCGCCGCCTCGGCAGGTGCCTCTCGCCCGGTCAGCCGCTCACGCACCAGCAGCTGGATCGCGGTCGACAACGGCACTTCATCCCGGTTACGCGCACGATTGATCGGGTCGGACCGCATCCGCATCTCCAGCGCCCGGTCCAGATTGTCCGCGATTCCCGCATAGCCACGCGACCCCAGCGCCTCGACCCGCGCCGTCTCCACCGCATCGAACACCGCCCGCGCCACGGCCTCCTTCGGCGCGGCCTTCATGTGCGTCGTGCTGTTGTGCAGCCGCATTCGCAGCGCAAAGCCATCGGCGAACCCGCGCGCCTCCGCCACCTGCTCCGGCGGCAGATTGCGCCCCGGCATCGGCACCTTGATATGCCGCCCCGACTGCACCGGTGCGTCGGCGGTAAAGGCGAGTTCGACCTCCGGCTCGTGCGAGAGTGCACGCGCGGTGCCCGCAAGCACGGACTTGAACTGGTCGAGGGGGGTGTCGGTGGCCATTTAGGGGCTTACGCCTTCCCCACAACGCTCTCCGGCAAATCCTTCCCGAACACCCGCTGATAATATTCCGCCACCAGCGGCCGCTCGGCCTCGTCGCACTTGTTCAGGAAGCTCAACCGGAACGCGAACCCGACATCCTTGAAAATCTCGGTATTCTGCGCCCAGGTGATGACCGTGCGGGGGCTCATCACCGTCGAGATATCGCCGTTGACGAACCCGCGCCGCGTCAGGTCGGCGACACGGACCATGTTGTCGACCATCTCCTTGCCGCCCGGCTTGTCATATTCACCGCTCTTGGCGAGCACGATCTGGGCCTCGACCGCGGCGGGCAGATAGTTCAGCGTGACGACGATGTTCCAGCGGTCCATCTGACCCTGATTGATTTGCTGCGTGCCATGATACAGCCCGCTGGTATCGCCAAGACCCACGGTGTTGGCGGTGGCGAACAGGCGGAACCACGGGTTCGGGCGGATCACGCGATTCTGGTCGAGCAGGGTCAGCTTGCCCTCGGTCTCCAGCACGCGCTGGATCACGAACATCACGTCGGGGCGGCCCGCATCATATTCGTCGAATACCAAAGCCGTCGGCGTCTGGATCGCCCATGGCAACAGGCCTTCGCGGAACTCGGTGATCTGCTGTCCGTCCTTCAACACGATCGCGTCGCGCCCGATCAGGTCGATGCGGCTGATATGGGCGTCGAGGTTGATGCGGATGCACGGCCAGTTCAGCCGCGCCGCAACCTGTTCGATATGCGACGACTTCCCGGTGCCGTGATAGCCCTGGATCATCACGCGGCGATTGTGCGAAAAGCCCGCCAGAATCGCCAGCGTCGTATCGGCATCAAACACATAGGCCGGGTCGAGATCGGGGACGCGCTCGTCCGCCTCGCTGAACGCGGGGCACTCCATGTCGATATCGAGGCCGAACACATCGCGCACGCTCACCGTCTTGTCGGGCGCGTCGAGGATCGTGGTTTCCCGGCTGTCGGGCTGGGTGTTGGGAATGTTGGTCATCGCTGAGTCCTATAGTGGACTATCCCCTAGCCGTTCGCCCGGAATGAAGTCGAGATGCGAATCACACCGGGTACCATTTCTCCGGTAGCGAGAAGAGCTCGACGAATCGCCGCGCCAGATCGCGGTCGCCGGTCAGGCGCAGCGTCCCGGCGGCTTCGGCATCCTCGAATGGTCGCTTGCCATAGACCAGCCCGATAAAGGTCGTGGTGTCGGTCTCGAACGTCACATCCGCAGCATGGGTCTCGCCGCGCTCGATCGCCAGTTCGCTGACGTCGAGCCGGCCGACGAACGAACCGCCGGGAAAGCGAAAGGCAAGCGTCATGCGCAGGTCGGGCCGGTCGGGGGCAACCATCGTGCGCAGCGACAACATCGCCGAAACGGGCGACAGCGGGAGCGTCGGATCGTGCAAGGGCGACCGTGTTGCCCACCGCCCCATCGTCTGAAAAATCGGCTCGCTTTCATACCCCCACGGCGTCAGTTCATAGACTTGCACATTGGCGGGTGGCGGCAGCTTGCGGCGGCTAAGGATGCCCGATCGTTCGAGTCCGTCGAGCCGCTGAGTCAGCACATTCGCACTGATTCCGACCAGATCGGCCTTCAACTCGCCGAACCTGCGCGCGCCCAGCATCAATTCGCGCATGATGAGCAACGACCACCGCTCGCCCACGAATTCCAGCGCCAGCGCCGTACCGCACGCATCGTCATACCACCTTCTTTGCGTCGTTTCGTCGTTTTTGGTTATTTTTCCTGACTTCATGGTTGCTTTAAATAACTCATGCGGGCATCAAGTTCAAGCAAGCGATTCGCGGAACAGCGCAACGCCCGTCGAAGGAGCCGACCCATGCCGAAGATGATTTTCGTGAACCTGCCCGTCGCCGATGTGGCGAAATCGACCGCTTTCTATGAAGCGTTGGGCTTCACCAAGAACCCGCAGTTCAGCAACGAGGTCGCATCGGCGATGAACTGGTCGGACACCATCACGCTGATGATTCTGGGCCATGATTTCTATCAGACCTTCATCCCGCACAAGACCATCGCCGACACATCGACGACCAACGCGGCACTCATCTGCCTGTCGTTCGACGACCGCGCCGGGGTGAATGCCATCACCGATGCCGCGGCCAGGGCAGGCGGCAAGGCCGATGTGCGCCCGCCACAGGACATGGGCTTTATGTACAGCCGCGCATTCGAGGATCTCGACGGCCATCTGTTCGAGCCGATGCACATGGACATGGAAGCGGCGATGGCTGCCTTTCCAGACGGCGCCGCGCACGAACCGGCCTGACGCCCACGATATCAGGAGAGCGAGAATGCCCAAAATCACCCCCTGCATCTGGTCGAATCACACCGCCGAGGAACAGGCGAATTTCTACGTAAGCCTGCTGCCCGATGGCAAGATCACGCGGGTTGAGCGCACGCCGACCGACACGCCTTCGCAAAAGGCCGGTGCCGTCATCGTCGTGATGTTTCATCTCGGCGGACTCGATTATGTCCTGCTCAACGGCGGCCCGATGTTTCAGCAGTCGGAGGCGGTCAGCCTGATGATCCATACCGACGATCAGACCGAAACCGACCGGATCTGGAACGCGATCGTCGGCAATGGCGGCGCGGAAAGCATGTGCGGCTGGTGCAAGGACAAATGGGGTTTCAACTGGCAGGTCACGCCGAACCGGCTGATGGAACTGGTTTACGACAACCCCGACCCCGCCAGCGCCAAGCGTGCGATGGAGGCGATGATGACGATGCAAAAGATCGATATCGCCGCGATCGAAGCCGCTGCGGCCGGACAGGAGGCGTAACATGACCGTCGAGATCACCGGCTTCGACTGGGTTCCCGATTTCGCCAAGGGGTTCGTCCGCGACCTGCGCCCGCGCTGGGCGTGCGAGGAAATCGGGCTGCCCTATGAAATGCGGCTGCTCAACGCCGCCGCCCCGCGTCCCGACAGCTATTTTCAGGAACAGCCTTGGGGACAGGTGCCCGCAATGGTGGACGAACAGTTGCACCTGTTCGAGAGCGGCGCGATCCTGCTCCATCTGGGCGAAAAGGACGAACGGCTGCTGCCGCGCGCGCCACAGGCCCGCGCCACTGCGATCAGCTGGCTGTTCGCCGCCTATAACAGCGTCGAGCCGCTAATGTTCGAGCTGTCGAACATCGAGATTTTCGCGGCGGGCGAGCAATGGGCCGAACTGCGCCGCCCCAGCCTGATGGACTTTGCGGGCAAGCGCTTCGATCGCCTCGCCGCCGCAATGGCGGGCCGCGACTGGCTCGCCGGCCAGTTCAGCATCGCCGACATCGCCATGGCGACGGTGCTGCGTCAGGTCGAAGGCAGCGGCCTGATCGAGGATCGCCCGGTGCTCATGGCGTATCTGCAACGAGCTATCGCAAGACCCGCGTTCAAGGCGGCACTCGCCGCGCAACTCGCCGATTTCAAACCCGCGCCCGCAGGCGTATCCTGATCTTATCACGAGGAGAGAAACCATGACCTATGTCGAAGGATTCCTGACCCCCGTCCCCACCGCCAACAAGGATGAATATCAAAAGCACGCCGAGGGCGCGGTGGACCTTTTCCGCAGCCTGGGCGCGACCCGCTTCGTCGAAGCGTGGGGCGACGACGTGCCGGACGGCAAGATCAACGATCTGAAGAAATCGGTGAATCTGAAGGATGATGAGACCGTGCTGTTCAGCTGGCTCGAATATCCGGACAAGGCGACCCGCGACGCCGCGAACGAAAAGATGATGAACGACCCCGACATCGCGGCATCGATGGGCGACATGCCGTTCGACGGCAGCCGCATGATCTTTGCCGGGTTCGAATCGATCGTCGATACCGGCGCGCCCGCGACCCCCGGCTATGTCGACGGCTATGTGCTTCCCGTGCCCGCGGGCAACAAGGAAGCGTACCGCGAAATGGCGCAGGACATGACGGCGCTGTTCGAGGAGTTCGGTGCGCTGCGCGTGGTCGAGGCGTGGGGCGAAGACACGCCCGACGGCAAGGTCACCGACTATAACCGCGCCACGCTGAAGAAGGACGACGAGGCGGTGGTCTATAGCTGGGTCGAATGGCCCGACAAGGCGACCCGCGACGCCGGCTGGGCCAAGATGATGGAAGACGAGCGGATGAAGCCCAAGGGCGAGCCCCCGTTCGACGGCAAGCGCATGATGTGGGGCGGCTTCGCCCCGATCCTCGACGCAAAGAGCTGAGCCCAATTCCCTCTCCCTTTGGGAGAGGGAGGGAGCGCCATCGGCGTGGAAGGGTGAGGGCGAACGGTGGTAAGGCAGGTCGCCCTCACCCCCCACTCGGCTCCACCGAGCGGGTCCCTCCCTCTCCCGATGGAAGAGGGTATTTGCGATCGCATCACCTGTTGAAAAAAACGGAGACCCATCATGACCAATCGCCATGGCAGCTGGATCTGGTACGAACTGATGACCCCCGACGCTGCGGCCTCGAAAGCATTCTACGACACGGTCGTCGGCTGGAACATCGACACCGACTCCGCGACGCCCGGCGATGTCGAATATCGCATGATCGTGGCATCCGACGGCAATGCCGGGGGCATGCTGACGCTCAATGCCGATATGCTCGCGGGCGGCGCAAAGCCGGGCTGGCTCGGCTATGTCGGCGTCGATGACGTCGATGCGACCGTCGAAAACCTCAAAGCAGCGGGCGGCGCGATTCACATGCCGCCGCACGATATCCCCGGCGTCGGTCGCATGGCGATGGTCGCGGATCCGCAGGGCGTTCCTTTCTATGTCATGCGCGGTGCCAGCGACGAAGACAGCACGGCATTCCAGCGCATGGGTCTTGGCCATGTCAGCTGGAACGAGTTGCAGACCAGCGACGCGACTGCGGCATTCGATCTCTACAATACGCTGTTCGGCTGGGAAAAAGCCGGCGGCATTCAGATGCCCTGGGGCGAATACAGCTTTTTGCGCAACAAGGACGCGGGCGAGGCAATGGATGCCGTGTGGGGCGCGATGATGCCGCGCGAAAAGCCCGAGCACCCGGTCGGCTGGACCTTCTATTTCCGCGTGCCCGATATCGAGGCGGCGCATGCGACGGTCAGCGAACTCGGCGGCACCCCGCTCACCGATCCGATGGAAGTCCCCGGCGGCGAGCGCGTGTTTCACGCCACCGATCCGCACGGCGCAGTCTTCGGGCTGGTTGCGCCCAAATGACCCGCCGCATCATCGGCGGCGCCTTTATCAGCCTAGACGGCGTGATTCAGGCACCCGGCGGCCCGGAGGAAGATCCCACTGGCAGCTTCCCCTATGGCGGCTGGCTGGCGACGATGTTCGACGAAGCGCTGGGCAACCAGATCGACAGCTTGTTGAAGCCGCCCTACGATCTGCTGCTCGGCCGCCGGACCTATGACATCTTCGCCGCGCACTGGCCCTTCAACACCGACGCGCCGGAAATTGCCGAGCCGTTCAACCAGTGCCGAAAATATGTGATGACCCGGTCGGACATGGCACTCGACTGGCAGAACAGCGAATGCGTGCCCGATCTCGATGCGCTGGCGGCGATCAAAGCCGGGGACGGACCGAACATCGTGATTCAGGGCAGCTCGACGCTCTACCCGCAACTGCTCGAACGCGGCCTGATCGATCGCCTGATCTTGATGATCGCACCGGTCGTACTGGGCACGGGCAAGCGCCTGTTCGGCGACGGCACCCCCGCCGGAAAATGGAGACTGATCGAGCATCGTACCGGCAGCGCCGGCATGTCGATGGCGACCTACGAACCCGCTGGCGCGATCGAAACCGGCTCCTTTGCGTCGGACGAACCGTCACCGCAGGAACTGGCGCGGCGGGAGAAACTGAAGGCCTAAGGCTGACCGCCAAATCTTGACAGAATCTCCTATTGTGGTAGTAGGAGAATAGATGCGCGATGCGGACCCCGTCCCCGCCACCACCGCCGGACACCCGGTCTGGCAACGCATCCGCCATTACCAGATCGGTCCCCCCGAAGCGGCGCTCTCCTTTACCGCCCGCCTTGCGCGCGAGAATGGCTGGAGCGCCACGATGGCGGCGCGGGTGATCGACGAATATCGCCGTTTCGCCTTCCTCGCCGTGACCGGCGATACCCAGATCACGCCCTCCGACGCCGTCGATCAGGCGTGGCACCTCCACCTCACCTACACCCGCGATTATTGGGAGCGCTTCTGTCCCGAAGTGCTCGGCACACCGCTCCATCACGGCCCCACTGCGGGCGGCGCGGAGGAACAGCACCGCTTCTTCCGCCAATATGCCGACACGCTCGCCCGGTACGAAGCCGCGTTCGGCGCACCGCCCCCTTCCGACATCTGGCCAGCGGCCGCACGGCGACTGCTGGACGATCCCCGCGCACGGCGGGTGCATCCGCGCGATGCGATCATCCTGTCCCGCCCGCAGGCCGCTCTGGTCCTGCTGATGTTTGCGGGACTGATCGCACTCGCGCTTTTTCTGGGAGTAAGCTGACATGCCCTTCGGCCCCTTTGACTGGACCGGCGGACCGTTTCTCACGCTTTATGGCGCGCTGCTGGTGATCGTCGTCATCCTCGGCTTCGTCATTCCCGCCCGATTGCGCCCCGATGGCCGCGACCAGCGCGTCCGCGATCCCGATCAGCTCGCCTATCTCGCAGGTGGGCGCACACGCCTTGCCGACAGCATCGTCGCCCGCCTGCTCGCCGGCGGCGCACTGGCGATGCACGGCAAGAACAAGTTCGACATCCTCTCGCGCAGCGGCACGCGACCAGCCGACACCGGCGTCCTCGCGCTCAGCCCGCCGCTCGACTGGCCCCGCATCGAGCAAACGCTGCGCCCCACCGCCGACACGCTGGGCGAGCGGCTTCAGGCGATGGGCCTGATGCTCGACCGCGGCCAGCGCGCCAGCCTGCGCTATTGGGCGCTGCTGCCCTATCTTACGCTGCTGATGTTCGGCGTGACCAAATGGCTGATCGGCGATGCGCGCGAACGTCCGGTCGGCTTCCTGACCATCCTGCTGATCGTGACCGCGGTGTTCGCGCTCATCCGCGCGCTCAGCATCCCGAAACTGACGGTCGCCGGTGCCGACGCGCTGACCGAAGCACAGGCGGACGCCGATCGCATCCGCCGCGCGCCGCTCCACGAGGAGATGGGCATGGCGGTCGCGCTGTTCGGCACCGGCGTGCTGGTCGGCTCCGAACTCGATGCCTTCCACAAGATGCGCGCCTCCAGCGGGGACAGTGGCGGCGGCGGCGACAGTTCATCCGGTGATGGGGACGGCGGCGGTGGTGGCTGCGGCGGTTGCGGCGGCGGCGGAGACTAGCGCGACTTACGCGAAAGCAGGCGATGCTTTCAGCTGCTGATATGCCGCAATCGTCGCCTGCAACGCACCCTCATGGCTGCGGTCGCCGCCATTGCGATCCGGATGGTACTTCCGTACCAGCTCCGAATAGCGCCGCCGCAGCGTCATTCGGTCCGCGTCGACGTCCAGCGCCAGCGCCTTCAGCGCCTCGCGGTCCTTGCCCGACAGCGGCTTCCCATCCTTCCGCTCCGCCGGCATCGCGTTTCGCCAGCGCGCGCTGATCGCATCCAGCGGATCGTGGAAATCCGCCCATTTGGGTGGCCGGTCGGCACCGCCGCTGCCGTTGAACGCCCGCGTCTCGCTCGCCCAGCCGCCGAACGGCTTTTGCGCGTCATGGATTTCCTCCGCGCTCATGCCCGTGAAATAATTATAGCCCGAATTGAACGCCCGCACATGATCGAGGCACAGCCAGCGATACTCGCCCGGCGCATCGCTCGGCCGCGCCCCGGCGACCAGCGGCGCCCGAAACTCGCCCGGCTCCGCGCATCCCGGCTCGGCGCACAGCCGTCCGGGCGCTTCGACCCGACCGTGAAAGCGCGAAGTAGGGCGGTCCTTTGGCGGCTGACGAGACACTCGAACTCCGGGCAAAAAGCTGCCTATATAGGTGCGATGACAAACCCTGCCACTGGCCCGACGGCCGCTGAAATCACCGCCCGCCTAACCGACCAGCTCAGCCCGTCGCGGCTGGAGGTCATCAACGACAGCGCCAAACATCGCGGCCATAGCGGCGACGACGGCAGCGGCGAATCGCACTTCACCGTCGTCATCGAAAGCGCGGCGTTCGCGGGCAAGTCCCGCCTCGACCGCCAACGCCTCGTCAACCGCGCGCTCGGCGACCTGATGATCGAGCGTATCCACGCCATGGCAATCCGCGCCACCGCTCCGGGGGAAGCATGACCGACGACCTGTTCATCCACACGATTCAGCCCGTCACCCACGATCTCGGCGGGTTCAAGGTCCATCGCACCTTGCCCTCGCGTCCGCGCACGATGGTCGGCCCGTTTATCTTCTTCGATCAGATGGGGCCGGCGCATCTGGACGTCGGCACCGGCATCGACGTGCGCCCCCACCCGCACATCAACCTCGCCACGGTCACCTATCTGTTCGCGGGCGCGATCGACCATCGCGATTCGCTCGGCACCTTCGCCACGATCGAACCCGGCGCGGTGAACCTGATGACCGCCGGCAACGGCATCACCCACAGCGAACGCTCGCCCCAGTCCGAACGCGACGCCGGCCCCGATCTGTCCGGCATCCAGACCTGGCTCGCGCTCCCCGAGCGGTTCGAGGAAATGGACCCGGCGTTCGAGCATGTCGCCGCCGCCGACCTGCCCACCGTCGAATATGGCAAGGCAAAGGCCCGCATCATCATGGGCAGCCTGTGGGGCGCGACTGCGCCGACCACCACCTATGCCGGGACGATCTACGCCGACATCATCCTGGATGCCGATGGCAGCGTGCCGATCGACGCCGAAGCAGACGAACGCGCACTGTATGTCGCATCCGGCGAGGCGATGCTCGACGGCATGACCCTCGAACCGCAAACCCTCTACGTTCTCAAACCCGGCACCGCCGCCACGCTCCGCTCCCGCAGCGGCGGACAGGTCATGCTGTGCGGCGGCGAAGCCTTCACCACCCCGCGCCATGTCTGGTGGAACTTCGTTTCCTCCGACCGCGACCGTATCAATCAAGCGAAGGAAGACTGGAAAG
The DNA here is from genome assembly GCF_036663835.1 of Sphingomonas sp. LT1P40. NCBI lineage: Bacteria > Pseudomonadati > Pseudomonadota > Alphaproteobacteria > Sphingomonadales > Sphingomonadaceae > Alteristakelama > Alteristakelama amylovorans. The sequence continues at coordinate 1,921,377 of NZ_JAXOJT010000001.1, forward strand.
CGGGTCTGTTCCCCAAAGTCCCCGGCGACGACAAGGAATGGATTCCGATTCCCGAAGTCCCGAAAACGGTGAGCTATCCATGACCCTGCAACGCATCCCGCTCCCCACCGGCGTCGAACTGGACGTCGCCACCGCTGGCGATCCCGCCGCGCCCGCGATCATTCTCCTCCACGGCTTCCCGGAGTCGCACCGCACCTGGCGGCACCAGATTCCCGAACTTGCCAAAACCCATTTCGTCATCGCCCCCGATCAGCGCGGTTTCGCCCGCTCGTCCAAGCCGGAAGGCGTCGAAAACTACACCCCCGACAAGACCGTCGCGGATCTGCTCGCGCTCGCCAGCCATTTCGGCAAGGACCGCTTCACCTTGGTCGGCCATGACTGGGGCGGCGCGATCGCGTGGATGGCCGCGCTCCAGCATCCCGACCGGATCGAGCGGCTCATCATCGTCAACGCGCCGCACCCGTTCGTCTTTCAGAAGTCGCTCTACGACGATCTGCCCCAGCGCGCCGCCAGCCAGTATATCCGCGCCTTCCGCAACCCGGACATCGAGAAGCACGTCGCCGCAATGGGCCTCGGCAATTTCTTCGACACCAGTTTCGCCAAACATGCCGACCCCGCGTTGCTCGCCCCCGAACGCGACGCCTATCTCGATGAATGGAGCCAGCCCGGCGCGATGACCGCCATGCTCAACTGGTATCGCGCCAGCGCCATCGTCGTCCCCGCGATGGACGAGACCCCCGACCGCCCCGCTTTTCTCGACGCTCCCTTCCCGCCGCTGCGCATGCCGGTGCTGGTCATCTGGGGCACCGGCGACACCGCGTTGCTCCCCGTCCAGCTGGAAGGGCTCAACGCGCTGGTCCCCGACCTGAAGATCGTCAAAATCGACGCGGGCCATTTCGTCCCGTGGGAAAAGCCCGAGGCGGTGACCACCGCGATCCACGACTGGCTGCCCTAACGGCTCCGCCGCATCCCCGGCTTCTTCACCACAGCCGTGTCCGCTACCAACCGCGCATAATCCACGCTCTCGACGGCAACCAGCGCGACCCGCGCCTCGCCATCCTGATGCAGGCCCCAGCCGAACTGCTTCACCAGCGGTGACGCCCGCAAACACGCCTGCGGCTTCGCAAAAAACTCGACCCGGCTCTTGTCTCCGCCCCGCGCGACATGCGCCGCGTGCAACAAATCGTCGCTCGTCATCGCATAGGGCTTGTCCAGCAACAGCGCATATTGCGCCCCCGCCACGCTGTGCGGTTTCTCCGGCACCGTGCCCACGCTTACCGGAGAGTCCGGCGACACCGTGATCAGCGTATCGCGATAATTGGTCGTGTTCATACCAGCCACTCCACCCACGCCCCATGCGCATGCGCCCGCGCCAGCAAGTGCGGCGCGCCATCCCCCGGCCAAAACCGGACGACCAGTTCATGCTGAAACGTCTCACGATTGGCCTCCAGCGCAATCCACGCCAAGGGCCGCTCCGCCATCGCCCGCGCGCCCGCAGCCTCCATCGCCGCCATGATCCGCGCCTGCCCAGCACCCCCGACATATTGCCACACGATCGAGTGCATCAGCACGCGGGTCGTCCCCGCAACCTGCGGCGCGGCCAGTGCCGCCTCGACGAAATCGGCGGCATCCGCCTCCACCAGATCGGGCGCACGCACCCGCGCCGCCGCCGCCGCAGCCTCCAGTCGCGCAAAGCGCACCCCATGCTCCGGCCACACATAAGCCTTCAACCGCAGCAACGCCGCCGGATCGGTCAAATCGACCGGCGCAACATCGCACCCCCGCAACGACTCAAAAACCGGCGCACCAGCGGGCGGCGGCGAACCGCGCCATTCCGGCGCAATCGTCATCACCGCGTCCTCCGGCCCGACCTCAACCCCGCCCAGTTCGTACCGATAGCGGTCCATCATCAAATTGATGCCCGCGCTCGATCCGATCTCGATTGCCTCGAACCGCCCCGGCAGCCCCTGCGCGATCAACCACAGCAACGCCGCCGCGTAATTCGCCGACCGCCCCGCCTCGTTCGTCTGCGGCGGCCCGTCCAGCCACGGCAGCAGTGCGGCATCGTGCCGCGCAATCGCTCCGGCAATCAACGCCTCCGCATCCACCTTCTCACCCGCATAAAGCGGTGCAAGCGCCGGTTCCGCCCCCGAAAGATGCAACGCATGCAACCCGCCCGTGACACGCAGCGGTAGCGCGTCGGCCATCGGCTTGCCCGGCCATTCGCGCACCGCCTTCAGGAACACGCCCGGCCCGTCGAGGTTCGCCAGCACCGCCGCCACCACATCCGCCGTGATGGTCGCCCCATTGGCCCGGCAATAGCTCACCTGATTGGCAAACGCCGCGCGCACGTCCTGCGAAGTCGTCCAGTCCTTCATGCGCCACCTCCTCACCCTTGTTGCGCCAGCGCCACCCCCCAAGTAAAGGCGCGCAACCTATGAGCGACCCAATCATCCTCGCCGTGCCAAAGGGGCGCATCCTCGAAGAGGCCTTGCCCCTGCTCGCGCATGCGGGAATCATGCCCGAAACTGCGTTCATCGACCCGGACAGCCGCGCGCTGCGCTTCAGGACCAACCGCCCCGACATCGACTTGATCCGCGTGCGCGCGTTCGACGTCGCCACCTTCGTCGCCCACGGCGCGGCGCAACTCGGCATCGTTGGCTCCGACGTGCTCGATGAATTCGCCTATTCCGAACTCTACGCGCCCGTGGATCTCGGTATCGGCGCGTGCCGCCTGTCGGTGGCCGAACCCGCCGAACTCGCCGCGACCGACGATCCGCGCGGCTGGAGCCACGTTCGCGTCGCCACCAAATATCCCGGCCTCACCCGCCGCCATTTCGAGGCACGCGGTGTCCAGGCCGAATGCGTCAAGCTGAACGGCGCAATGGAGCTCGCCCCCCTGCTCGGCCTGGCTCCGCGCATCGTCGATCTCGTTTCTTCGGGCCGCACGCTCAAGGAAAACGGGCTGGTCGAGGTCGAGGTGATCGCGCAAGTCACCAGCCGCCTGATCGCCAACCGCGCCGCGTTCAAAACGCGGGCTGAAGTCGTGCCGCTGGTCGATGCCTTCCGCCGCGCCGTGGAAGCGAAAGCGTGATCAAGCTCTCCACCTCCGAACCCGGCTTCGCGCAAGCCTTTCGCGAGCTGGTCGATGCCCGCCGCGAGGCCGATGCCGATGTCGCCCGCGACGTCCGCACCATCGTCGCCTCGGTCCGCGACGAGGGCGACGCCGCGCTCAACGCCTTCACCAAGAAATTCGACAAGCACGACCTGAACGACTCCGGCTGGCGCATCGAAAAGGCCGACTGCACCGCCGCACTCGACGCGCTCGACCCAAATCTCCGCGCCGCGCTGCAACTCGCAGCCGACCGCATCACCGCGTATCATGAGAAGCAGCGCCCCGCCGACAGCGACAGCATCGACGATGCCGGTGTTCGAACCGGCGCACGCTGGACCGCGGTCGATGCGGCGGGCGTCTACGTGCCCGGCGGCCGCGCCGCCTACCCATCCTCCGTGCTGATGAACGCGATTCCCGCAAAGGTCGCGGGCGTAGACCGCCTCGTCATGGTCACGCCGACGCCCAACGGTGAGATCAACCCGCTCGTCCTTGCAGCCGCCGAAATCGCGGGCGTCGATGAAATCTGGCGCGTCGGCGGCGCGCAGGCCATTGCCGCACTCGCCTACGGCACCGGACGCATCGCCGCTGTCGATGTCATTACCGGGCCCGGCAACGCCTGGGTGGCAGAGGCCAAGCGCCAGCTTTACGGCGTCGTCGGCATCGACATGGTCGCCGGCCCGTCCGAAATCGTCGTCGTCGCGGACGGCAAGAACGATCCCGAATGGATCGCCGCCGACTTGCTCAGCCAGTCCGAACACGACCCCACCAGCCAGTCGATCCTGCTCACCGACGACGCAATCTTCGCCGGCAAAGTCGCCGAAGCCGTGGATCGCCAGATCGGCACGCTCTCGACCAAGGCGGTTGCCCGCGAAGCATGGGACGCCAACGGCGCGATCATCATCACCGCCTCGCTCGACGAAGCGATCCCGCTGGTCAACCGCCTCGCTCCCGAACATCTCGAACTCGCCTGCGACGATCCCGACGCGCTGTTCGCCCGCGTTCGCCACGCTGGCTCCGTGTTCCTCGGCCGCATGACGCCCGAGGCGATCGGCGACTACGTCGCCGGGCCCAACCACGTCCTCCCCACCGGGCGCCGCGCGCGTTTCGCCAGCGGGCTGTCCGTCCTCGATTTCATGAAGCGCACCAGCTTCCTCGCCCTCGACGCCGCCGGTCTCGCCGCCATCGGCCCCGCCGCCGTCGCCTTGGCCGAAGCCGAAGGCCTGCCCGCCCATGCCCGGTCGGTGGCGCTGCGCCTAGGAAGTTCGTGATGGAAGCGGTAAATTGGTCTCTTGATGACGGTGAGGAACTGGCGGCACTTTATCCCAAGACCTTCCTGATCGCACCAAGAGAAACCCGTGTCCGGCTAGAGCCTGGCGAGTATGCCAAGGCGATCTTTAGGTTTCCAAGCGCCCAGCATGAGAATGGTGAGGCAGTTGAGCGGATGTGGCTCATCGTGCATTCCAACGACAACGGTCGATATATCGGTCGCCTAGCAAACGAACCAGCAAGCAAGCCTGATGATTTACGGCTTGCTCATGGTGCATGGATCGAATTTGAGGCGCGCCACATCATCAATTGGGAAAACGCCAGCGAAGAGAGTCGGGCGGCTGTCGAGAATCCAGACGCAGATTTCTGGACGGGTGTTTAAGGTCCGTTCCGAACACTCGCACCGTCTCGCCATCTGAATTGCCAAAGAGATAAACATGCCCAGCAACACTGCCAAAACCCGCTCCAAAGCCCGCGCCGCCGCGCGCCTCGCCGCCGTGCAGGCGCTTTATCAGCAAGAGATGGAGGGCATGCCCCTCGACCGCCTGTTGATCGAGTTTCACCAGCACCGGCTGGGCGCAACGATCGAGGGTGTTGAATATGCCGATGCCGACGCCGATTTCTTCGACGATATCGTCAAGGGCGTCGATGCCCGCCGCGGAGAGATCGACGCGCTGATTACCGCCAAGCTCACCGGCTGGACGCTGGAACGCATCGACCGCCCGATGCGCCAGATCCTGCGCGCCGGCACCTATGAACTACTCGCGCGGAAGGACGTGCCGACGGGTGCTGCGATCAGCGAATATCTCGACGTCACCGACGCATTCTACGACAAGCGCGAAAAGGGCTTCGTCAACGGCCTGCTCGACGCGATTGCGAAGGATGTTCGGGCCTGACGGTCTGTAGCCCTTGTAATGTTGGAACCGATTTGCTCGAATCAGAGTGCGCCAAACGGCCCGCTCTTTGACATCGAAACGCAAATTGTCGGCGGTTGACGGTCGCATGTGAAAACCGTGCAATGTGTCAATCGCCTCCCTCCAAGAGACGACAACTTCGTCAAACCAGGCAGGCGCGTTCCAGCTATTGTGGCGTGAGATTTTTCACCCGCCCCAGCGTCGCCGGACGCACCACTTCACCCCGCGCGAACCACGCTTCCAGCGCATCGAGATCGAGCATGCCGCCCGCCACGATCTTGCCGTCCTTGAACACGGTGAAGCCGTCGCCGCCGCTGGTCAGGAAACTGTTCACCGTCACGCGATAGACCGTCGCTGCATTCAGCGGCTTACCGTCCACCAGCGGCGCGATGATCCGCTGCCCCGCCGGTTTCGACCGGTCATAGCTATAGGTCAGACCCGCCGGAAACAGGATCATCGCGCTTGGCTCGCGTGCGAATTGCTGTTCCAGCACCGCCCGAATCTGCGCACCGGTCAGCTCGACCACCTGCACATTGTTGCCGAACGGCTGCACCACATACAGGTCGCCGAACGTTACGCTGCCATCGGCGGCAGGTTCGATCCCCGTGCGCACGCCGCCCGGGTTCATCAGCGCCATCTGCGCCCCGTTCGACCGTGTCGCCGCTAGCTGAGAATCGGCCACAAGCAGCCCGATCGTCGTTTCCCTGGTCACGTCCTTGTCCCAGACGAACGCCGCCGAAGCCTTGCCCACCACCCGTTTGGCCAGCGGTTCGGCGGCCTTGGCATAGCGAGCGACATGCGCCGCCACCGCCGGATCGGCGGCAAAGGTCGGGAATGCGGCGACCGGCTTGACCGGCCCCGCCGCGCTGGTCGCGCCGTCGCCCTGCACGATCACCTGTACCGCCCGCTTCGCCGTCACCCGCCTGGTGGCGGGGTCAAAGGTCAGGTCGATATCGGTCAGCATCGACCCGTTATTACCCGCGCTGGTCAGCAGCACAGGCCTGGCCGGATCGCTCGCGCCATAGTCGCAGATATAGGCCCGGTGGCTGTGCCCCGACACAACCAGATCAATCGCCGGATCAAGCTTCTGGACGATATCCACGATCGGCCCCGACAGTCCCTCGCACTTGCCCGGCTGGTCAGTGCGCGCCGGGTAGCCGCCCTCATGCACCAGCATCACGATCGCATCCGCACCCTGCGCCTTCAACGATTTCGCCAGCCGGTTCGCGGTCTCTGCCTCATCGGCAAAGGTAAAGCCCTTGATCCCGTCCGGGCTGACATAATTGCCGGTCAGCTTGGTCGTAATCCCGATAAAGCCGATCTTCACCGCCGCCTTGCCGCTGCCGAAGGTCCGCAACGTCGTTCCCGGCAACAGACTGCTGCCATCGGCCCGAACCGTGTTGCCCGCCAGATAGGCATAGGCCGCCCCCTTGAACGGCTCGAGCTGGCATGGCTTGACCTGAGTCAACTTGGCGCAGCCGCCATTCTGCAACCGTAGCAATTCTTCGGTTCCCCGATCGAATTCATGGTTCCCCGCCGCGTTGATCTCCAGCCCGGTCATGCTCAGCGCCTTGACCGTCGGCTCATCCAGAAACACCGACGACATAAGCGGACTGGCACTGGTCAAATCACCCGCCGCGACGACGACGCTGTGCGCCGCCTTCGCCTTCAGCGACTTCACCGCTGTTGCAAAATAGGCCGCACCACCCGCCGGCACCTTCACCACAGACCCATCGGCAATCTGCACGTCGATTGGCCGCCCCGGCGTTTCCAGCGCACCATGAAAATCATTGAACGCAATGATCTTGACCGTCAGCGGCGCGGGCGGACCATCAACCCGCTGCTGGGCACAGCCTGCCAGCGCCAGCGCCGCGAGCACCGTCAATCCAATCCGCTTCATTGAAATGCTTCCTGCGATTCGTCTGGCGCGACGGATAACAGGCCTATGTGACAGCCCCTAGCCGTCCCCGACCCGCTCGATATCCGCACCGACGCCCTGCAATTTCTCTTCCAGCCGCTCATACCCGCGATCGAGGTGATAAATCCGGCTGACCTGCGTCTCGCCCTCCGCCACCAGCCCGGCCAGGATCAAGCTCATCGAGGCCCGCAAATCGGTCGCCATTACCGGTGCGCCGACCAGATCGACCGATCCCCGCACCACTGCCGACCGCCCAGAAACGTGGATATCCGCCCCCATCCGCGCCAGTTCCGGCACATGCATGTAGCGATTCTCGAAAATCGTCTCGGTCAGCACGCTCGCCCCGTCCGCCTTGCACAGCATCGCCATGAACTGCGCCTGCATGTCGGTGGCAAAGCCCGGATAGGGCGCGGTCGACAACGTCAGCGGCTTCAGCGGCCCATTGGCGGCAACCCGCACCCCGGTCTTCTCCTCCTCGACCGTCACGCCCGCCTCGACCAGCGCGTCCAGCGTTGCCCGCATATCGTCGGCGTTGGCCCCGACCAGCTCGACATCGCCCCCAGTGATCGCCGCGGCACAGGCATAGCTGCCCGCCTCGATGCGATCCGGCATCACCTTGTGCGTCGTGCCGTGGAGGCGGTCGCGCCCTTCGATCGTCAGCGTCTCGCTGCCGATCCCGTCGATCGACGCGCCCATCGCCACCAGCAAATTGCACAGATCAACGATCTCCGGCTCACGCGCCGCATTCTCCAGCACGCTCGTTCCCTTGGCTGTCGCCGCCGCCATCAGCGCGTTTTCGGTTGCGCCGACCGACACGACCGGGAAGCGATAGCGTCCGCCCGCCAGCCGTCCGCCGGGTGCCGTTGCCTTTACATAGCCCGCCGCCAGCTCGATCTCCGCGCCCAGTGCCTCCAGTGCCTTCAGATGCAGGTCGATCGGTCGATTGCCGATGGCGCAGCCGCCGGGCAGCGAAACCGTCGCCTCCCCCGCCCGTGCCAGCAACGGCCCCAGCACCAGGATCGACGCCCGCATCTTGCGCACGATGTCATAAGGGGCCACGGTCGAGGTGAGGCGCGATGCGCGCACCGTCAGCACCCGCCCGAAATCATTCGGGCGCGTGCCCTCGATCGCGGTCGAAGCGCCAAGTTCGTTAAGCAGGTGGCCAAACCCGTCGGCATCGGCCAGCCGCGGCAGATTGCGCAGCGTCAGCGGCTCGTCGGTCAGCAATGCACACGGCATCAGCGTCAACGCGGCGTTCTTGGCGCCCGAGATTGCGATCTTGCCGGAAAGGCGGTTGCCGCCACGAATGAGAATACGGTCCATTTACGGGCTTCTACCGCCTCGCAATCCACACGCAAGCGCGGCAGACTGATTGGCGGCTTGATCGACTTTAATGCACTGATTCCATTGGACTGCTTTGCATCAACCATCAGGGGGAAGGTACAGCGTGTCAGGGAGTTGTTTCGCGGAGGTTCTCGGCGAGCTTGTAGCGCTTACGCCAGCGGAAACGGCTGCGCTTCAACGGCTTGAGGATCGTCAGCGCCACATCCGGCGCGGCGCGATCCTGTTGCGGGAGAATGAAGCGGGCGACGAGTTGTTCGTCCTGCGCAAGGGGCTGATGATGAGCTATGTGCTGCTGGACGACGGCAGCCGACAGATTCTGCGCTTCCTGTTTCCCGGCGATATGCTCGGCATTTCCAGCATGGTTTACCGCGAATCGCCCGAAACGCTTTGCGCACTGTCGGATTGCGTGGTCTGCCCGTTCGATCATTCGGCGTTTGGCGAGCTTATCACCGCCCATCCCCGGCTCTCCGCCCTGATCCTCGTGTTCAGCCAGATCGAACGCGTCGCGCTGACCGACCGTCTCGCCGCGCTCGGCCGCACCTCGGCCAAGACGCGCGTCGCGGCCCTCCTGCTCGATCTGCGCAACCGGCTCCGTTCGACCGACAAGTCGATCGACAAGGCATTTGCGCTGGGCTTGACTCAGGAGGAGATCGGCGACGCCACCGGCCTGACCTCGGTCCATGTCAACCGCATGCTCCGCCAGCTTGAGGAAGAGGGCATGATTGCCCGCGAGTCGGGCCGCGTCACGCTGCTTGACGACCGCGCCCTCGCCCGCGCCGCGAATTACGTGAACCGCTATGAAGGGCTTGACCTGAGCTGGTTGCCCGCAGCGCGATAGGCTTAGCCGCCGCGCAGTCCGGTCCACGCGACCAGCGCATGCCGAACCCCGCTGGTCACCGGCGTCACCCGATGGATCATCCGCGATGGAAATAATCGCGCGCCACCGCGCGGCAGGGTGCGCGGAACACCCATGATCGGCGCAATTTCGAGCGCGCCGCCACGATAGTCCGCAGCGTCAGACAGTTCGACCGACGCCGATATCCGCCGCGCCTCATGCCGGTCGGTGCCGGCATCCGAATGCCACTGCTGGAAATGCGCGCCGACGCCATAACGAAGGAACTGAATGTCCTCGAAAACCGGATCGACGGTCGTATCCAGCCGCGCCGCCGCATGCGAAAACAGCGCGTCGAGCCGGTCGTGGATCCAGTCATGGCCAGCGCGCGGCCAGTGGCAGCGTTCGGCCAGTCGTATCGCCGGATCGACATGGTCGCACGTTCCGCTCCACACCGTGGCAGGCGTCAGCGCATCCTTTTCGGCCAACGACAGCATCGCGTCGCACTCGGCGGACGTAAACGCGTCGGGATAGTCGAGCCAGGGAATGTTCAAGGCCACACCCACCCGCCGGTGACCGCGCTTAAGCCTTTTCCAGCGTGCATTGCAGCGGGTGCTGATTCTCGCGCGCGAAATCCATCACCTGCGCCACCTTGGTTTCCGCCACCTCGTAACTGAAAACGCCGCACACGCCCACGCCGCGCTGGTGCACCGCCAGCATCACCCGCGTCGCCTCTTCCATGTCCATCTTGAAGAAGCGCTGGAGCACCAGCACGACGAACTCCATCGGCGTGTAATCGTCATTCATCATCAATACGCGATACGGCGTCGGCTTCTTGGTCTTGGCGCGAGTGCGCGTGGCGACGCCGGTGACGTTGCCGCCATCCTCGTCGCGGTCGCCGTCCTCGGCCATCCGGATCTGCTGAAGGTTCATGGTCATCTAGGCTGCAAAAATATGTCAGCGCCCGTTCAAGGGCAAGTGCGCTAACCAAACAAAAAGGGCGGCTGCCGCAGCAACCGCCCCTTCTTGTTCCGTTAGCGCGGAAAGGTTCAGGCTGCTGCCTTCACCTTCTCGACTGCAACCGCGAAGCGGCTCGATACGGGCTGTGCGGCATCGCCGGCCAGCTTCATGAACGCTTCGGTGTTCTTCGTGCTCTCGGCAACCAGCGCGTCCATCGAGCTGCGAACGAAATCGCTCTGCAGCTTGAAGAAGTCGGCTGGCGACTTGACGGCCGACATGCTCTTCAGCGCGGCGGTCGCGCTCTCGAACGACTTGCGGCTATACTCGGCGGCGTCCTGACCGATGGTCTCAAGACCCTTGGCAGCGATCTTGCCGCTCTCGACCAGTGCTTCGACATTGCCCTTGGCGAACTCGGTCGCTTCGGCGACGAGCTTGGTATTCTTCTCGACCTGCACCTTGGCGCGGTCGTTCAGGTCGGCGAAAACGGCCTGGGTCTTTTCGATCGTTGCTTCCATGATATCAGTTCCCTTGTTTGCGACAGCCGCCAGTTCAGGAGCGGCATCCTTGATGAGGTTTTCGACGGGTTGAGCAACCTGCTCGACCGCCTCGGCTGCGGTTTCCGCCACGACATTGACGATTTCTTTGGAGGCGGTTTCTTCAACGGCTTCGATCGCAGCTTTCGGTGCGATTTCAGGCACGATGGCGGTCTTCGGCGCGGCCTCGACCGTCGCCGTCACTGCTTTGGCAACCGGCTCGATGGCCTTTGCCACGACCGGAGCCGCAACCACTTTGGGTTCCACCACAGCCTTCTTCTCCGCGACTGGCGAAGCGGTTGGCTTCGCCGGTGCGACGGTCTTCTTGAACGGCTTCTTGCCGCCGGCTTTTGATGCCTTGGTGACCATGTCACAGTCCTCGAAAAGCGTTGTTGCAATGCAGCATATACTGCACCAATAACGGGCTTTCAAGGGGTTTTTGTGCAGTGCAACAAAAATGCTTTTATCGGGTCGCTACGTAGCTTCCCGGTGCATCACCAAGCTCTTGATTTTCCTTTGGTTTCCGCGTTCCAATAGCCTTGACTCGGACATCGTCCAATGCCTCCAGCCAGTCGGACCAGTCGGGCCACCAGCTGCCTTTGGTCTCGCTTGCGCCCGCAACAAAATCGTCGAGCGATGCTGCACCCGCCTCATTGGTCCAATACTGATACTTCCCTGCCGACGGCGGGTTCACCACCCCTGCAATATGCCCCGATCCGGCGAGCACGAACCGCAACGGCCCGGTAAATTGTTCGGTGATCTTCCACACGCTTTTGGGCGGGGCGATATGATCCTCGCGCCCTGCCTGGACGTAGGACGGCGTCGCCACCTTGGTCAGATCGACGGGCGTTCCGCCGATACTCAGTGCCCCCGCCTGAACCAGCCGGTTGTCGCGGTACAAGTCGGTGAGATAACTCGCATGCCATTTCGCCGGCAGGTTGGTCACGTCCGAATTCCAGTGGAGCAAGTCAAACGGCATATAGTCTTCGCCGAGCAGGTAATTGCTAGTCACGTAATTCCAGATCAGGTCGCGCCCGCGCAGCAGGTTGAACGTCGCCGCCATATAGCGCCCGTCGAGAAACCCGTCGGTCGTCAGCGACTGGATCATCGCCAGCTGGTCGTCATCGACAAAGACGTTGAGGTCGCCCGCCTCGCTGAAATCGACCTGCGCGGTAAAGAACGTCGCGCTCTTCACCTTCGCCGCTTCACCCCGTGCCGCGAGCACGGCCAGCGTCGCCGCCAGCGTCGTCCCCGCCACGCAGTATCCGATCGTATGCACCGCCTCGACGTCCAGCAATTCGCGCACGGTATCGATCGCGTCGATCTGTCCTTGCTCAACATAATCGTCCCACACCACATCGGCCATCGTCGCGTCCGCCGACTTCCACGACACCACGAATACCGTCAGCCCCTGCTCCACCGCCCAGCGGATGAAGCTCTTCTCCGGCGTCAAATCGAGGATGTAGAAGCGGTTGATCCATGGCGGAAAGATGATCAGCGGCGTCTTGAACACGCTCTCGGTCGCGGGCGAATACTGGATCAGTTCGTATAAAGGCGTGCGCTTGACGACCTTACCCGGTGTCATGGCAAGGTTCCGCCCAAGCTCGAACGCGCCCTCTGCGCCCTGCGTCATCTGGCCCTTGCCCAGATCGCTCAGCATATGCTGCAGACCTTTGAGCAGGTTCTCGCCCTTGGTCGCAATCGTCTTTTCCAGCACCAGCGGATTGGTCATGGCGAAATTGGACGGGCTCATCGCGTCGATGAACCCCTGCGTCTTGAAGCGCAGCTGTTCCTTTTGCTTCGGCGGCATCCCGTCAATCGCCTCCACGCCCTTAAGCATATGGTCGGCGATTGTCAGATAGCTCTGGCGTATGAAGTCGAACAGCGGCTGTTCGCGCCATTGCGGTGCCTTGAAGCGCTTGTCGCGCGCCTGCTCGGGCGTTTCCTCGAACGGTGCCGCCTTGGCTGGGTCCAAGAAACGCTGCCACAAATTCATCGAATCAGCCCAGAAATCCGCCCCGGCGCGGATCATCGCGGCGGGATCGACCGGCAGGCTGGTCGGCATGGATGGCATTTGCGGCATTGGCGGCATTGGCGGCATTGGCGGCGTTGTTACTTTCAGGTCGAGCCCCTGCTCCATTATCATCTGCTGCGCGCGGCCCATCACCCAGGTCCAGTGCTGCAATTCCTCCAGCCCCGGAGCGGCGGCTTCAGCCTTTGGGGTTTCGACCTCGGGCGCGGCCTTCGCTTCGACCTTAGGCTTACGCGCAGTCGCCGGTTTACGCGGCTTTGGTGCAGCCTTCGGCGCTGCCTTGTTTTTCTTGTCCGCCGCCACGTGCCTCTCCTCTGGCTTGGTCGCCTGACCCCTGTATAACGAGCCCGCGCATCCCGCGCGACCACAGAGGAGCTCATCGAGCAAGAAGATGTCCGAAGAATTCTATCGCATGAAGCGCCTTCCGCCCTATGTCATCGCCGAAGTGAATGCGATGCGGGCCGCGGCGCGCGCGGGTGGAGAGGACATTATCGATCTCGGCATGGGCAATCCCGATCTGCCGCCGCCCGACCATGTCATCGAAAAACTGATCGAAGTCGCGCGCAAACCCAGCGCACACGGTTATTCGCAGTCCAAGGGGATTCCCGGCCTGCGTCGCGCGCAGGCGAATTATTATGGCCGTCGATTCGGTGTCGATGTCGATCCGGAAACCGAAGTCGTCGTGACGATGGGGTCGAAGGAGGGGCTGGCCAGCCTTGCCACCGCGATCACCGCACCCGGCGACGTCGTGCTTGCGCCGAACCCGTCCTACCCGATTCACACCTTCGGCTTCATCATCGCCGGGGCTACGATCCGCGCGATCCCGACCACGCCGGACGAGCGCTATTTCGAGAGCCTTGAGCGCGCGATGGCGTTTACCGTCCCGCGCCCCAGTATCCTGGTCGTCAACTATCCGTCGAACCCGACGGCGGAGACTGTCGATTTAGCCTTTTACGAGCAGCTGGTGGCATGGGCGAAGGAGAACAAGGTGTGGATCATTTCCGACCTCGCTTATTCCGAACTCTATTTCGACGGCAAGCCGACCGTCTCGATCCTTCAGGTGAAGGGCGCCAAAGACGTTGCGATCGAGTTCACCTCACTCAGCAAGACCTATTCGATGGCGGGCTGGCGGATGGGCTTTGCGGTCGGCAACAAGACGCTGATCGCGGCGATGTCGCGGGTGAAATCCTATCTCGATTACGGTGCATTTACCCCGATTCAGGCGGCCGCCTGCGCCGCATTGAATGGCCCGCAAGAGATCGTCGAGCGCAATCGCCAGCTTTATCACAAGCGCCGCGATGTGCTGGTCGAGAGCTTTGGTCGATCTGGCTGGGATATCCCGCCGCCCGCCGCGTCGATGTTTGCCTGGGCACCGCTCCCCCCCGCGCTCGCGCATCTCGGCAGTCTGGAGTTCTCGAAGCAGTTGCTCAGCCACGCCAAGGTCGCGGTCGCCCCGGGTGTTGGCTATGGCGAAAATGGGGAAGGATTCGTGCGCATTGCGATGGTCGAGAACGAACAGCGGCTGCGACAGGCCGCCCGCAATGTGAAACGCTATTTGCAATCGATGGGCGTCAACACCGGCGCAAAATCGGCCTGACATAGAAAAGGGGGCGTCCGCAGACGCCCCCTTCCCCGATTTGCATTCCGTTCAGAAGCGGAAGCCAACCCCGGCCGCGACATGGCGACGCTGCAGGTTGAAGCCGGTGCCATAGAAATCGCCATAATCGGCATAGGCCGCTTCGACGTTGACATAGACGTTGCTCGACACCGCGAATTCGGCACCCAGCGCGCCGTAAACGCCGCCCTTGTTGTCGGTGCCGGTGAAGCCGCCGCTCGCCGCCTTGAGCTTGAGGCTGGCATAGCCGACTTTGCCGTACAGCGCGGCCGTGGGGCTCAGCGCGACGCCAACGCGGCCACCAGCGCTCAGGTTGCTCTCGATCTCGAGGCAATCGCCGCCGTCGCACAGCTCGACGCCCGAGAATTCGTAATTGATATAGGGGCCGAACGTAACCTTGTCGCTGACTGCGAGATCATAGCCGATCTCGCCGCCATAAGAGACCGCGCTGCCGATCTTGTACACATCGCCGTCGCCGCTGACGGTCGGGGTTTCATAGCCCAGGCGCAATTCGGCGCGCAGACCGGCGAAATCACTCGGCGGTGCTGCCTCGTCCTGCGCAACAGCGATACCGGGCACGCACGAAAGGACCGCAACAGCGGCCAGAAGCTTCTTCATCTTGTCCCCCTTGGATGGCCGGATTGGCTTGAGATACCTGCCGTAACCCGTTGGATTCGGTGGGCGACGGCCGGATAGTTTCGGACACGATCCAAGTCCAGCAGGTTTTTTTGCGCGCGGATGATCGCAAGACGACGTTGCACCATCGAACGGGTTCCGCCACGGCAAGTGTATGACTCGCCCCGGCTTCGATTTCTCCACCCGTCTGCGCGTTCGCTATGCCGAAATCGACGGGCAAAAGGTCGTCTTCAATTCGCGCTATCTCGAATATGCCGATGTCGCGCTTAGCGAATATTGGCGCTGGCTGCGGCTGGCCGATCTGCCCGAATGGCGTAGCATGGAATTCCACGTCGCCCGCGCGACCGTCGATTACAAACTTCCCTTCCGCTACGATGACGAGTTCGACGCCTGGGCGCGCACCGATCGCATCGGCACCTCCAGCGTCACCAGTATTGTGGAGCTGTGCCACGCCGAAACCGGCGCGCTGCACACGGTGATCGAACTGGTGCACGTCAATGTTGATCTGGCAGCGGGACGCTCAGCGGCAATCCCGGAAGCGGTTCGACAGAGAATGCAGATAAGTGCCTGAATCAGACTAGGGGAAACGCGCCGTTAACGGTCTCGCCCTAATCTTGGGCGATGGACGGCAAGTCGCTGAAAAATATCGGAGTCGGGGTAGTTCTCGGCGTGGCGATCGCCTACTTCGCGCTGGCGGCGGCGGCGATCGAATTCACGCGCCTCAGCGGCAATGTCGCACTGCTATGGATCGCCAACGCGCCGCTGATCGCCGCGATGCTGACTCGTCCGGCGGTCGAGCGTCCGCTGCACCTGATGGCCTGCTTCGGCGCGACGATCGCCGCCAGCGTCAGCGTATCGCCCTACAGCGCGCTCTCCCCCCTGTTCGCAATCGCCAATATTGGCGAAGCATTGATCGCCTGGCTGCTCCTTCGGCGGTTTCTGGGCGAGGATCGCCTATTCGCCTCGTTGCGCTCGCTGGCGATCTTCATAGCCGTCGCCGGCCTTGCCGCTCCGTTCATCACGGGCATAATCCCCACATTGGCGCTATGGATGCTGCAGGGCACGGCACCGCTGGTGATCTGGTCGAACTGGATGCTGGGTCATGGCCTTGGCGCGCTGATCGGGACGCCGGTCGCGTTGTTGCTGATCGGCGGCACCGCCTATCGTGAACGGCTGGCGCGCAAGGGTGAGCCGTTGCGCATCCTGTGGGTCGCAACTCTCGTTATCGGCATCACCGGTTTCTGCTTCGCCCAGGATCGACTGCCGTTGCTCTTCCTGCCGGTGCTGCCGCTGATCGTTGCGACGATGATCTTTCGCCTTGCCGGTGCGGCGTTCGGGGTGTTTGCCATCGCCATGATCGGTGCCGGGTTCACCGTCGCGGGCCATGGTCCGATGCAGCTGATTCAGGGCAGCGAAGCGTTCCAGCTGCAATTCTTCCAATTCTATCTGGCCGTGCTGTTCCTGACCGCACACCCCTTTGCAACGATGATTACCGAAAAGCACCGGCTGGCGCTGGCAGTGGCCGAGAGCGAGGCACGCTACCGGCTGATCGCCGAACATGCGTCGGACGCGGTGCTGACGGTCGATCCGGCGGGCGATATCCTGTTTGCTTCCCCCTCGGTGCGCGAACTGGCCGGGTTCGATCCCGCCGCCCTGATCGGCAAGAGTACGTTCGCCTTCATTGCCGAGGGCGACCGCGAACGCACGCGAGCCGCGCACAAACTTGCCATCGCCCAGCCCGACCGCATTCACCGGTTCGAGTTCCGGGCCGCCACCGCTTCAGGCACGATCCGCTGGTTCGAATCGACGGCCCGTGCCGTCACCGGCGAGGATGGCGAAGTCGCGACCATCGTCACCGTCATCCGCGACCTCAGCCATCGCAAGGCGCGCGAGGCCGATCTGGAACGACAGGCAGCGACCGATCCGATGACCGGCGTGCTCAACCGGCGCGCATTCCAGGAACGCCTCGCCCGCTACCGCGATTCCGGCGACGGACCTGCCGCGCTGGCACTGTTCGACCTCGATCATTTCAAGCGCGTCAACGACAGTCACGGTCATGAGGCGGGGGATTCGGCGCTGCTGGTCTTCGCCGACGTCCTGCGCGGCAATTTACGATCGGAGGATGTGATCGGTCGTCTGGGCGGGGAGGAGTTCGCGGTCCTGTTCCCCGGTCGCACCGCATCCGACGCGCTCGCCGCGTGCGAACGCGTCCGCCGGTCGCTCGAAGACACACGCATCGGCACGCCGCCGGTCAGCTTCACGATCACGGTCAGCACCGGCGTCGCACCCGTTCGGCACGGCGAAACGTCCGAAGCGGTGTTCCGTCAGGCCGACGCCGCGCTTTATCGCGCCAAGGCATTGGGTCGTAACCGCAGCGAACTCGCGGCCGGGTAGGCTACTCGGCCGCCTCGGCCACGCCTTCGCCCACCACATCCTCGGGCAGCGACCACAAAAGGTCATGCTTGCCAAGCGCGCGGCCGTCATGGCTCATCACCTGCACCGGCGCGATCCGCCGCCGGTCGCGGGCATCGACCAGCACCGGGGTGGACAGCATGCCGGTCTCCCAGCGCTCACCCCATTGCCTGAGCGCAACCATCGTCGGTAGCAGCGCAAAGCCCTTGTCGGTCAACCGGTACTCAACCTTGCGCCGGTCGTCATCACAGGTCTGTCGCGCCAGGATGCCATGGTCGACTAGCCGTGCCAGCCGGTTCGCCAGGATATTGCGCGCAATCCCCAGTTCCGACTGAAACTCCTCGAAATGATAAAGGCCGTTGAAGGACCCGCGCAGGATCAAGAACGACCAGCGTTCCCCCATTGCCTCCAGCGCGGCCGGAAGGCTGCAGTTATTGGCCAGCTCGCGTAGCGGCTCTCGCAGTCCATTATGACCCATGACCGGCAAATCTACCCTAATTTCCCTGTTGCACAAACCACTTAGATTCTCGCACCCGCAGCAAGAGTTTTCAGTTGCAACTTAAACCGTAGAAATATAAGTAGCGATTCGCAACCTTTGTTGCATTGACCCCAGGGAGACTTCGCCATGACCCGCCTTGCCTCGCTCGCCGCCGCCGCGTTGACGGCCGCTGCGTTCATGCCCATCGCTGCGTTCGCCCAGTCGGGCGGCTATTATTCCGCGACCGCCGTTGAAGCGCCGAAAAAGGCCAGCTTCATCACCCAGAACACCGTGTGGAAGTGCAAGGACGGAACTTGCACTGCACCCAAGACGCCGATGCAGGACAAGGTGTTGTGCGAGCGCGTGGTCCAGCGCGTCGGTGCCCTTTCTGCCTTCACGGTTGGCGGTACGCCGTTCGATGCGGCGGCGCTGACGGCCTGCAACGCGCGCGCCAACTAAGTCACTCTTGCGCCACAGTCATGCGGGCATCGGCGTCGCCGGTGCCCGCTTCGCGTTGAAACTTATTGCAAAGCAACAGGCTCGCGCCCCATCTTGGTCACGTGTTGCGTCAATATGAACTTGTCGATCGGGTGTTGAGCTACGATCCGGACGCCGACGAGGCGCTGCTCAACCGCGCTTATGTGTTTTCGCTGCACGCGCATGGCAGCCAGAAGCGCGCCAGCGGCGATCCCTATTTCAGCCACCCGATCGAAGTCGCCGGCATCCTGACCGATCTGCATCTCGACGACGAGACCATCGCCACCGCGATCCTCCACGATACAATCGAGGACACCGTTGCGACGCCGGAGGAAATCCTCAAGCGCTTCGGCCCCAATGTCGCGCGGCTGGTCGACGGTGTGACCAAACTCAGCCGGATCGAGGCGCAGAGCGAGAATGAACGCGCGGCGGAAAACCTTCGCAAATTCCTCCTCGCCATGTCCGACGACATCCGCGTGCTGCTGGTGAAGCTGGCCGACCGGCTGCACAATATGCGGACGCTCCACCATATCCCCAAGCCGGACAAGCGCCGCCGCATCGCACGTGAGACGATGGACATCTATGCACCGCTGGCGGAGCGGATCGGCATGTACGAGTTCATGAAGGAGATGCAGACGCTCGCCTTCCAGCAACTCGAACCCGAAGCCTTTGAATCGATCACCAAACGGCTGGAAGCGCTGACGGTCGAGGGCGAAGACCGCATCGCCAAGATCGCCTCGGGCCTGAAACTCCTGCTCTCACGCGGCGGGATCGAGGCGGAGATTTCCGGCCGCGAAAAACACCCCTATTCGATCTGGAAGAAAATGTCGGAGCGCCATGTCAGCTTCGAGCAGCTCAGCGACATCATGGCGTTCCGCGTCATCGTCGATGGCGAGGAGGAATGCTACCGCGCACTCGGCCATATTCACCGCCGCTGGCCGATGGTGCCGGGGCGGTTCAAGGACTATATCTCGACGCCGAAGCGCAACGGCTATCGCTCGCTCCACACCAGCATCATCCATGCCGGCGACACGCGCGTCGAAATCCAGATCCGCACGCGCGCCATGCATGCCCAGGCCGAACACGGCCTCGCCGCGCATTGGTCCTACAAACAGAATAATGTCCGCCCCGACACGCAAGTCCGCTGGATTCAGGACCTGGTCGAAATTCTCGAGACCGCCGAAAGCCCGGAGGAACTGCTCGAACACACCCGCATGGCGATGTATCAGGATCGCATCTTCGCGTTCAGTCCAAAGGGGGAGCTGATCCAGCTGCCAAAAGGCGCGACGCCGATCGACTTCGCCTATGCCGTCCACACCGATCTCGGCGATCAGGCGGTGGGTGCGAAGATCAACGGTCGCGTCGTGCCGCTGCGTACCGAGATTCAACAGGGCGATCAGGTGGCGATTTTGCGTTCGAAGGCGCAGCACCCGCAGGACAATTGGTTGAACTTCGCGTTCACCGGCAAGGCACGCGCCGCGATCCGCCGCCATTTGCGGCACAAGGAGCGCGATGAATCGATTGCGCTGGGCCGCAAGCTTTACGACGACATCGTCCGCCGCCTGCCGGTCGAGATCGGCAAGGAGGCGCAAAAGGCCGCGCTGACGCGCCTCAAAATCGCGGACAGCGACGCGTTGATGGAAGCGATTGCGCGTCAGAAAGTCAGCGATGCTCAGGTGATGGAGGCGCTGATGCCCGGCTCCACCACCGGCGAGGACGCAGTCGCCCTGCCCGCACAGCGCGAACCGATCTCGATCAAAGGGCTCACTCCTGGTGTCGCCTTCAACCTCGCCCCCTGTTGCCACCCGATCCCGGGCGACCGCATCGTCGGCGTCCGCCAGCCCGACGCGCCAATCGAGATCCACCAGATCAGCTGTCCCAAGCTCGACGCGGTCGAGGATGAGGACTGGATCGACATTGGCTGGGGCGACAAAGCGGAAGGCGGCACCGCGCGCCTCGCCGTGACCGTCAAGAACGAGCCCGGCGCGCTCGGCGCGGTCGCCACGTTGCTCGGTCAGCACAAGGCGAACATTCTCAACATCCGGTTCGACACGCAGGACACGACCTTCCACACCAACATGATCGATGTGGAGGTGCGCGACGCTTCCCACCTGATGAAGCTGATCGCCGGTCTGCGCGCTGCCGATGCGGTGAGTTCGGCGGAGCGCGCGTGAACGCGGCTTGCATGACGAGTCCAGTGGTTTAGGTTGGCAGCACACCTTCCCGAAAGGATCCCCAGTGGACCGCCGTACTTTTCTCGCCTCCAGCACCGCGACCGCCGCCGTGACCCTGACCCCTGCCGCCCATGCGCTTCAGGCCGCGGCGAAGCCCGCCGCTGGTCCCGGTGACGCCGCGCTGAGCAAATTGTTCGATCAGCTGGTCCGCGACATGGTTCAGATGCAGCCGGAAATCGCCACCTATATCGGCTTCGACAAGGGTCCGGGGGCAGCGCTCAAGAGCCGACTCAACGATCGTTCGCCGGCGGGCAAGGCCAAAGTCCAAGCTGGCACCAAAGCCTATCTCGACCAGATCAAGGCGACCGATCCCGCAACGCTGTCCGAAACATCGAAGCTCGACCGCGAAGTCGTGAGCTATTCGCTCGAGGCGCAGCTGCTCCCCCGCGACAAATTCGGCATCGAATCGGTCAATCGTCCCTTCCCGATCTTTCAACAGGGCGGCGTCTATTTCGCGATGCCCGATTTCCTGAACACCAGCCACACGATCGAAACCAGGGCGGATGCCGACGCCCTGCTCGCCCGCCTCGAACAGGTCAGTGCCGCGCTTGACGCCGACACCGCGGAGCAGACCGAGCAGGCTAAGCGCGGTCTCGTCGCCCCGGACTTCTCGCTCGACCTCACGCTCGATCAGCTGCGCAAGCTCCGCGCACCCGCGCCGGTCGACAACAGCATCGCCAAATCGCTCGCCACCCGCACTACGGCCAAACAGATTGCAGGCGACTGGGCCGCGCACGCCGCCAAGATCATCGAAGCCTCAGTCTATCCCGCGCTCGACCGGCAAATCGCGCTGATCGAGCAGCTGCGCACCAAAGCCCGCACCAGTTCCGGCCTGTGGGGCGTCCCGCGCGGCGATGAAATCTACGCTGCTGCCGTCGCCGTATCGACCACGACCAATCTCTCGCCGGATGAAGTCCACAAGATCGGCCTCGACGAAGTCGCGCACATCACCGCTCAACTCGACACGATCCTGAAGGCGCAAAGTTTGACCCAGGGCGCGATCGGCGAACGCCTCGCCGCGCTCAACGTTCGCCCCGATCAGCTTTACCCCGACACCGCGGCCGGACGGGCAGAGCTGATCAAATCGCTCAATGTCGACAATGAAAAGGTCGGTAAGCTGCTGCCGAAGATGTTCAGCAACCCGGTCATGCCCCCGCTCGATATCCGCGCGGTCCCGGTGGAGATTCAGGACGGCGCGTCGAACGGCTATTACAATCTCGCAACCCTCGACGGCTCTCGCCCGGCTATCTACTTCATCAACCTGAAGAGCGTTGCCGACTGGCCCAAATACACGCTGCCATCGCTGACCTATCATGAAGGGCTGCCGGGCCATCACCTCCAGCTCAGCACCACGCTCGGCTCACCCAGCCCGCTGATTCGCAAGTTCAGCTTCTTCGGCGCGTACAGCGAAGGGTGGGCGCTGTACGCCGAACAGGTCGCCGACGAACTCGGTGCCTATGGGAACGATCTGGAGCGCGCGGGCTACCTCCAGTCCTTCCTGTTCCGCGCCGCACGCCTGGTCATCGACACCGGCATCCATCACAAGAAATGGAGCCGCGAACAGGCGACCGACTATATGGTCAAGACCGTTGGCTTCGCCCGTCCGCGCTCGCAACGCGAAATCGAGCGCTACTGCACCCAGCCCGGTCAGGCGTGCAGCTACAAGATCGGCCACACCAGCTGGGTCCGCGCCCGACAAAAGGCACAGGCGATCGCGGGCGACAAGTTCGACATCCGCTGGTTTCATGAGATCATCCGTCGCGGCTCGGTGCCGCTGACGATCCTCGAACGACTGGTCGAGGAAGACGCGCGCAAAATGGCCGCCGGCTGACGAGAAAGCGCCTGACCAAAATGCCCGCCCGGATTGCACTGGGCGGGCAGGAGCCGGCACACAAACATTGCCGCGCCGTCAAATCCCGCATGACGTTTCGCCCCCGCCACGCTAAACCGCCCCGATGCAACGCCCCAAACTCTCGGTCGTCGTGCCGTGCTATAATGAAGAGGCCTGTCTTGAGCTGCTGTACGGCCGGATCGCCGCCGCCGCGCGCGGTGCAGTGGGCGAGGATTTTGAGATCGTGCTGGTCAATGACGGCTCGCGCGACGGCAGCTGGGCGGTCATGCAGCGCCTCGCCGCCGCCGACCCGCACCTCGTCGCGGTCAATCTGTCGCGCAACCACGGGCATCAGCTTGCGCTGACCGCCGGTCTCGATTTGTGCGCAGGTGAGGAAATCCTCGTCATCGACGCCGATCTACAGGACCCGCCCGAACTGCTTGCCGACATGCGCGCCACCTTGCGCGAACAGGGTGCCGACGTCGTTTATGCCGTGCGCCGCAAGCGCGAGGGCGAGACGTTTTTTAAGAAAGCGACCGCCGCGCTGTTTTATCGCATGCTCGACCGGATCACCGATACACCGATCCCGCTCGACACCGGCGACTTCCGGCTGATGACGCGCCGCGCGCTCGACGCATTCCTGTCGCTTCCCGAACAGGCGCGCTTCATCCGGGGCATGGTCGCCTGGGTCGGCTTCCGGCAGGTACCGTTCGTCTATGACCGGCATGAGCGGCACGCGGGCGAGACCAAATATCCGCTGGGCAAGATGATCCGCTTCGCGCTCGACGCGGTCACCGGCTTCTCCACCGCGCCCTTGCGTTTTGCCAGCCATGTCGGCCTTGCACTGACCGGCCTGTCGGCGCTGCTCGTCCTCTACATCGCCTCTGCCTGGCTGTTCGGTCGCGCGATTCAGGGCTGGACCTCGTTGATGCTGGTCGTCGTCGTGCTGGGCGCGGTGCAGATGTTCGTGCTCGGCATGATCGGCGAGTATCTTGGTCGGCTCTATGTCGAGTCCAAACGACGCCCGCTCTATCTTGTCGCCGATGTCGCCGGGCCGGTGAAGGGCCATGCCTCGCTCGGCTATCGCTTCATGGATTCGGGCGAGGTTACCGTCTCGCCGCACGCGCCAGTCCGCGTCGATGCGCCGGAACCCGCACCAAAGCCGTCGCGGCGCAAGTCCGAACCGCCGACGCTCCTCTGAAGCACGCGTTCGCCCTTCTCGCCCTCGCGCTGGCGACCCCGCTCGCCGCGCAACAGGTGCCGCTGCAAGAGCGCGTCGAGGCGGAGCTGGCCAAAGCCGCGACCGGCACTCGGTTCGGCTTGGTCGTGACGGACGCACAGGGGCGAGAGATCGTCGCGGTGAACCCGGATGGTCGCTTCATGCCCGCGTCGAACACCAAGATCGTCACCACCGCCGCCGCCTTCGCCACCCTGCCCGCGCTCGACCAGCCGGACAACAGCGGCGGTGCGACGGTAGGGATCGAGGGGCGTGACGTCATCCTCACCGGCAACGGCGACGCCCGCCTCTCCAGCGCGCCCGATTGCATCGCCAACTGCCTGTCGCAACTCGCCGACGCCATTGCTGCAAGGACAAAGCGCGTCCGCAATATCACCGGCGACGCCACGCTGTTTGTGGACGAGCGCTGGAGCGCTGGCATGAGCTGGAACAACATCCCTACCCGCTCCGGCACCGCCATCGCCGCGCTGACGCTCGACGACAATGAGCTGGTGGCAAAAGTCACCCCCGCCGCTATCGGCCAGCCGCCCCGCCTCGACCATCTCGGCTATCTCGCTATCGACAACCGCGCCGTCACCGTCGCGGCGGGTGGCAAGACCGACCTGTCCTATGACCGCCTGCCGTTCGAGCGGACGATCCGCCTGACCGGCACCATCGCAGCCGATGCTGGCGAGCGGGCCTTGCGGTTCGGCATCGACGATCCGGCGCATTACGCAGCGTGGCGGCTGGCGGCGTTGCTGAAAGAGCGCGGCGTCAAGGTGACAGGCGCCGTTGCTTCCCGCTATCGCTCCACCACCCAGTCCACGGTGAGTCCAAGCCCGCTTGCCAAGCTGACCCCGCCGCCGCTGGTTGAGGACGTCCGGACGATCAACAAGGACAGTCAGAACCTCCATGCCGAACTGTTGCTTCGGCGTACCGGCGCCGGGTCGGTGGCCGGGGGCCTTAGCCAGGTCGAAGCGATGTTCGCCACGGCCGGTGTGCCCCGGACCGCCTGGGACTTTTCGGACGGGTCGGGAATGTCGACCTATAACCGCATTTCTCCTCGTGGTATGGTCAAGCTTCTCAACTGGGTTGCTGGCCAACCATGGTCTGCAACATTCCGCGACACGCTCCCGATCGGCGGCGTGGACGGCACCCTTGCTCGCCGGTTCAAGGGCACGGCGCTTGAAGGCCGCATCTTCGCCAAGACCGGGAGCATCAACGCGACCAGTGCGCTGGCCGGTTACTTCCTCACCAAGAGCGGCAGGACCCTGACCTTTGCCGCCTATGCCAACGACGTCCCTTCCGAGGCCAGTGCGACGCCAATGACGGACGCTGCGCTGGTGATGATCGCCGAGGCCAATTAGCTCTCCGGCTCGGCCACCACGATCAACGACAGGCCCGGTGGCAACGGCACGCGGCCCAGCAGGTACCGTTCAAGCCCGAAAATCTTTTCGAACGCCCAGTTCAGCGGCTTAGGCGGCGGGGAATCGTCGCTGTCGTCCTTGCCGGTCAGTTTCCCCGCGAGGCGCGCGGCGATGGCCGCCGGGAACAGCAGCGAGTTGAAATAGCCGAGTTTGCGCCATTTCAGACCGGCCTTGCGCAGCGCGTCGGTCAGCGTCGCCTTGGAATAACGCCGCTGATGGTGGTTGACCACGTCATGCGCGCTCCACATCCATTGATGCGCGGGGACGGCGATCAGGATCTTGCCGCCGGGCTTCAGCCGCTTTGCCATGCCCTGAAGCGCGGCAACATCGTCCGCGACATGCTCGATCACGTCGAGCACGGCGATCAGGTCGTACTGCCCCTCGGCCACACCGGTCAGTTCGGGCAAGGGCGCGGTGCCGACGTCGCGGCCCAGCCGCTTGGCCGCCACCGACGCCGCCGCCGGATCGATCTCGATCGCATCGACCGTCCCGAACGCACCCAGCATCGGGAGGTTATGGCCGGTGCCACAGCCGATCTCGAGGATTCGCGCACCCTTAGGCGGCTGGACATAGCGGGCGATATAGTCGGCGAGGATATCGCGGCGGGCGACATACCACCAATGGGTGGAATCATGCTCGGCCATGCGGTCGTAAACGATACGGTCCATACAGGGTCTAAACTCACTTATAACGAGGTCGTGACGGAGCCGAATTTGGCGCTAGGCAAGAAGCAAGGAGGGAGCGAGGGATTTCCATCGTGACCGACGCGCGACGCCGCATAGCGCCAAATTCGGCCCGCCGCTGCGCGGTTGCCGATGGAAGGTCACCGAACGGCGTCGTTTGCTTGCGCGTAGCTCCGCTACGCGACTGCGCTGCACTCCTTGTCGGTGACCTTCCATCGGCAATCACGATCCTCGTTATAAGTGAGTTTAGACCCTCTATCCGAAAACCCATTGGCGATTGAGGGCGAAAGTGGCGATCGGCGTGATCGTCACCACCGGGATCAGCGGCACCCAATCGGGAAAGTGCATCACATCCGCCAGCACCCATGTAAAAATCGCGTTGAGCAGCAGCCCGAACCCCTGCACCGCCAGAAACTTCAGATGCTGGCGCCCGCTATTCTCGCGCGTGCCATGCCCTTTGAAGCTCCATGCGCTGTGCAGGAAAAAGCCGCAGGTTACGGCCACGGCAAAGGCGAACGGCACCGCCATCACTGCCTGCGGGAACACCCACCACGCCAGCGGCAGATAGACTGCGGAATAGATGACAGTCGAAATCACGCCGGCAATGCCGAAGCGGACAAGCTGCCCCAGCACGCCGCTGCGTTGCAATTCGCCGAACCGTTGGATGATTGCTGTCACGCCCGCCTTGCCCTGAAGCCGCGCGTCGCACTAATGCCCATCCAACGACAGGGGAAGCGGTTTTGGAATCGAAGCGATTTTCGGGGTTTGATCTCGAAACCGAAATCTCCACGCACTGGCTGCGCTGGACGTTGCTCGTTTGGGGCGTGATCGTCGGCTGGTTCCTGTGGGACCGCTGGGGCGGGATCAACGGCCTCGCGCTCAGCGACACCGACGACAATATGCGACTGATGCAAGTGCGCGGGTTGCTCGCCGGACAGGGCTGGTACGATCTGCGGCAGTATCGGCTCAGCCCGCCGGAAGGGCTGGATATCCACTGGTCGCGGCTGGTCGACCTGCCGATCGCGGCGCTGATCCTGATCTTCAAGCCGTTCGTCGGCGTGCCGATGGCGGAGCGGCTGGCGTGCGGCATCGCCCCGCTGTTTCCGCTGGCGGTGACGATGGGTGCGATGGGCGCGACGGTGCGCCGACTGATTGCCCCGACCGCATGGCCGATCGCAATCATCATCCTGATGGGCTGCACCGCAACGATGATCATGTTCATGCCGCTGCGGATCGATCATCATGGCTGGCAGCTGGCCTTTCTGAGCCTGGCCGTGATGGGCCTGACCGATCCACGTCGGGCACGCGGTGGTCTTATCGTTGGGCTGTCCAGCGCCGCATCGCTGACCATCGGCCTCGAACTCCTGCCCTATTGCGCGATGGCCGGGGCAATCGTCGCTTTGCGCTGGATCTGGGACGCGGACGAAGTGCGGCGGATGCAGGGCTATGCGCTGGGTCTCGCGGGCGGCAGCACGGCGGGGTTCGTGCTGTTCGCGTCCAACGCCAATTACGCGATGCGCTGCGATGCGCAGACGCCGGTCTGGCTGTCGGTGACGATCACGGCGGGGGCATTGCTGTTCGCCCTGTCGCTGCTCAACCCGGCTAATCGCGCGGTCCGTGTGGGGTTGGCCGCCCTTGCCGGGGCCGCCATTGTCGGCGGCTTCGCCACACTGTTTCCGAACTGCCTGTCGCGGCCCGAGGGTGTGTCGCAAGAGCTGGCGGATACGTGGCTGAACAATGTCCGCGAAGCACGTCCGATCTATATGCATACATTCCGCATGGGCTTCCCGCTCGCGGTGCTGCCGATCATCGGCATCATCGGCGCGGGGGTTTCGGCGTGGCGGGCCAAGACCATCGACCAGCTGGTCGCCTGGGTTGCGATCGGCCTGTTCACCGCGTTCGCCGGCGCGATGCTGTTGTGGCAAGTCCGCGCCGGTCCTGCGGCGCAATTGCTCGCGGTTCCCGGCTCGACCGCGCTGGCGTGGATCGTGGTGCCGTGGTTCCTCAACCATAAATGGATGCCGGTCCGCATTCTCGGATCGGCGGCGGCGTTCCTGCTCGTCTCCGGCCTGTTTGCCGGGTTCGTGGTCAAGTACATCCAGGTCGACAAGCCCCAGCCCGCGCGCGCCACCGTCGCCCGCGCCAATGCCCGCTGTGCCAGCGCGGCCGGGATGGCGATGCTCAACCGCGCGCTGCCGCCATCGACATTGTTCACCCATGTCGACCTCGGGCCTCGTCTGATCGTGATGACGCATCATAACGGCATTGCCGGGCCGTATCACCGCAACGAGCGGGCGATATTGGACGTGCATCACGCGTTCACCGGCCCGGCGCAAGCGTTCCGGCCGATCGCCCGGCGTTATGGCGCGCAGTATCTGTTGGTATGCCCGAACATGGCGGAGTCGACGGTGTATCGGGCGCGCAATCGTGACGGCTTTTACGGACAGTTGGCGAAGGGCAAGGTTCCGAGCTGGCTGGAGCCGGTGACGCTGCCGGCAAAGGCGCCGTATCGGTTGTGGCGGATTCGGTACGATCAACCGGGGTGACGTTGACAGACTTGACGGTTTGACGGGGTTTGAGGGCGGATACGACGGGGAAGCGACGGGTTCGCATCTGTGAGGCGGCGAGAACGCGGCGGTGGCGCGCCATGCACGCGGCACCGGCGCGGCATTGACGCGGCAGATACGCGCCAGTGGCGCGACGGGTTGGCGGCAGGGAAGCGGCGGCGACGCGACGCCCGCGCGCCAGCGGCGCGGCAGAGTTGTCAGGCTTGAGGGTTCGCCGCCGTTGCATCGACGAGTTTAAAGCAGGCGAAATCCAACATTGCCAGTGGGTTTGCGCGTCTCAGCATTTATCCTCCCCGGCACGGGGAGGTGGCAGCGCATAGCGCTGACGGAGGGGGCTATCCGCACCGGAAGCCCTTGCCTCGCTCCCCCTCCACCAGCTTCGCTGGTC
Organism: Sphingomonas sp. LT1P40; assembly: GCF_036663835.1. Lineage (NCBI taxonomy): Bacteria > Pseudomonadati > Pseudomonadota > Alphaproteobacteria > Sphingomonadales > Sphingomonadaceae > Alteristakelama > Alteristakelama amylovorans. The sequence goes on from NZ_JAXOJT010000001.1 coordinate 1,950,255, forward strand.
CCCCTCCCCGTGCCGGGGAGGATAAGACAGTTCGACCGCCGACCCCGTAGCCGATGCTTGGCTTAAATGGCATAATGCCCGTTATGAAAAATATTCAGATCGTCGACGGTGCATCGAACGCCACGCTCAGCATCTTCCAATCGACTGAGCAAGAGTTTGAAGTGATCTTCCCTGGTGGCCGGGACATGGAACTGATTGAAGACCTGATCGCGCGTGTCGGTGATGACGAAGCGGGTCGTGTGCTTACGCCGCTATGGAGCCGACCGATCCTAAAGCGAGATGCTGCAGGCATCCATGGAACGCTCTTTTATGACAATGAGGACCGCATAATCCCCGCGACAAAACGAGAGATCGATTGGGATGACAGTTCCATCAACCCGGCTCAACGAGAGCTATTCGCCCGCCATCGGGGTGACAGCTAACCGTCAATAGCCCTCCCCTAAACCCCAAAACTCTTCTTCACCCCGTCGATCACGAACTGGATCGCCAGCGCCGCGAGCAGCACGCCGAGCAACCGCGTGATGACCGACTCGATCTTCGCACCCAGCAGCCGCATCAGCGGCCCGGCTGCCAGCAGCGCGGCAAGCGTCAGGATCAGGACCAGCGCCAGCGCGCCGAATACCACCGCCGTTTCTGCCGGTCCCTCGGCGCGGGAGACGAGCAGCATGATCGTGGCGATCGAGCCCGGTCCGGCGATCATCGGCATCGCCATCGGGAAGACCGAGACGTCCTCCACTTCGGGCGTCTGGCGCACCTTTTCGGCGCGGTCCTCGCGGCGTTCCTGGCGCTTTTCGAACACCATCTCCAGCGCGATGATGAACAGCATGATCCCGCCCGCGATGCGGAACGCGTCGAGGCTGATGCCGAGCGTGCGCAACAGCGCCTCGCCCACCAGTGCGAACACCAGCAGGATGGCGCTGGCGATCATCGCCGCGCGGATCGCCATCGCGCGCTGCTGTGCCTGCGTCGCACCCTTGGTCAGTCCGGCATAAATCGGCGCGCAGCCGGGCGGATCGATCACGACGAACAGGGTGGCGAAAGCGGAAATGAAGATTTCGATCATGCGCGTTCCCCCAGCTTGCGCTCCCACGCGACGGCGTCGATCACGATGCGGTCGAGATCGTCATGCTGGGGTCGCCACGGCAACGCCGCCAGGATCGCGCGATTGTCCGACACCAGTTCGTCCGGATCGCCCGCGCGACGGCCTTCGAAGCGGCGCTCGATCTTGACGTTTGTGACCCGGTCGACCGCGTCCAGCACCTCAAGCACCGAATAGCCGCGGCCGTATCCGGCGTTGAGCGTGTGGCTCTTCGTTGGCTCCGCGATCAGCAGGTCCAGCGCATCGACATGCGCGGCGGCGAGGTCGCTGACATGGATGTAGTCGCGCACCCCGGTGCCGTCGCGCGTTGCGAAATCGGTGCCGAATATGCCGACATGGGGGCGCTTGCCGGTTGCCGCTTCGACCGCAACCTTGATGAGGTGGGTGGCACCCGCTGTGCTCTGGCCGCTGCGCCCCTGCGGGTCCGCGCCCGCGACGTTGAAGTAGCGCAGCGCGGCATAGTTGATCGGGTGCGCCGCCGCGACATCGGCCAGCATGAACTCGGTCATCAGCTTCGACATGCCATAGGGGTTGATCGGAATGCGCGGGGCATCCTCACGCACTGGCACGACCTCCGGGATGCCATAGGTGGCGGCGGTGGAGGAGAAGATGAAGTGCTTCACGCCGGTCGCCACCGCGCTCTCGATCAGGCTGCGGCTGGCGGCGGTGTTGTTGCGGTAATATTTGAGCGGGTCGGTGACCGATTCCGGCACCACCACCGATCCGGCGAAGTGCATGATCGCGGTCACATTATGATCGCGGATCGCGGTGCGGACGACCGCATCATCCTCGACGCTGCCGACCACCAGCTTGGCGCGCGGATCGACCGCCCAGTCGAAGCCGGTAACAAGGTTGTCGATCACGACAACCGACCAGCCCGCATCGAGCAGCGCCAGCACCGCATGGCTGCCGATATAGCCCGCCCCGCCCGTCACCATCACCGTACCGTCGCGCATTCTGATCCGTCCCGTTGTTCGCAAGCGGCCCAAACCCTATCTTAATGCGGTAAGCAAGGAGTTCCAAAATGACGAGCGAAACCGCAATCTTCGCGGGCGGATGCTTCTGGTGCGTGGAAGCGGTGTTTAAGGATCTGATCGGGGTCGAGACGGTCGAGAGCGGCTATATCGGCGGGCATGTCGACAACCCGACCTACAAGCAGATTTGCGGCGGCGATACCGGGCATGCCGAGGCGATCCGGGTGACGTATGATCCGGCAAAGATCGGCTATGGCGACCTGCTCGACATCCATTTCGCAACGCACGATCCGACGCAGCTAAACCGGCAGGGCAATGACGTCGGCACGCAATATCGTTCTGCGATCTTCCCGATCACGCCGGCGCAGGAGGCCGAGGCGAAAGCCGCGATCGAGCGCAATGCCGCCAGCTGGCCCGCGCCGATCGTCACGGCGATCGAGGCCAACGACACCTGGTGGCCGGCCGAGGATTATCATCAGGATTATTGGGACGGCGAAGGCCAGCGAAATCCCTATTGCCTTGCCGTGATCCCGCCCAAGCTCAACAAGCTGCGCAAGAGCTTTGCCGCGCGGCTGAAGGATGCGGCGACCGCCTGACATCATTTCGCAAAGGGGACGCAGATGACGGCACGACAGCGATCGACGCTGATCCTGATCGTCGCCTTCTGGGCGTTCACCTTTGCGATGCTGTCGATCCGCGCGGCGTTCGTCGAGTCGTTGCCCTTTTCCGTCATCGGCCCGCGCCGCGCGATCACGGCAGCGTTCGGCGTGGCGCTGTGCCTGGCGATGGTGTGGCTGCTGGCGCGGTTGCGGACGGGGGCGTTTTTCCGCTGGATCGCGTGGGGCGTGGGCGGGGCGCTGGTGATGGCGGTGGCGCTGACCAGCTTTGGATTCACGATGAACCGCGTGGTAGCACCGCTTCCCGGCCTGTCGGCGGTGACGCCTGGCGATTATGCGCAATGGGTGCTGATCTGGCTGGGCTATTGCCTTGCGTGGACCGGCACGCACCTGGCGCTCACCTATCACTGGGATGTGCAGGACGAACAGGCGCGCAGCGCGCGGATGACGGCGCTGGCGAGCGAGGCGCGGTTTGCGGCGCTGCGGTACCAGATCAACCCGCATTTCCTGTTCAACACGCTCAATTCGATCTCGGCGCTGGTGCTGGAGCGCCGCAATGACGAGGCGGAGCGGATGCTGCTCAACCTCTCCGCCTTTGTCCGCACGCTGTTCGCGCACGACCCCGGCAGCATGATCCCGTTGCGCGAGGAATTCGCCTTTCAGCGCCTGTACCTTCAGATCGAACAGGCGCGATTCGAGGCGCGGCTCACGGTCGTTTTCGACTTTGCGGAGGGGATCGGCGATATGCCGGTACCGACGCTGATCCTGCAACCGTTGGTCGAGAATGCGATCCGCCACGGGGTCGGTGCGGCCGAGCAACCCACGACAATCCGCATCTGCGCTGCCCGCAGCGGCGAGTGGGTCGAGCTGATGGTGGAGGACGATGCGATCCCGGTCGAACCGTCGGCGCCCGGGACCGGCCTTGGCCTGACCAACACCCGCGAGCGGCTGGCTGCGCATTACGGCAGCGCCGCCATCCTCGACGCCGCGCCGCGCACCCCATCGGGCTATTGCGCGCTGATCCGCATTCCGGCGGCGGCGGCGTGACAATGCTGCGCGCGATCCTGATCGATGACGAGGCGCTGGCAATCCGTCGGCTCGCGCTCGCGCTGAAACCCTTTACCGACGTCGAGGTCGTGGCGACCGGTGCCAGCGCGCGCCACGCCCGCCTGTTGATCGCCGAACACCGTCCGGATCTGGTGTTTCTGGACATTGCGATGCCGGGCACCAGCGGCCTCGACATCGCCGGCGAGATTGCGGGGTCGGGACCCGCCGTGATCTTCGTCACCGCGTTCGACAGTCATGGCGCGGCGGCGTTCGGGGTGGATGCAGTCGACTATCTGCTCAAGCCGGTCGCCCCGGAGCGACTTGCCGCCGCGATCGCCCGCGCGCGCACATGGATTGGCGGGCGCGCGAAGCTGACCGCCGATGCCACGCCCCCGGACGACAGTATCTGGGCCTATCGCCACCGCGAATATGTCCGCATCCGCATCGCCGACATCAGCTGGGCCGAGGCGGATGGCGACTATGTAAGGCTGCACACCGCGGACGGCACCGGGCTGGTGCGCGCGACGCTGTCGGCGATCGAGGCGCGGCTCATTCCCGCAGGCTTTATCCGCGTCCATCGTTCCGCTTTGTGCCGCCGCGAGGCGATTGCCGGACTGTTGCGTCGGCCCAGCGGCGCGCTCGCCATTCGCCTGAACACTGGGGCGGAGATTCCGGCCGGACGCAGCTATGTCGGCGGGCTGCGGGGGATGATCGACCGGCTTCAGGATCCGGCTCCATAAGCGCTGTGACGCTCGCCGCATCGGCGCGACGCCTGCCGCTTTCCGGATGGCACGACACCTGCCGCCGCCTACCCCGGTTGCGGGTCGAGCGTGGTACCTATCCCCCCGCCGTGCCGGCCCACATTCATTCGGCGACCGCGCGGAAAATCGTGGCGGCGCAAACGAACCCCGATAGGGGGAGGTCGGCGCCTCAGCACCTCGGGCGCTGGCCGGAAAGGGATCCCGCGCGTCGCATATTGCGGGATCCCGATCCGGCCAACCTGCCCGCCTGAATCAGTCCTCGCCACCCGGCAGCGGCGCACCCTCCACCGGCGGCCGCTTCGCTGCCTCGGCACCCAGAGTCTTGTAGATCAGCCCGCCGATCATCCCGCCGACGATCGGCGCGACCCAGAACAGCCACAATTGCTGAACTGCCCAGCCGCCGACGATCAGCGCCGGGCCGGTGCTGCGTGCCGGGTTGACCGATGTATTGGTGACCGGGATCGAGATCAGGTGGATCAGCGTCAGCGTGAGGCCAATCGCGATCGGCGCGAACCCGGCGGGTGCGCGGCTGTCGGTCGATCCCATGATGATGAGCAGGAACATCGCGGTCAGCACGACCTCGATTGTCAGCGCCGCGGTCATGTTGAACTGCCCCGGCGAATGCTCGCCAAAGCCGTTTGCGGCGAGGCCACCCGCGAGGTCGTATCCGCCCGGTGCACCGCTGGCGATGCAGTATAGCAGCCACGCCGCGACCAGCCCGCCGACGAGCTGTGCGGCGACGTAGAGCGGGATGTCCTTCGCGGCGAAGCGTCCGCCCGCCCACAGGCCGACCGTCACCGCCGGATTGAGGTGGCAGCCGGAGATATGTCCGATCGAATAGGCCATGGTCAGTACGGTGAGGCCGAACGCCAGACTGACGCCGAGCAGCCCGATCCCCACTTCCGGAAACGCCGCCGCCAGCACCGCGCTGCCGCAGCCGCCGAATACCAGCCAGAATGTGCCGATCAGCTCGGCCAGCCCGCGTTGCAAATTGGTCATCATGCCCCTCCTGCTATCGTGATCGAACAGGCCAGTTAAGCGGCAGGGGCAGCCTAGAACTCGTTCCGCCGGTGTAAAGACCTAGAAGGGCCGACATCCGGTTTCCATCCTCACCCCCCAGGGGGAGGTGGCGCGAAGCGACGGAGGGGGAGGAAGCAAGCCGCTGGCGGTCTGGCATCCGCCCCCTCCGTCAGCCTCGAGGCTGACACCTCCCCCTGGCGGGGGAGGATATGTTCCGACCGAATGGCGATCCGTCCTAGTCGTGCGCCGCCCGGTTCAACCGATCGTTGATCGCAATGCCGATGCCATCGTCGGGGACGGGCGCAACGGCGATGGCCGTGCGGTCGCTTGCGTCGGCACGGTGGAGCGCGTCGAACAGGCGGGTGGCGGCTTCGGTCAGGTCGCCCGATGCGGAGAGGGTGTCGTCGCCCGCTACTGCGCCGAAACCGATCAGCCATTCGCCTTCGCGCGCTTCGGTGGCATCGAGCCGGAGCGGCTTCGATGGGGCATAGTGGCTGGCCAGCTGCCCCGGCGCTTCCACCCCCTCGCCCGCCACGCCCAGCCACCGCCCGATCTCCCGCTCGATCGCGTCCGCCGCAATCGGGCCGGGGCGCAGCAGTCGTGCACCGCCCCCGAGTGCGACAATGGTCGATTCGATGCCGCCGCTGGTGGGGCCGTCGTCGACGATCAGCGGGATGCGCCCACCCAGACTCGCCGCGACATGTGCCGCGCGCGTCGGACTGATCGACCCGCTGGCATTGGCGGAGGGGGCGGCCAGCGGAACGCCCGTCGCCGCCAGCAACGCCTGCATCGCGCGATGTTGCGGCACGCGGATCGCCACAGTCGTCAGGCCCGCCGTCACCAGTCCGGCAAGCGTCGCATCGGGCCGGATCGGCAGCACCAACGTCAGCGGCCCCGGCCAGAAGCTATCCGCCAGCGCGCGCGCATCGCGGTCGAACATCGCGATCTTCTCCGCTGCCGCACGATCCGCGACGTGGACGATCAGCGGGTTGAACGATGGCCGGCCCTTCGCCGCGTAGATGCCTGCGACGGCCGCCGCGTGCGTTGCGTCCGCCGCGAGGCCATAGACCGTCTCGGTCGGCACCGCGACGCATTCGCCCGCCGCGATCAGCGTGGTGGCCTCGGCAATCGCGGCCTCGCCGTAAGGTAAGGTTCGCGTCTCGAAATGCGGGTTTGGTTCGCTCATGCAACCGTGGCTATAGCGAGCGCAAAATCGCGGCAAGAGAGGACGTCATGAGCTTTACCCCCGCCATCGCCGAACAGCGCTTTGTCCTAGAGCATATCGCCGGGATTTCCGAGCTGTCCGAAGCCGCGACGCCCGATCTGGTCGATGCTGTGCTGGAGGGGGTCGGTGCGTTTGCGGCGGGCGAATGGGCGCCGCTCGACCGTATCGGCGATACGGTGGGTGCGAAGTGGACGGCGGACGGCGTGGTGATGCCGGAGGGCTATGCCGCCGCGTACAAAGCCTATGTCGAGGGTGGCTGGGGCACGATCGGGTCGCCGGAAGCGTTTGGCGGACAGGGGTTGCCGTTCACGCTGGCGACCGCGGTGCTGGAGATGCTGGGCACCGCGAACACCGGGTTTGCGCTCTGCCCGACGCTGAATGTCGGCGCGATCGAGTCGCTGATGCATCATGGCACGCCGGAGCAACAGGCACTGTGGCTGCCAAAGCTGTCCACCGGCGAGTGGACCGGCACGATGAACCTGACCGAACCGCAAGCAGGCAGCGATGTCGGCGCGCTGAAATCGCGGGCCGAGCCGCGCGGCGACGGCACGTTCAGCATTACGGGCACGAAAATCTTCATCAGCTTCGGCGATCACGACATGGCGGACAATATCGTCCACCTCGTCCTCGCCCGCACGCCCGATGCGCCGCCGGGAACCAAGGGCATCTCGCTGTTCCTCGTCCCCAAATATCGGCTCGATGCCAGCGGCAAACCGGGTGCGTTCAACGATGTCCGCGTGGTGTCGATCGAGCACAAGATGGGCCTGCACGCATCGCCCACCTGCGTATTGTCGTTCGGCGATAACGGCGATTGCATCGGCGAGCTGATCGGTGAGGAGCTGGGCGGCATCCGCGCCATGTTCACGATGATGAACAATGCGCGGCTGAACGTCGGGCTTCAGGGGGTGCAGGTCGCCGAGCGTGCGACTCAGCGTGCCGTCGCCTTTGCCCGCGACCGTATTCAGTCAGCGCGGGCCGGCAAGGGTCGCGAGCCGGTGGCGATCATCGAGCATCCCGATGTCCGCCGCATGTTGCTGCGCATGAAGGCGCAGACGATGGCGGCGCGGGCTCTGGTGTATCTGGCGGCGTCGATGGTCGATCGGGCGAACGTGGGCGATGCGGCGGCGCGGGCACGGCTGGAACTGCTGACCCCGCTGGCCAAGGCGCATGGCACCGACATCGGCAACGAGGTCGCATCGCTGGGCGTGCAGGTGCATGGCGGCATGGGCTATATCGAGGAGACCGGCGCGGCCCAGCATTTCCGCGATGCGCGGATCACGCCGATTTACGAAGGCACCAACGGCATCCAGGCCGCCGATCTGGTCGGTCGCAAGCTGACCGGCGATGGCGGGGCGGCGTTGGCCGCGCTGATCGCCGATATGCGGGCCGATGCGGCGGACGCGGGCCTGGTCGCGCTGATCGACGCGTGCGAGGCGGTCGGACAGCATATGCTGGGTGCCGAAGTCGATGACCGGTTAGCGGGCAGCTATCCGTTTCTGACGATGCTGTCGGTCGCGGTGTGCGGCTGGCTGATGGAGAAACAGGGGCGAATTGCGGCTGGCTGTGAGGGCGATCCCGCGTTTCTGGCGATGAAGGCGGCGGCGGCGCGATTCCATGTCGAGCAGATCGTGCCGGAGGCGGTGGGGCTCAAGGCGGCGGCGATGGCGAAGGCGGAAGTGCTTTACGCCGTGGATGCGGAGACGTTTGCAGCCTGAAGCGATCAGCCTTCGCGCTTGGTGCGAAGATGCTCGATGGTGGTTCGTTCAAACGCCAGCGGATCGGATCGCGCGGCTAGAATCGCGTCTGCATCGATCTCGAACGCAACGCATCCTTCGGCGAGCAGCGCCCCGCTGTCGCACGATCCGGCGAGCGTGGTCAGGTCGTGCAGCGCGGTGACCAGCGTCAGCCCGTCATCGACGCGAGCCCGCAATGCGCGCCGCAGATCATAGGCCGCCAGCGGATCGAGCCAGTTGAACGGTTCATCCAGAATGACAATGTCCGTTGGGCGGGCAAAGGCACAAGCGATTGCGATCCGTTGCCGCATCCCGGCCGAACAGGCTCCGATACGGGTTTCGATCAGCCGCTCGATCTCCAGCGCGGCGGCCAGCGAGCCGAGCGTTGCCAAAGCGGGTTCGAGCGCACCACCGGCAATCGAGAGAATTTCGCGCGCGGTCAGCGCGTCCGGTAGCATCGCCGGGTCGGGCGCAAACCCGATCGCGCGGGCGCGGGCGGCGCGATCCGCCGACATATCGACGCCGCCGATCCGGATTTGCCCGCCCTGCGCGGCCAGCCGACCCGCGACGGCGCGCAGCACACTGGTTTTGCCCGATCCGTTCGCGCCGATCAGCCCGAACCAGGTTTGCGCGGGGACCGCCAGCGTCACCTCGCACACGGCCAGTGTCTGACCGCGCATGACCCGCAGCGCCTCGACTGCCAGTGCCGGATTCATGGCAGCATCCAGGTCACGGATCGCGCCCGACGGTAGAAGGTCACGCCGAGATACCCGATCACCAGCGCTACCAATGGCGGCATCAGCATCCCCACCAACCCGGCACCGAAAATCGAGAAAGTGAGGATCGTGTCGGCGCTTCGCCGGGAGTGCACGCGATACGCCCAGACCCGCAGCGCGACATAGCATCCGAACCCCAGACCGATCAGCGCTACGATCGCTGCCGCGCGTGGATCGAACAGCCCGGCGAGGAGGGCGACCGGCACCAGATAGGCCGCACCCGCCGCTAGATGCAGCAGCGCACTGTGTCCCGCGCCGTAGCCGGTGGCAGCGAGGAAGCGGACCACTTTATGGTCGACGCGCCCCAGCATCAGCAACGGTAACAAGGCTCCGGCGGCCAACGCGAACGGTGCCCAGCGTTCCCCAACCCAGCCGCTCACCCCCATCGCCGCGAGGATGACCAGCAAAATGCCGCCGCTGGCCGCAGACCAGCCGAACGGAAGCTGAGTTGCGACAATTGCTTTCAGCGGCGTTGTCCCACCGCCGCCGCCGCACCGGAGAGACCAAGCGGGCGACGCGATGAAAGGCGTCACGATGCCGAGTGCGGTTCCGCCCCCGAAACCGGTAAGAAGGAAAGGCAGCACACCGGGCCGGATGGCCAATCCCGCCACGGCCACAACCGCCAGACCCAACGTCGCGCCCAGGGCCAGAAACCGGCGTGCCGACACAGGCGTTAGAGCGTCCGCAGCCAGCACGCCGTCCGCACGATGCCAGTCCAGTCGGCGGATCGCGGTGCGTCCCGTCAACCATCCGGCGAGCGCCCCGACCGCCCCGGAAATTCTTTCATCGTCAAGCAGCGCCTGCGGCCCGCGCGCGTGCATCAATCCGATCGCCAGCGCACAGATTGCCGCCAGCATCAGCCAGTCGCGCCATTCGGGAAACGCTTCCGCGATCGCACGGCGCAGGACGAGTCGGTCGTGTCGGATCAGCGGCAGCGCACTGCTCCCGCGCGGTTCACGCGATCTCGCGGTCCAGCAGCTCGCTCGCGTTCAGCCCCAGCAGCGCAATATGCTCCCGCACCTTCGGCCAATAGCCGTTCAGGAAGCGGTCGCGCTCGGCCAGCTTCAGCCGTTCGACCGCGCCGGACAGCACGAACATGCCGACCCCGCGCCGCACCTCGACATAGCCGTCGTCCTGGAAACTCTGATACGCCTTCGCCACCGTCAACGGGTTCGCGCCATGTTCGGCGGCAAGCGCGCGCACCGATGGCAATTGGTCCCCGGCGCGATACTCCCCGCGCAGGATCGCGGTCGCAATAATCGCGCGCAGCTTCAGGTAAACGGGCGAGTCTTCATGTTCCAGCGCTGTCATGGTGCCTTAATACAGCAAGGGCGCGGCAAGTTCCACCATTTTGATGGTTTCGTCAGATACCAACCGACTCCGGTTCGCGCCAGATCGAGACGACGGCGTTCATGTCGGGCCGGGGGCGTTCTTCCAATGGCTTAGCGGGTGTGCCGATGAAGATGAATCCCGCGATCCGCTCCGGCGCAGCGCCGAACAGGTCGCGCACGCGGTCGCTGAATGCCGCCCAGCCGGTCAGCCAGCACGCCGCATAGCCGCTGGCGTGAACGGCATGCTCCAGGTTCATCGTCGCCGCGCCGACCGACAATTCCTGTTCCCACAAGGGGATCGAGCTGGCGGTCTTTGGCGAGAACAGCACGACCACCAGACAAGGGGCCTGACGCGCAAAGCCGTCCATCGCCTCGATCTCCAGCCGACCGGCCCCGGGCCGGTCGGCGCGATACGCCGCGACCAGTTCCGCCGCCAGTGCGTCGCGGGCGCCGTCCGGCACCACCACGAACCGCCACGGGGCCAGCTTGCCGTGATCGGGCGTGCGCGCCGCAATCTCCAATATGCGCGCGAGTTCGGCAGCGTCAGGGCCGGGCGCGATCATGTCGCGTGCCTTGCCCGAGCGACGGGTGGCAAGCAGCGAGAGCGGGGTTGAGCGATCGTTGAAGGTCATGGCCAGCGCCGATAGCGCGGCCCCGCCGCCACGCAAAGGTCCAATTGCGAACCGTTCGCAATGGTCCAGTCGAACCGATCACGGTTTCGCTTGTAACAATCATGCTTCACATGGGCGTTTTCGACGCTAGTCTCCCCGCCATCCGGCCATAGAGCCAATGAAATCAGTCAGGGAGCTTCGTGCCAATGGCACTTTCACCAGCAGCCGCACCGGGCGGCGAGCGAACATTTCTGGGCCACCCCGTTGGCCTGTTCATCCTGTTCTTCGCCGAAATGTGGGAGCGCTTCTCCTATTACGGCATGCGCGCGCTGCTCATTTTCTACCTGACGCAGCATTGGCTGTTCTCGGACGAGAAATCGGGCGTCATCTATGGTGCCTATACCGCGCTGGTTTACATCACGCCGGTGCTGGGCGGTTATCTGGCGGATCGCTATCTGGGCCAGCGCAAGGCGGTGACCTATGGCGCGGTTCTGCTGACGTTCGGCCATTTCCTGATGGGGTTTGAGGGAAGCGGCGGACAGGACCCGGCGTCGCTCAGCCTCTTCTGGCTGGCCTTGTCGTTCATCATTGTCGGATCGGGCTTCCTGAAGGCCAACATTTCGGTGATCGTCGGCCAGCTGTATCCGCGCACCGATGTGCGGCGCGATGGCGCGTACACGATCTTTTACATGGGCATTAACTTGGGCGCTGCGCTTGGCTCGTTGCTGTGCGGTTATCTGGGTCAGACCTATGGCTGGAATTACGGTTTCGGCGCGGCGGGCGTGGGCATGTTGCTCGGCCTGATCGTGTTCGTCATCGGCAAGCCGTTGCTGATGGGTCAGGGCGAAGCGCCCGACGCGGCACGGCTCAAGACGTCGGTGATGGGCATCAAGTTCGAGTGGCTGCTGTATCTGGTCGGCATCGCCGCCGTCATCGGCATCTGGCAGTTGATCCAGTATCAGGCGGTGATCGGCTATCTGCTGATGGTCGCCGGCGCGATTCTGGTCGGTTACGTGCTGCTGACCGCTGTAACCAAGTTGGAAAAGCATGATCGCGACCGCATCTTTGCGGCGATGTTCCTGATCCTGGGTTCGATCATGTTCTGGGCATTGTTCGAGCAGGCGGGTTCGTCGCTCAACCTGTTCACCGATCGCTATGTTGATCGTTCGGGCGTCCCGGCATCGATGTTCCAGTCGATCAACGCGATCTATATCGTGCTGCTCGCCCCGCTGTTCGCGTTGCTGTGGACCAAGCTGGGTCGCGCGGGCCTCGAGCCATCGACCCCGGCCAAATTCGGGCTGGCGATGTTGCAGCTGGGTCTGGGCTTCCTCGTCCTCGTCTGGGGATCGCAGGCGGCGGGGATGGAAAACCTCACCCCGGTGCTGTTCATTTTCCTGATCTATCTGCTGCACACCACCGGTGAGCTGTGCCTGTCGCCGGTCGGCCTCAGCGCGATGAACCGGCTTGCCCCCGCACATATGGCCAGCCTTATCATGGGCACGTGGTTCTTCGCATCGGCCACCGGCAATTTCGCCGCGGGCCTGATCGCGGCGGCGACGGGTTCGGAAGCGGCATCGGGCGATGGCGCGAACAAGGCGGTCGTGCTGGACGTGTACTGGACCGTCGGTCTGGTGGCGATCGGCTTTGGTGTGGCGGTGCTGGTCATTTCGCCGCTGATCAAGAAGCTGATGCATCTCGACACGCTGAAGGACAATGAGCTGGCGGGTGAAGCCCAGCTCGCCGAGCCGCAGGCGGCGGGCGTCAATACGACCGGGGAAACCCGCTGATCTGAAAACGGAGGACGGGAAATGGGTGAGTTGATCGCGGCGTGCGTCGCCTTTGTCGGCACCCATTTCCTGCTCTCGCATCCGTTCAGAAAGCCGCTTGCCGACCGGATTGGCGAGCGGCTTTTTCTTGGCGTCTATTCGCTGGTTGCCTTTGCCACGCTGGGCTGGATGGTGTGGGCGTATCGCGCGGTGCCCGATGCCGCACAGCTGTGGATTGTCGGCGACGGCCTGCGGGCGCTGGCCACGGCCATCACCCTGATTGCCTCGATCCTGCTGATCGGATCGTTGCGCGGCAATCCCGCCATGCCCGATCCGACTGGCGCGCCAAAGACAGTTCCTGCCCCACGCGGCGTGTTCGCAATCACCCGTCACCCGATGATGTGGGGCTTCGCATTATGGGCCGTGGCGCATGTGGCGGTCTTCCCCCAGCCCGCACAGATCGTGCTGGCCGCGACGATCGGCCTCCTCGCGCTGGGCGGCGCAGCGTTGCAGGACGCCAAGAAGCGCAAGCTCCAGCCCGATTTCTGGCCGCGTTGGCAGCGCGTGACGAGCTATTGGCCGCTCGCCGCCGTCGCGCGCGGCGATGCGCAGGGCGCGGCGGCGTGGCCCGGCACCTTCGCGACGGTGGGCGGCACGATCCTGTGGCTGGCGGCCAGTTGGGCGCATATCCCGCTGACCGGATGGGACGCGGGCGTGTGGCGGTGGTTAGGCTAAAGATTCGCGATAGGCGCGGCTGATATCGGCACCAAACGCGACGAGCGAAATCTCAAGGTCCATGCCGCTATCCAACGCCGTCCTACATTCGCGAACGGCAATCGCCGCGGCCTCACCGACCGGATAACCATAGACCCCGCAGCTGATCGCAGGAAATGCGATGCTCCGGACGCTATTCGCCCGCGCGATCTCGAAGCAGCGACGGTAGCAGCTTGCCAGCAACGCAGACTCGCCCTTGTCCCCGCCCTGCCACACCGGCCCGACTGTGTGGATGATAAAGCGCGCAGGCAGCCGATATCCGCCTGTCAACTTCGCGTCGCCGGTCTTGCATCCGCCCAGCGAACGCAGCTTGCGGCATTCGTCCAATAGCTCCGGTCCGGCTGCTCGATGAATCGCGCCATCGACACCGCCCCCACCAAGCAGCGACGAATTCGCCGCATTAACGATCGCATCTACCTTCAACCGGGTGATGTCCCCTTCGACGACTTGAAGCATTACCCTACCCGGTTCGCCACCAGATCGTCCACCACCGCGGGATCGGCCAGCGTTGAGGTATCCCCCAAGGACGACACGTCGCCTTCGGCGATTTTGCGGAGGATGCGCCGCATGATCTTGCCCGAGCGCGTCTTGGGCAGGCCCGGGGCGAACTGCACCGCGTCGGGCGTTGCGATCGGGCCGATTTCGGTGCGGACCCATTTGACGAGCTCGGCGCGCAAAGCATCGTCCGCGACACAGCCGGCGTTTAGGGTCACATAGGCGTAAATGCCCTGCCCCTTTACGTCGTGCGGCATGCCGACGACAGCGGCTTCGGCGACCTTGGGATGCAGCACAAGTGCGCTTTCCACTTCGGCGGTGCCCATGCGGTGGCCGGAGACGTTGATGACGTCGTCCACCCGCCCGGTGATCCAGTAATAGCCGTCCTGGTCGCGGCGACAGCCGTCACCGGTGAAGTATTTGCCGGGATAGGTGGTGAAATAGGTCTGGAAGAACCGCGCATGATCGCCCCACACGGTGCGCATCTGCCCCGGCCAGCTCTTCGCGATGACCAGATTGCCGTCGGTCGCGCCGTGCAGCACCTGCCCCTCCGCATCCACCAGTTGCGGATCGACGCCCGGCATTGGCTTGGTCGCGGACCCCGGCTTGAGGTCGGTCGCGCCAGGCATCGGTGCGATCATCGCACCGCCAGTTTCGGTCTGCCACCAGGTGTCGATGATCGGGCAGCGGCTTTCGCCGACGACCTCGTGATACCAGCGCCACGCCTCCGGGTTGATCGGCTCGCCGACCGTACCCAGCAGCTTGAGCGAGGAGCGATCGGTCTTGGTGACGAAATCGTCGCCGTCCTTCATTAGCGCGCGCAACGCCGTGGGGGCGGTGAAGATCGTGTGGACCTTGTGCCGGTCGACCACTTGCCAGATGCGGCTGGCGTCGGGCCAGTTGGGCAGCCCTTCATACATCAATGTCGTCGCGCCGTTCGCCAGCGGGCCATACAGGATATAGCTGTGCCCGGTGACCCAGCCGATATCGGCGGCGCACCACCACACGTTGCCGGGGCGATAGTCGAAGCAGAGTTCGTGCGTCAGGCTGGCCCAGAGCAGATAACCACCGCTGGTGTGCAGCACCCCTTTGGGCTGGCCAGTCGATCCGCTGGTGTAGAGCACGAACAGCGGGTCCTCCGCGCCCATCGGCTCGGCGGGACAGGTGTCGGCGACGTCCGCCGCAGCGTCATGATACCAGACGTCGCGGCCCTCGGTCATCGTCACGTCACCGCCGGTCGCCTTGACCACGATGACGGTCTGCAACGCCGGTGCCCGCGCCGCCGCCGCATCGACATTGGCCTTTAGCGGCACGCGCTTGCCACCACGGCGTCCTTCGTCGGCGGTCACCACCACCGCGCTGTCGCAATCGGTGATGCGTCCAGCCAGTGCCTCGGGCGAGAAGCCGCCGAACACCACCGAATGGATCGCGCCGATCCGCGCGCATGCCAGCACCGCGAACGCCGCTTCGGGAATCATCGGCAAATAGATGGTGACGCGGTCGCCCTTGCGGACGCCTTGTGCCTTCAGGACATTGGCGAACCGGCAAACCTCACGGTGCAATTCGGCGTAGGTGAACCGCTTCGGCTCTTCGGCGGGATCGTCCGGTTCCCAGATGATCGCCACTTGGTCGCCGCGCTTCGACAGATGCCGGTCGATGCAATTCGCCGCGACGTTCAGCTTGCCGTCGGCGAACCAGCTGATGTGGAAATCCGCCTCGTCGAACGACCAGTCGCCCGCCATTTCGGGGCGCTTGATCCAGTCCAGCCGCTTGGCCTGTTCCAGCCAGAAGCTGCCCGGATCGGCGATCGACCGGCCGTAAAGCTTCTCATATCCCGCTGAATCGTAACGCGCATTTCGCGCCCATTCGGTCGGAACCGGATAGATCTCGTCGGCCATCGGCTCTCCTCTCGCCGCGACCTTTACCGGGGCAATCGCGCGGCGCAAGCAAGCGCTGGTTCGTGACCGTAAACCCGCCGTGCAACCTTATCGTTTCGCAGGCATTCCACACGCAGCGCTTACAATTTGCGACAATATTCTGGTGGACGCAGCGCCCTTCGCGAACCATTTCGGAGCCATGATGAACCGTCCGACGATCTTGATGGCACTGATTGCCATGCCGCTCGCGGGGTGCACTGTGGGGCCCGACTATCGGCCCAAGGCTGCATCCGAGCTCGGTGTGCCCCCGGCCTATTCGGTCGCAGCGCGGCAAGAGGCGCAGGAAGATATCCGCGTGTGGTGGACAGCCTTCAACGATCCGATGCTCACCCGTCTGGTCGAACAGGCCGCGACCCAAAACCTCGATGTCGGACAGGCGGTGATCCGCTTGCGGCAAGCGCGTGAAGCTTTAGTCCAGTCGCGCGCGTCCCTGCTTCCCAGCATCAGCGCGGGCGGCAGCGCGTCGCGCAGCGAACCGATCCGGGGGAACAGCACGCAGGTCACGCTGCCGGATGGCACCGTGACCAGCATCTCGCAGGGCGGCAGCTCCAGCTTCTCGCTGGGCGCCGACGTCAATTATCAGGCCGACCTGTTCGGCGGCGTGCGGCGCGGTGTGCAGGCCAGCCGTGCCCAGCTCGACGCCAGCGGTTACGACTACGCCACCGTCCTGATTTCGACTCAGGCAGAAATCGCACGCAACTATATCCTCGCCCGCGCCGCGCAGACGCAGCTGGCCAATGCGCGCGACAGCCTGGCGATTCAGGACGACAATCTCGAAATCGCCGGCTTCCGCGTTCAGGCCGGGCTTGTCTCCTCGCTCGATCAGGAACAGGCGCGTGCCACCCGTGCGCAGACCGCCGCATCGGTGCCGTCGATCGAGGCCAGCTATAACAGCGCGGTTTCCCGCCTCGGTGTGCTGACCGGGCAAGCCCCCGGCGCATTGAAGGGCGAGATGGAGGCGGTGCAGCCCATCCCGCGCGGTCCCGCCAGCCTGACCGTCGGCATCCCCGCCAACACATTGCGCCAGCGCCCCGATGTGCGCAGCGCCGAACGCAACCTCGCCGCCGCCGTCGCGCAGATCGGCGTGGCGGAGGCGCAGCTTTACCCGCAATTGTCGCTGGGGGGCAGCATCGACGGCGGTGCGGGCAATCTCACCAGCATCTTCGATGTCATAACCGGCCGCATCTTCGCCAGCATCGCGCAGACGATCTTCGACGCGGGCCGCACCAAATCGCAGATCCGCTCGGCTCAGGCCGGGGCGGACGGTGCATTCCTCGCCTATAAACAGACCGTGCTGACCGCGCTGGAGGATGTTGAAAACGCCGTTGTCGCGCTGCGGACCGCACAGGAACGCGAGCGGCAATTCGTCATCGCGCTGGATGCCGCGAACAACAGCGCGATCCTGTCGCGCAGTTCCTATCGCGCCGGGCTCGCCGATTTCCTGACGCTGACGCAGAGCGAAGCGTCGCTGATTTCCGCGCGCAACGGCCTGCTTCAGGCGCGATCGGATCAGGCATCGGCACTGATCCAGCTCTATCTCGCACTCGGCGGTGGCTGGGATGCCGGCACCGTGCCGACCCCCGACACCGTTCCCGCCCCTGCTCCCCTTTCGACCGGACAAGATTGATGGCTGACGCAAATCCCCCTGCTGCCCCCGCGAAGATCGACGAGTTCCTCGGCGGCAAGGTGACGCCGCCATGGCAGCGTTACGCCAAATGGGTCGCGCTCGCGCTCGTGCTGATTGCCGTCATCTTCGGCCTGACAAAGCTGTTCGGTGGAGCTGAGGAGACCGGCTATGCGGTGCAGAAGGCGGAAACCGGATCGCTGACCGTCACCGTCTCCGCCACCGGCAAGCTCGCCCCGACCAATCAGGTGCAGGTCGGCTCCGAACTCTCGGGCCTCGTCACCCGCGTGCTGGTCGATGTGAACGACCGTGTCACGGCGGGTCAGTCGCTGGCGCTGATCGATCCGACGGTGCTCGACAACCAGATCACGCAGGGCCGTGCGTCGGTGTCTGCCGCACAGGCAACGGTCGCGCAAAATCAGGCGACGGTGACCGAGGCGCGCAGCCAGCTTGCCCGGTTTGAGGAAGTCAGCCGCCTGTCGGGCGGTCGTGTTCCCGCCAAGACCGAACTCGACAATGCCCGCGCCGCCGTCGCCCGCGCCGCTGCCACGTTGCGCGCCGCGCAGGCGCAGGTCGTCTCGCAACAGGCATCGCTCAATTCGACGATCACCCAGCGGAACAAGGCGATCATCCGCTCGCCCGTGAACGGCGTCGTGCTCGCGCGTCAGGTCGAGCCGGGGCAGACCGTCGCCTCGTCTTTCAATACCCCGACCCTATTCGTGATCGCCGAGGATTTGAGCGCGATGGAGCTGGAAGTGGCAATCGACGAGGCCGATGTCGGACAGGTGAAGGATGGGCAAAAGGCCAGCTTTACCGTCGACGCCTTTCCCGGCCAGACCTTCCCCGCGACGATCCAGCGCGTCGATGTCGGATCGAACCTGTCGGCACAGGCGACCAGCACGGCCTCGACCACCGCCACCACGGGTCAGGTCGTGTCCTATGCCGCAACGCTGAGCGTCGCCAATCCCGAACAGAAACTGCGCCCCGGCATGACCGCGACGGCGGAGATCGTGACGCTGGAGAAGAACAACGTCCTGCTCGTCCCCAACGCGGCGTTGCGCTTCACCCCTGCCGTGGCGGGGAGTGAGACCAAGGCCGGCGGCGGCATGGCCGGTGCGCTGGTCCCGCGTGGCGGTCGACGCGGACAGCGCGGCGGGGCGGAGAAGTCCGCCACCATCGGTCGCGGTGCACGCCAGACCGTCTATGTGAAGGGTGCGGACGGCCAGCCCAAGGCGATTCAGGTCACCACCGGCGACACCAACGGTCAGCTGACCGAAGTGCTCGCGGGCGATCTGAAGCCCGGCATGGAGGTCATCACCGGCCAGTTCGCGGGCGAAGCGTCGGACTCGGGCCAGCGTAAATCCGGCGGCGGCGGCGGTCAGCGCAAGAGCGGCGGCGGGGCCACCGGTGGCTGATCCCATCATCGCGCTGCGCGGCGTCACCAAAACCTATGGCGAAGGTGCCACTGCGTTTCAGGCGCTGAAGGGCATCGACCTCGACATCACCGGCGGCGATTTCGTCGCGGTGATGGGCCCGTCGGGCTCGGGCAAATCGACGACGATGAACATCCTTGGCTGTCTCGACGTGCCGAGCGCGGGTGAGTTCACGTTCAAGGGCGTGCATATCGAAACGCTCGACCGCGATCAGCGCGCGCTGCTGCGTCGCAAATATCTGGGCTTCGTGTTTCAGGGGTTCAACCTGCTCAGCCGCACCAGCGCGCTGGAGAATGTCGAACTCCCGCTGCTCTATCGCGGCGAGGACAAGAAGACCCGGCACGATATGGGCATGGCCGCACTCGACAAGGTCGGCCTTGCCGACTGGTGGGATCACACCCCGGCCGAACTGTCCGGCGGCCAGCAACAGCGCGTCGCCATCGCGCGTGCGATCGTCACCAACCCCGATGTGCTGCTCGCGGACGAACCCACCGGCAACCTCGACAGCGAACGCTCGGTCGAGATCATGAAGCTGCTCACCCGACTCAATCAGGAAAGCGGCATCACCGTCCTCATGGTCACGCACGAACCCGACATGGCGGCGTTCGCCAATACCATTGTCCATTTCAAGGACGGGCTGGTCGAACGGATCGAGACCGGCATGCTACAGAAGGCAAACGCCTGATGCTCGGCACGACCTTTACGCTGGCGATCCGTTCGATCCTGCGGCACAAGCTCCGCTCGTTCCTCACCACGCTTGGCATCATCATCGGCGTCGCTGCGGTGGTGGCGATGGTCACGCTGGGCAAGGCGACAACGGCGGCGGTGCAGGAACAGATCTCCAGCCTTGGCACCGGCATCCTTCAGGTTCGCCCGGGGCAAGGCTTCGGCCGCGGCGGCGGTGGCCCGCGTCCACCCGATTTCGAGGAACAGGACGTTCAGGCGGTCAAGGAACAGGTCGCCGGCGTCACCGCCGTCGCACCGCAAGCCCAGTCCACGGCGACCGCGATTTTCAACGGTGCCAACTGGTCGACCACGATCAACGGCACCACCAGCGACTTCTTCAAGGTCCAGCCGTGGCAGCTGACCGCCGGCCGGACCTTTGCGCCGGAGGAAGAGGCGGCGGGCAAATCGGTGTGCATCATCGGCAATACCGTGAAGCAGAACCTGTTCCGCGGCGGTCGTGCGGTGGGCCAGCGGATGCGGATCAACAACATTTCCTGCGACGTCATCGGCACGCTGGCCACGCGCGGTCAGGCTGGGTTCGGCGGCGATCAGGACGATACCGTCATCATGCCGATCAAGACGGTGCAGCGCCGCTTCACCGGCAATCGCGACATCCGCGTGATGCTGGTCGGCGTCGATCCATCCTATGATTCGGCGCAGGTCCAGTCGTCGCTGACCGACCTGTTGCGCGAACGACGTGGGGTAGAGGCTGGCGCGGAGGATAATTTCAACATCTTCGACACCGCTCAGATCAGCGCCACGCTGACCGGCACGACGACACTGCTGACCCAGATCGTCGCGGCGGTGGCGGGCATCAGCCTGCTGGTCGGCGGCATCGGCATCATGAACATCATGCTGGTGTCGGTGACCGAACGCACGCGTGAAATCGGCATCCGTCTGGCCATCGGCGCGATCGCCAGCGAAGTGCTGATGCAGTTTCTGGTCGAGGCGATCGTGCTGTCGATGCTGGGCGGCGTCATCGGGCTGGTGCTGGCGCAAATCGCCATCGCCATCCTCGTGCCGCTGATGCAGGTGCCGTTCGTGTTCGACGTCCAGATCAACGTCATCGCTTTTGCGATCTCGGCGGTGATCGGCGTGGTGTTCGGCTTCTTCCCGGCACGGCGCGCGGCGAGCCTGAACCCGATCGACGCGCTGCGGCATGAGTAGGTTTCAATCCTCCCCGCAAGGGAGAGGTGGCAGCCGCAGGCTGACGGAGGGGGCGGATACCAGAACGACCGTTGGGCTTCCTCCCCCTCCGTCGCTTCGCGCCACCTCCCCCTGGCGGGGGAGGATTAACTTACGAGAACTGCAACAGCACCAACCCACCCGCCAACACGACCGCCGCGGCGATGCGCCGTCGGCCAAACCCCTCGCCCAGCCAGCGCGATCCAATCAGTGCCGCCCACACCACCGCCGTCTCACGCAGCGCCGACACCTTCGCTACTTCGATCAGGGAATAGGCGTAGAGCGCCGATCCGAACGACGCGATCGACAGCGCGCCCGCGGCGGCACCAGTTCGCCATGTTTCGCCGATCGCACGACGCAATTCGCGCCGCCGCAGCACCAGTGCCGTCGTCGTCACGCACACCGCGTCGAGCATGAACAGCCACACGATATAGCTGAACGGATCGGGCGCGACCCGCACGCCGCGTGCGTCGGTCATGTTATACAACGCCACCCCGACCGCCGTGGCCAGCGCCCAGCCCATCGCCGCCTTGTCCGGATGATCGCCCAGCCGCACGCCGCGCGCTGGCAGCGCAAAGACGATCACCGCGCCGGTCGCCACGATCAGCCCGGCCCAGGCGATCAGCGGCAGATGCTCGCGGAGCACGACGACCGCAAACGCCGCCGTCAGCAGCGGCGCGGCTCCGCGCATGATCGGGAATACCAGGCTCAAATCGCCGCGCTGCATCGCGCGGATCAGGCAGATCTGGTACAGGAAATGTGCCGGGATCGCCCATGCCAGCGCGTGCCATGTCGCGGTATCTGGGAAGGGCACGAACAGGGCGGCGGGTGCGACCATCAGCGCCGCGCTGGACGACAGCACCGCGCGCCCGACCAATATGTCCTGCCCGCGCTTCACTGCGGTATTCGCCAGCGCCAGCGTCAGCGCCGAGAACAGCCCCAGCGCAATCGCCAGCGCGCGATCATCCATGAAGCAGCTTTGCCAGATCCTCCGGCGTATCCACATCCACCAGTTCGGCGGGTGAGGTCACGACATGATGCCCACGCTTCACCATTTCGCGGGCGCCCATATCGCCATCCGCCGCCAGCAACGCGTTCAGATGCGCACAGCCGAACAGGGCGGGCGGACGTGGGTTGGTGCCGTCGCTGGATGCCACGATCGCATCCGGCCCCTCGGCCCGGTCGAGCAACCGATAGATATGCGTCGCCGTCACCTTCGGCATATCGGCCAGCGCGATCAGCACCGACTTTGAACCCTCGTCCAGCGCCGCCTGCACGCCCAATCGCAACGACCGCCCCATCCCCGCCGCCGGATCGTCGTTGGTGACGATGCGATAGCCGCAACTCGCCAGATCGAGCGAAGTCTCCGACACCACAGCAATACGCTCGCGGAATGGCACCGCCTCCAGTGCCACGACGACATGCAGCCCCAGCGGGCGACCGAGATAGAGTTGAGTTAGCTTGTCGGCCTCACCAAAGCGCTGCGAACGGCCCGCCGCCAGCAGCACCAATGTCACATCCTCAGCCGCGATCATGCGCTTTCTCCGACATGCAGAGCCCTCACCATTCCCGCCGCGATCGACAGCGCGATTTCCGCTGGTCCGATCGCGTTGATGTCGATCCCCGCCGGACCCTCGACCCGGTCGATCTGCGCCGCGCTCAGCCCCGCCGCCGCCAGCCGTTCGCGCCGCGACGCATGGCTTTTGCGCGAACCCAGTGCCGCGACATAACCAGCACCCGCCCGTAACGCCGCGATCAGCGCGGGGTCGTCGATCTTCGGGTCGTGGCTCAACGTCACCACCGCCGTCGCACCATCGGGCCTGAGCGCCGTCACCGCCTCGTCGGGCCAGCGATCGTCCAGCATCACGCCGGGAAACCGCTCCTCGGTAAGGAACCGCGCGCGCGGATCGATCACGACGCACGATATGCCCAGTTCGCGCGCCAGCCCGGCAAGCACCTGTGAAATCTGCACCGCCCCGACGATCAGCAAGCGGCGCGGCGGTTCGTAGCGGTTGACGAACCCTTCGCCTTCCACCGCAGTCCCGCTTTGCCCGTTCGCCAGGTTGGTAAGGACCTCGATCGTTCGACCGTCGCTTCGCGCAGCCGCAACCGCGTCGAACAGCGCCGGATCGAAGCCGCCGGCCGTCACCGGCTGCACCATCACCTCGATCTCGCCACCGCACGGCAGCCCGACTTCCCACGCCGCCGCATCGGCCACGCCATAGCGCCGCCGCTGGAACCCCGCGCCCGCGATCACTTCCGCCGCGACGGCCATGATATCCGCCTCGACGCAGCCGCCCGACACCGACCCCTCGAACCGCCCGTCGCCATGCACCAGCAGATGCGATCCGCGCGGACGCGGTGCCGACCCCCAGGTCGAGATCACCGTCGCCAGCGCCATCGGTTGCCCGGCCCAGTCGCGTGCCGCCGCGATTACACTGTCATTATCCGCCAAATTCGCCTCAAACTGTCATCCGAATCGACTAGCCGATCGTCTTTTCGCAGGAGATAGGGTGATGGCGCAGATGTGGCGAGCAGTCGTTGCCCTGTTTATGATCGCGACGCCCGCGCTCGCTAAGGACGTAAAGATGACGACCGCCAAGCCCCCAGAGGCACCTATCGTCATCGCGCATCGCGGGGCCAGCGGCGAACGGCCCGAACACACGCTGCCCGCTTATCAGCTCGCCATCGATCAGGGGGCGGATTTCATCGAACCCGATCTGGTGATGACGAAGGACGGCCAGCTGGTCGCCCGCCACGAAAACGCCATCGCCGACACCACCGATGTCGCCAGCCGCCCGGATTTCAAGGACCGCAAGACCACCAAGACGATCGACGGCACGAAATATAGCGGCTGGTTCACCGAGGATTTCACGCTGGCCGAGTTGAAGACGCTGCGCGCGAAGGAGCGGCTTCCGCTGCTGCGTTCGGGCAACAAGGCCTATGACGGGCAGTTCGAGATTCCCACGCTCCGCGAAATCATCGCGCTCGCCAAATCCGCCACTGCAAAGACCGGGCGCACCATCGGCATTTATCCCGAAACCAAGCACCCGACCTATTTCGCTTCGATCGGCCTGCCGCTTGAGGCAGTGCTGGTCGCCGAGCTGAAGGCGGCGGGCTGGGACCGCGCCGATGCGCCGGTGTTTATCCAGTCGTTCGAGGTGAACAATCTCAAGGCACTGAAGCAACTGACCAAGGTTCCACTGATCCAGCTGCTCGCCTCCGAAGGTGCCCCCGCCGATGGCGCACATGCCAGCTACGCCGCGATGGTCACGCCCGACGCGCTGAAAGCCATTGCCGTCTATGCCACCGGCATCGGCCCGCAAAAGGACATGGTGGTGAAGAATGGCGGAACCGTTACGCCGCTGGTTGCGGATGCACATGCGGCGGGTCTGAAAGTCCACCCGTGGACCTTCCGCGCGGAAAACTTCTTTCTGCCGTCCGGTCTGCGCACGGGCATCAATCCGGCAGGCCATGGACGCTTGACCGAAGAGATTTCGCGGCACATCGCGGCGGGCGTGGATGGTTTCTTCACCGATTACCCTTATCTGGGGGTTCAGGCACGTGATCAGCGCTCCCGCTGACCCGCCCGGAGGGATGCGCTATGCTCAAAAAGTTGGGGCGCAAGGGGATTGTTCTAGCCGCAGCGATGCTGCCCTTGCTGTCGGGCGGCTGCGTCGCCAAGACCGCGTTCGACATCGTCACGATGCCGGTCAAGGCCGCCGGACAGGCCGCCGACTGGGCGACCACCAGCCAGGACGAGGCCGACCGCAACTATGGCCGCAAAGCGCGCAAGGAAGAGGCCAGGGAAGGCCGCGAGCGCAAGAAGCGCGAGGAAGCCTGTCGCAAGAACCGCGAAGATTGCGCGCCCTATGACGGTTATCGTGCAGGCGAACCCAACGACTGAGGTTCAGCGATGAGCGGGGTGACACTCGCCGACGCGCTCGGCACCGTACCGCTCGCCACGATCCGTGAGCATCTCGAATCACGCACGGTGTTCCACGCCCCGTCGCCAGGTATCGCCCTCGCTCGCCTGTTTACGCTCGCCGATCTGGAACGCCTGCTCGCGACCGGCCTGTCCGCCGACGACGATCTGCGCATCACGCTGAAAGGGACGCCGGTCGATCTGGCCAAACTCGGCGCGATCGATGCCAAGGGGCGCACCCGCCCGCTGGTGCTGCAAAAGCTGTTGCGGCAGGGTGCCAGCGTCATCGTCAACAACGCCCAGCGCCGCGTGCCGCACCTCCACGGCCTGGCCGCCGATGTCGAGGCGACAACCGGCGCGCGCTGCACCATCGGCATTATCGCATCGTTCAGCGAAATGGTCGCGCTGCCGGTGCATTACGACCGACAGGATCTGATCCTGATCCAGCTCGACGGCGCGAAGAGCTGGCGCTTCCTCGGGCACCCCGTCACCGGCAGTGGGATGCGCCCGCTGCCCGGCGCGGCATTGCCCAACGATGTCGTCCACACTGTCGATCTGCGCCGCGGCGATTTGATGTTCGTCCCCTCGGGCCAGCATCACCAATGCACGTCGGACGGCTGGTCGATGCATATGGGCATCCTGCTGCACCATCCCAGCGGCCTCGACCTGCTCGAAGACCTGTTCGCGCAGAACCGCGACCTCGCCATCCCCTTCCCCGCGTTCGAGGGCGAAGCGGCAAGGGCGAACCGTCAGCGCGCCTTCAAGGAAACCCTGACCGCCGCGATCCGCGATGCCGATATCGACGACTGGCTCGCTCGCTGGAGCGCCAATGCGGCAAAGCCCGCGTCAATCGCATTGCGCCCTGTCGATCTCGACACGCCCGGTGCCACCGCCAGCCTGATCGTCCGCCCCGCCCAGCGCGCGGATGGCAAATGGGAAGCATCGGGCAGCGTATTTACGCTGGGCGAGCAGGCCGTCGCCACGCTCGCGCAACTGCCCTGTGCGGTCGCGGGCCTGCATGACAAGACTGGCCTGAAACAATTGCTGAAAGAGGGCATCGCCCGGATCGACTGACGTCGCTACCCCGTCGTATCGCGCCCCAGCGTGTCGGCAATCGCGCGCAACACCTCGGGCTTCATCTGCACCCATAAATGCCCGCTATTGACCTCGATCGAGCGGGCGCTTTCACAGTCCTCCTCGTGGCAGCACTCGCCATTGACCAGCCCGTCGCTGCGGCTCCAGATCGCGGTCGCGGGGACCGGGAGCGGCGACGACGCCTCCTCCAGAAATGCGCGCACTGCCGGATCGTCCGACCGCTGGCCGCACGCAAACTCGAACACACGCCACACATTCGTCGCCTGTGGCAGTCCGGCAAAGGGCGAGCTGACGGTAATCACCTCGCGCACCCATTCGGGGTGCCGGTGTGCTGCGACGCGCGCCATGATCCCGCCCAGGCTTACCCCGATCAGCGTCACCGGCTCGCCGGTCGCCTCGTAAATCGCCGCGATCCGCTCGAACAGCCGCTCACCTTCGACTCCGATCGAGCGCGGCCCCAGATTCGCGCCCAATTCCCATTTGAACGCGCGATAGCCGAGCGACTCGAGATAATGCCGCATCACGATGTTCGACATGTCGCCATTGACGAGGCCAGGCAGCAGCAGCACCGGCCGCCCGTCGCCGCGCGGCGCGGTCATCAACTCGCGCCAGGCGAAGGGCAAGCTGCCCAAGCTCCACGCCGCACGCGGCCATTCAGCCATCATCACCGATTTGGGGGGCGCCTTCGCGTCGGGGTTCAAAGCCATTGCATCACTCTACAAAAGAAATGGTGTGGGATTTCGAAATGTCACCCCATTTCCCGTCACACCGCCGTCATGTTATGATCGTTACATGAGTAACGATAGCCACGTCCTCGACCGCCCACCCGAAGGCTCCGCGCCTGACTGGACGATCCCGCAAAATTGGGAAGCGTTCACGCGTGAGGAACATGCGGTGTGGGACACACTCTACGAACGTCAGGTAAAATTGCTCCCCGGCCGCGCGTCGCAGGCCTATCTGCGCGGGCTCGATCAGCTGAAGCTGTCCGAATCCGGCATCCCGAATTTCGAGGAGCTGTCCGAACGGCTGATGAAGCTCACCGGCTGGCAAGTCGTCGCCGTCCCCGGCCTCGTCCCCGATGACGTGTTCTTCGACCATATGGCCAATCGCCGCTTCGTCGCGGGCAATTTCATTCGCCGCCCGGACCAGCTCGATTATTTGCAAGAACCGGATGTTTTTCACGACGTGTTCGGCCATGTCCCCATGCTCGCCGACCCGGTGTTCGCCGATTATATGGAGGCCTATGGTCGCGGCGGCGGTCGCGCGATGGAACTGGGTGCGCTCAAACAGCTCTCGCGGCTCTACTGGTACACGGTCGAATTCGGCCTGATCGAGGAAGCCGGGGACCTGCGCATCTACGGCTCGGGCATCGTCTCCAGCTTTGGCGAAAGCCGTTTCGCGCTGGACAGCGACAGCCCCAACCGCATCGGCTTCGATCTGAAGCGCGTGATGCGCACCGAATACCGGATCGACGATTTTCAGCAGAATTACTTCGTCATCCCCGATTTCGAGGAACTGCTGCGCGCGACCGTCGAGACCGACTTTGCCCCGCTTTATGCGGAGATTTTGGCGCAACCGGATATTCCGGTGGCGACGATCGTCGAAGGTGACCGGATGATTACCCGTGGCACGCAGGAATATGCGCTGGGCAAAATTCCTCTCCCATTGGGAGAGGGATAATTACCAGCTGCCGAATCCCGGTGCCTCGCCTTTCCCGCCGCGCCCGCGCGTCACGCGGTCCGCACCGTATCGCCGCCGCTTGACCAGCCGCAGCGTCGGCCACGCACCATTGTCGATCTGCCCGGCAAGCCGCAGCCCCTGTCGCCGATAGGCCGTCGCCACGGTCTCCGCCTGCCCCTTCAGCAACCCGGCGACGATCAGCGTCCCGCCCTCGGCAAGCGCCATCGCCACGCCGGGGGCCAGTTCGACCAGTGGTCCGGCCAGGATGTTGGCGATAATGAGGTCATAGGGCGCGTTGACGATCAGCAGCGGATGTTCCAGCCCCGGTGCCGCCGCCAGCGCGAGTTCCCCCGCGCCGCTCCCCAGCGCAACCCCGTTGATCCGCGCATTCTGGGCCGTCACCTCGATCGATCGCGGATCGATGTCCGACGCGGTGGCAAAGGCGCGCGGCCACAAATGCATCGCGGCAAACGCCAGCAGCCCGGTTCCGGTACCGAGGTCCAGCAGATTGCGGTATTTCGCCCCAGACACCCGCAACGCATCCAGCGTCATCAGGCATCCGGCAGTGGTCTCATGCGTCCCCGTGCCGAACGCGAGGCCCGCGTCGATGCGGAACGCCCGCGCGTCCGGCGGCACGGCACCCTTGTTGGTTTCGGTGTGCACGTAAAACCGCCCGGCACGGACCGGCTCGATCCCGGCCTGGCTCATCGTCACCCAGTCCGCGTCGCGGATCTTCTCGACCTTGGCGCGCACCCCCGCGCTACTCGGCACCAGCCCCTGCACCGCCGCGACCGCGCCGCTGTTGGGCTTGCCCTCGAAATAGGCCTCCAGCTGCCAGCTCGTCACATCGTCAGGGATTGTCTCGCTGGTGAGCAGCACCGGCGACGGGTTCAGCGCGAGCAGGTCCGCCCCCTCAAAATCGATCGCCTCCGCCTCGTCACGCGTGCACGGCAGGGTGACTTTCCACGAACTCATCGTCCCGTTTCCTTTGCCAGTCGCGCATCCAACCGTTTCGCGGCCCCAGCCGCATAAGCCTCGCACGCCCCGCGATCGGCCACCTTCTGTTTGCCTGCGAAACGCTCGAACATGTCGCTGCCGCCGGGGTGACCGGTCAGCAGCAATCCGCAGTCGAGCGCCGCGACCTTGACGAAGCTCCCCCGGAACATGGCGGCGCGCTTCGGATTGGCGCTGAACCGGTAATCGTCGGCGGACACCGCGTTCAGGCTGTCGGCAAACACGATCCGCAAACATTCGCGCTTCTCGCACGACCGCCAGCTCCAGCTGGTGCCGCCAGATGTGTGGCCGGGTGTGGCGATTGCCGTGAAGCCGTGCTTGCCGAGCCGAACCACCTCACCATCGGCGACGATGCGATCGACCTTTACGCCGGGAAAGCGCGACGCGATCGCCGCCTGCGGATCGTCGGCATCGACACGACCGGACTCCAGCGCGCGCCGCGCCGCCGCCCGCGCCAGCACCCGTGCACCGGTCGCCGCCTTCAACGCAGCGAGGCCCGCGACATGGTCGTCATGCTCGTGCGTGCTCAGGATCAGCTTCACGTCCCTGGGATCGAAACCCAGCTTGCGGATGTTGGCGAGCACATAGGGGGCCGCCTTCTCCGTCGCGCCGTCGATCAGCACATGGCCGCTCGGCGTGGCGATCAGCAACACGGTGATGCCGCAGGTCCCGACATACCAAGTCTGGCCATGAATACGCGCGGGCGGTGCGGGATCGCTCCAGCCGTCCTTCTCCGCACACGCCGCCGCCAGCGCACGCTGTCCGCTATCCGGCGCGCCAAGCAGCATCAAAAACGCAGCCGCCGCTTCAACGAACATAGCTGGCTCCGTTCACGTCGAGCACCGCGCCGGTCATCGACGCCGGCGCCTCCAGCGCGCAGAAACGCGCCATCACCGCGACCTCTTCGGGGTGGGCCACGCGCCCCAGCGGGATGTCGGCCAGCAATTTGTCGCCACCCCGGCTCTCCAGATAATCGTCCGCCATCCCGGTCATCGTAAAGCCGGGACAGATCGCAAAGGCCAAAATGCCGTCCTTCGCATAGCCGCGCGCGATGCTCTTGGTCATGCCGACCATCCCCGCCTTCGACGCGGCATAATGCCAGTGCGCCGGGCTGTCGCCGCGATAGGCGGCACGGCTGGCGATGTTGACCAGCCGCCCCCCGGCCCCGCGACCCTGCCAGTGCTTCACCGCAAAGCGCGACAGTTCGGCGGCGGCGGTCAGGTTGATGCGCATCGTGCGCTCCCACGCGGCAACCCATTCGTCGTCGTCCAGCTCGATCGGTGCCGCCTCGAACACCCCGGCATTGTTGACCAGCACGTCGATGCGACCGTCCAGCGCGGCCAGCGCTGCGTCCCACAGCGCCCGCGGGGCCGCCGGATCGGTGAAGTCGGCCGGAATACCGAACCGCGTCCCCTGCCCCACCGCGTTCACATCGGGGCGGTCGAATGCTTGCAAAATGGCGGCGCCGATACCCCGGCTGCTGCCGGTGACGAGAATGTTCGTGGTCATTGCCACCGACTAGGGTCCATGCCCCTAAACGGCAACGGTCAGGCGGCAATCTCCGACGAAAACACCGTCGTGGTCTCGTTCAGCTGGGTCAGCTGTTCGTCGATCTCGCCGAACTCGCGCTCCAGCGAGTCGATCTCGTCCGCCACGCTCTTGGTATCTTCGCGTACCGCGCCGATCGTCGCCGACATCGAATCGGCGGCCAGTGCGGTCTCGTCCACCGCCGCCGTGATCGCGGTGACCGTCTGCGCCTGCATCTCCATCGCAATGCGGATGCGGTCGGCGCTGGTCTGCACCTCCAGCACGGTGTCGCGGATCGAAGCATTGGTTTCGACCGTGCGCCGCGTCGCCGACTGGATCACGGCGATCTTTGACGCGATATCGTCGGTCGCGCGCGCCGTCTGGTTTGCAAGGCTTTTCACCTCCTGCGCCACCACGGCGAAGCCGCGCCCGGCGTCACCCGCACGCGCCGCCTCGATCGTCGCGTTCAGCGCGAGCAGATTGGTCTGTCCGGCAATGTCGCGGATCAGGCCCAGGATCGATTCGATCGACTTGGCGTGATCGCTCAGCATCTCGCTGATCGTCACCGCGTCGCCCGCCTGATCGGATGCGCGCGTCGCAATCTCAGCCGCCGCCTCAACTTGTGTCCGTGCATCGTCGATCGCGCGGATCAAGCCGGCGGCAGTATGCGCCGCCTCGCGCATCGCCAACGCGCTCTGTTCGGCGGCGGCGGCGACTTCGCTGGTCTTGCCCAGCATGCCCCGTGCCGAACCCGCCGCACCCTGTGCCTGCAACCGCACCCGCGCGCCGCGTGCGCTGGTCGCCTCGATCGTCCCGGCGATATCGGCACGAAACCGCGAAAACCGTTCACGCCGGTCGCGCGCCGCCAGATCGGCATCGCGCGCCCCCAGCTGCGACGCCATGAAATCGGATTCGAGCATCGACATGCGCTGCGACACATCGCCCAGCCGCCCCAGCGTCGCCGAATCGCCCTTCAGCCGCTCCTCCAATATCCGATAGGTGCAGCTATGCGCATAGGCGAACCCGGCCAGCAAAGCCGACAGCGGGATGCGGGCGCGGTGCGCATCGTCGGCATGTTTCGACGCCATTTTCAGCCATGCATCGTCCAGCGGCCGCCGAAACTTCGCCGCCATATAGCCGGTACTGGCGCGAATCTGCTCGGCCATGCGCTCACCCGTGAAATAGTCACGGATATGCGCGGTCGAAGGCAGACTCAGATAATGCGACCAGAAGCCAGTCGAGATCAGCTCGAAATCGTCATCGATCAACGCGGAAATCTCCGCGCAGCCCGGTGCGATCGCGCCGTCCCAGTCATAGTCGCGGACTCGATCGATCAGCGGGCGATCGTTGATGCTCCACTGGCCGACCGCGCGTTCAGCTCGGGCAGTCTCCGCCATGAATGATCCTCTCCATTACGCAGCGACCTTGGCGACGAATTCGCCCGCGCTGTTCTTTAATGTTCCCAATTGCCCGTCGAGCGCGGCAAAGCCCTGCCCGACCCGGTCGATTTCGCTGGCGACGGTTTCGGTATCCTCGCGGATCGCGCCGATCGTCGCCGACATCGAATCGGCGGCGAGCGCGGTCTCGTCGACCGCCGCCGTGATTGCGGTCACGGTCTGTGCCTGAACCTCCATCGCAATGCGGATGCGGTCTGCGCTGGCCTGAACCTCCCGCACGGTGTCGCGGATCGATGCGTTGGTATCCACCGTCCCCTTGGTCGCGGACTGGATCGCCGCGATCTTGGCGGCGATATCGTCGGTTGCGCGTGCGGTTTGGTTGGCGAGGCTCTTCACCTCCTGTGCCACCACCGCGAACCCGCGTCCGGCATCGCCCGCCCGCGCCGCCTCGATCGTCGCGTTCAGCGCCAGCAAATTGGTCTGTCCGGCGATGTCGCGGATCAGGCCCAGGATCGATTCGATCGACTTGGCATGATCGCTCAGCATCTCGCTCATCACCACCGCCTCGCTCGCCTGGCTCGACGCGCGCGTCGCAATCCCGGCGGCGGCTTCGACCTCGGTCCGGGCATCCTCGATCGCGCGGATCAGCCCGGCGGCGGTGTGCGCCGCCTCGCGCATCGCAACCGCACTCTGCTCGGCCGCTGCGGCGACTTCGCTCGCCTTGCCCAGCATGCCGCGGGCGGCTGCCGACGTATGCGCCGCCTGTGCACGCAATGCCTGGCCTTCGCTCGATGCCTGTTCGACCGACCGGCCGATCGACTCGCGGAACTCACCCGACAGCCGGTCCCGCGCCACCTGGGCGCTATGTTCGCGGTACAGATTATAGATTTCGACGGTGATATCGCTTTCCAGCGCGGACAGCCGCATCAACGTGTCGATCAGCGCGGGCAGCCGTGGCTCGCCCGCCTCGACCCGGCGCACCAGCACCTCAAGCGCGGCCCGGTCGCTGGCGTTGATCATCGACAGCAATGCCATCGGCTCGACGTCGGCGGCATAGGCGGCGGCGATCGACCGCTCGATCGATTCGACCCAGGCCCGCCCGCGCGTGTCGAGGAAACGATTGCGCAGGAACACCACGCCGACATCGATCATCTTCTGCGTGTCGTCGGTCGCCCAATTGCGCTCGTCGGCGAAGCAGCGCAGCCATTGCTGCCAATAGGCCTCGGAAATCGCGCGAATCTCGGGTTCCAGCATCGTCCACACATCGCGGCTCAACCGGTCGAGCGATCCGTCGAAGTCGAAGATGCGCAGCCGTGCCGCGATATCGATCCTTGCGCTCATCGTACCCGCAACGGGCATATCCTTGGGCGTCGCCGCTCGCGTCACGTATAAAGTCCCCCTGTGCGGTGAAGCGCCCGCGCGATCCACCTCAGCCTCACGCTACCGGGACAGGTATTAAGAGTGCGTTAGCCAGTGCCGATCCACTTGCATCGTGTGCCCACCTGTCTCATTAGGCCCGCAAACCGTCAGGGGAACCACATTGGCCACGGCCCGCAACACCGATCGTCCGCTCTCGCCGCACCTTCAGGTGTGGAAATGGGGGCCGCACATGCTCGTCTCGATCCTTCACCGCGTCACCGGCAGCGGGATGGCGACCGTCGGTGCCGCCATATTCCTGTGGTGGCTGGGCGCGCTGGCGGCGGGCGAGACGGCCTATGCCGGGTTCCTCGACCTGCTGACGGTCGAAAGCGGCGCACCCAATATCGCCGGCTATATCCTCGGCATTGGCCTGACGCTCAGCTTCTTCCAGCACATGATGACCGGCATCCGCCATTTCTTCCTGGATGCGGGCGCGGGTTACGAGCTGGAAACCAACAAGCGCTTCGCGGTGCTGACGATGGTGGTCTCGGTGCTGCTCACGGCGGCGTTGTGGGGCTATATCACTTATGGCGACCTGATCGCGCCGGCTGCGACGCCAGCGCCGATCGCGGTGGAGAAGAAATAATGGGCGACGGAACCAGCATCGGCCGCGTGCGCGGCCTGGGCGCGGCGCATGAGGGCACGCACCACTGGGTGACTCAACGGCTGACGGCGGGGTCCAACTTGGCACTCATGCTTTGGCTGGTGGTCAGCCTCGTTCGCCTGCCGGACCTTGGCTATGAGACGGTTCAGGCGTGGCTGTCGGCGCCGATCGCCGCCGTTCCGATGATCCTGCTGGTCATCAGCGTGTTCACCCATTTGCGCCTCGGCCTGCAAGTGGTGATCGAGGATTATCAGCATGACGAGACCCGCGTCGTGCTGATGACGCTGGTGAATTTCTTCGCCATCGCGGCAGCGGTCTTTGCCATCTTCTCGATCCTCAAGATCGCGTTCACCGTGACCACCGGAGCCGCCGCCTGATGACCACAAGTTCTTCTGGCGCCTACAAGATCATCGACCACAGCTATGATGCCGTGGTCGTGGGCGCGGGCGGTTCGGGCCTGCGTGCGACGATGGGTTGCGCCGAGGCCGGTCTGAAGACCGCGTGCATCACCAAAGTGTTCCCGACGCGCAGCCACACCGTGGCGGCACAGGGCGGCATCGCCGCCTCGCTCGGCAACAATTCGCCGGATCACTGGACCTGGCACATGTTCGACACCGTCAAGGGATCGGACTGGCTCGGCGACCAAGACGCGATCGAATATATGGTGCGCGAAGCGCCCGCCGCCGTGATCGAGCTCGAACATGCCGGCGTGCCGTTCAGCCGCAACGACAATGGCACGATCTATCAGCGCCCGTTCGGCGGCCATATGCAGAATATGGGCGAAGGCCCCCCGGTCCAGCGCACCTGCGCCGCCGCCGACCGCACCGGCCACGCGATGCTCCACGCGCTCTATCAACAGAGCCTGAAGTATGACGCCGACTTCTATGTCGAGTATTTTGCGCTCGATCTCATCATGGAAAATGGTGCCTGCCGGGGCGTGATCGCGCTGTGCATGGAGGATGGCAGCATCCACCGTTTCCGCAGCCATTCGGTGGTGCTCGCCACCGGCGGCGGCGGTCGCGTGTACCAGTCGGCGACCAGCGCCCACACCTGCACCGGCGACG
The DNA here is from genome assembly GCF_036663835.1 of Sphingomonas sp. LT1P40. Taxonomy (NCBI): domain Bacteria; kingdom Pseudomonadati; phylum Pseudomonadota; class Alphaproteobacteria; order Sphingomonadales; family Sphingomonadaceae; genus Alteristakelama; species Alteristakelama amylovorans. The sequence goes on from NZ_JAXOJT010000001.1 coordinate 1,985,114, forward strand.
GTAACGGCATGGTGCTGCGCGCGGGACTGGCATTGCAGGACATGGAGTTCGTCCAGTTCCACCCCACCGGCATCTACGGCGCAGGCGTGCTGATTACCGAGGGTGCGCGCGGCGAAGGCGGCTATCTCACCAACTCCGAAGGTGAGCGCTTCATGGAGCGCTACGCCCCGTCGGCCAAGGATCTGGCGTCACGCGACGTCGTCGCCCGCTCGATGGCGGCGGAAATGCGCGAGGGGCGCGGCGTCGGCAAGGACGGCGATTACATCTATCTCCACCTCGACCATATCGACCCGAAGGTGCTGGCCGAGCGCCTGCCCGGCATCACCGAGACCGGCAAGATCTTCGCGGGCGTCGACCTGACGCGCCAGCCGCTGCCGGTCACGCCGACCGTTCATTACAATATGGGCGGCATCCCGACCAATTATCATGGCGAAGTCGTGCAGTTGCGCGATGGCAACCCGGATTCGGTCGTCCCCGGCCTGTTCGCGGTCGGCGAAGCGGCATGCGTGTCGGTCCACGGTGCCAACCGGCTCGGCTCGAACAGCCTGATCGACCTGGTCGTATTCGGCCGTGCCACCGGCCTGCGCCTCAAAGAGACGCTCAAGCCCGGCACGCCGCACAATCCGCTGCCCAAGGGGTCGGAGGAATTCGCCCTGACCCGCCTCGACCATTTCCGCAACGCCAAGGGCGCAACGCCCACTGCGCAAATCCGTGCGGACATGCAAAAGACGATGCAGAAGCACTGCGCCGTGTTCCGCGACACCGCGCTGCTGGCCGAAGGCGCGACGAAGATGGATGCGATCTATCAGAGTTTCCAGGATGTCCAGGTCACCGACCGCTCGCTGATCTGGAACACCGATCTGGTCGAAACGCTGGAACTCGACAATCTGATCGGTCAGGCCGTCGTGACGATCAAGGGCGCCGAAAACCGCAAGGAATCACGCGGCGCACACATGCACGAGGATTTCCCGGACCGCGACGACGCCAACTGGATGCAGCACACCACCGCGACGTTCGACGGCTGGGGCGGCAAGGGCGGCGGCGTATCGTTGGGCTTCCGCCCGGTGCATGATTACACGCTCACGGACGACGTGGAGTATATCAAGCCGAAGAAGCGGGTTTATTGAGGCATGGCCCGACCAAGACGCGCTTGGTTGGTTTATGAGAGAGGTTGGCAGCACGAGTGGACGGGGCGCGTTTATCCCTTGCTTGTGATTGACCCGCGACGGTCAGTTGAGCGGGTGCAAGCCTCCGTCCAAGACTTGTGGAACGCGACTGGTTTATCGACCGCCGAGAAGGTAGTTTTCTCCACTCGCACACGATCAACGCCTTATCTCGCTACTGTCATCAACCAGCGAGGAATTGGTTCGGTAATCACTTGCGGGCACGATCCCTATCTCGAAGCGAGGATTTGGATTTTAGAAGATATTGCCGACGACGGTACAATTGCTGTGAGGCCGCCAGCTACAGCGAATCCGTCAGCGACATCCTAGCGAGGGCTTGAGACCTTAGGCCCAGTCTATCCCGCCCACGTCCATCCGCCTGTGAACGATACGTGAGATGACCACCGCTTCATCAATCACGCGGTAATAGATGCTATGCTCACCGGATCGCCACTTGCGCAAACCCGGCGACACATCGGACCGATCGCTTTCCGTTTCCGGCAGTTCCGCGATCCGGTCCAGCGCATCGGCGATCGCGCCGAGATATAGCTGCGACTGCGCCTGGCCCCAACGCGCGTCTGTGTAGTCGGCAATCGTACGCAAATCCTTATGCGCCTCCGGTCGAATATCGATCCGGCGTTTCAAGCGCTCGGATACCGGTCTGCGATCCACGCCCGCATGTCGAACGGTGTCGCCGGGCCGCTTTCATCCCCCACGCGAATTGCCTCACGCAACGCGGCCAGTTTCTGCTCCTCGCTCTCCAGTAATCGCAGACCCGCGCGGATAACCTCACTCGCGGAGCCATAGCGTCCCGACTCGACCTGCTCGGCGGTGAACGCCGTAAAATGCTCGCCGAGTGCAACGGAGGTGTTCTTGCTAGCCATGCCTAATGTTACCAAAATCTGGTAACGGTCGCAAATCCCTTAATGCTTGACGTGCCTCCCCCCACCGCCCCACCTTCCGCACACATCACCGGGGGAATCAATGCGCCGTTCGCTGCTTCCATTCGCCGCGATTCTCACGCTCCTCCCGGCGTCGGCGCAGCAACAGCCCTATACCCCGCCCAAACACACCGCCCCCGCCCCGCCCGGCATCGCGCGCTCCACACCGGAGGAGGTCGCGCAGCAGGCCGATGGCGGCACCCAGATCGAGCGGGACCGCCCGGTCCGCCACGCCCTCGCCGAACATCGCCGCCTGACCAGAGCGCTCGCCACCCTCGCCCCACAGCGCAAGGGGATTGTCGATGCCTATGTCCTGTCGGTCGCGCTCGACAGCGACCCCGTATTCGGGCGGGAGGCGCGCGAGGCCGCCAAGGTTCTCGCCCGCCGCTACGACGCCGCCGGCCGCACGCTCACCCTCGGCGGCACCGACGGCTCCGCCCCCAGCCCGTTGCCGATGGGTTCGCCCGTCAATTTCGAGGCCGCACTCGCCCGCATCGCCGAAGTCATGGACCCCAAGGAGGACGTGCTCGTCCTCTACACCACCAGCCACGGCGCGCCGTTCGGCATCGTCTATAATGACGGCAATGAAGGGTTCGGCGCGATTTCGCCCAATCGCCTTGCCCGCATCCTCGACGATCTCGGCATCCATCGCCGTCTGCTCATCGTCAGCGCGTGCTATTCGGGCGTGTTCGTCCCCGTCCTGTCCGGCCCGGAAACCGCGATCGTCAGCGCTGCGGGGTCCGACCGCTCGTCTTTCGGCTGCATGGCGGAGAATGACTGGACCTTTTTCGGCGATGCGCTCATCAACCGCGCGCTGCGAAAGCCCCAGCCGCTCGAAAAAGCCACCAACGAAGCCGTCGCGCTGATCGACGGGTGGGAGAAACAGGGCAATCTCACACCCTCGCTCCCCCAGCAAAGTTTCGGGGTATCCGTGGAAAACTGGCTCAAGCCACTGGAGGCGCGCATGCCCAAGGCTGCGACGCAGCCGGTCGGCAAACCCTCGATCGACAGCCTTGGCGCGTTGCAACGCTGACGGAACCTCCGCGCCATCGGCGGGTTGCCGCGCACATGACCGAAACGACTCACAACAGCATCCGCTACCCGCTGCTCGCCCGCCCGCACGTCCATCTGTCGGGTACCGTCGATCACGCCATGTACGACAGCTTCCGCAAACAGCTCGCCGCCGCGCCGCACGACGGCAGTTTGGTCGTGGCAATCTGCACGCTGGGCGGCGATCCCGAAATCGCGCGACTGATGGGCGACGAAATCCGCCTGATCCGCGAGTTCGAGGGGCGCGAAATCCTGTTCCTGGGCAAGGTCGCGGTCTATTCCGCCGGGGCGACCTTCATGGCGCACTTCCCGATCGACAAACGCTTCCTGACCCGCGGCACCCGCATCATGATCCACGAGCGCAACCTCACCTCCGACATCCATCTTGCCGGCCCGCTCAAATCGCTGACCTCCAGCCTGAAGGCGAAGCTGCACGAGATCGAGGAGTCGGTGCGGATCGAGGAAGAAGGCTTCCGCGACCTGATCGCCGGATCCAAAATCACCTTTGACGAGGTACAGCAGCGCGCCTCGTCCAACTGGTATATCGAGGCGGACGAGGCCCGCGAACTGGGCCTCGTCCTCGACGTTATCTAGAGCGAAAGCCCGCCATCGATATCGATCCGCGCGCCCGTGATGAACGATGCCTCATCACTGGCGAGGAATGCGACCAGCGCGGCGACCTCGTCACCCCGGCCATAACGGCCCAGCGCGATCTGCGACGTGAACAGCTTTGCCATATCGCCATCCGCCGGGTTCATGTCGGTGTCGATCGGCCCCGGCTGCACCGTGTTGACTAGGATGCCGCGCGGCGCCAGGTCGCGCGCCCATCCACCGACCAGTTGCGCCACCGCCGCCTTGGTCGCGTTATAAACCGCGAACCCTTGGGCCGGCGTAAAGTGTGAGGAGATACTGCCGATTACGATGATCCGCCCGCCATCGCTGATCCGCGGCACCGCCGCCAGCGTGCCGGCGAACACGCCATCGACATTGGTGCCGAACTGGTGCCGAAAATTCTCGATCGTGTCCTCGCCGATCGGCTTCACGTCCGCGACCCCGGCATTGTGGACCAGAATATCCAACCCGCCCAGCGCGTCGATTGCCGCCGCGACCCCGGCCTGTTGCGCATCGACATCGGCGGCGTTCGCCTGAACCCGGTAACCGCGCCCACCCGCCGCCTCGATCGCCGCGACCGTCGCGTCCGCTGCCTCACGATTGGCAGCATAGGTAATTGCGACGTCCGCACCCTCCGCCGCCAGCCGCTTTGCGATCGCAGCGCCAATGCCGCGCGAGCCGCCGGTCACCAGAGCGCGTTTGCCGTTTAATCCATAAGTCATGTCGAAATCCGTGAATTGCGCCGGATCCTGTCCGGCCCACCGTCAATTGGGGAGGCCACAAATATAGTTCAATAATCCCGAACTATTAAACTTACGGCCGTGTTCCTATATGCCTTTCGTGGCACGCTTTTCTCATCCCCGGCTCGACGATGTCCCGCTGACCGCCGTGCTACATGCACTGGGCGACCCCGTGCGGCTGGGCATCGTCGCGCGGCTTGCAATGGGTGCGGCGATGAACTGCACCACCGCCTGTCCCGGCGAAGCAGTGCCCAAAAGCACCTTGTCCAACCATCTGCGCATCCTGCGCGAGGCGGGCCTTATCGAAACGGTGCAGAGCGGCCGCGACGGGCTGAACAGCCTGCGCCGCGAAGCATTCGACGCGCGTTTTCCCGGCTTGCTCGACAGCGTGCTGGCCCAGCAATGCGGCGGCGCGCGCCCTGCCTGATTGCTGCTTCTGTTTGCAGCAGCCCCCGCCCTTATGTATCTGACCGGCAAACGGGAGCGGGTCGTCGCTCCGCTGGAACTGATACGGGGTTGAAGATGGCCGATTTCGTCCTGCCGAAGAACAGCAAGATCAAGAAGGGCAAGACCCATCCGGCCCCGGCGGGTGCAAAGCGTGCGCGCACCTTCACCATCTATCGCTACGACCCCGATTCGGGCCAGAACCCGCGCTACGACAATTTCACGATCGATTTGGACGATTGCGGGCCGATGGTCCTCGACGCCCTTATCAAGATCAAGTCGGAGATCGACCCCAGCCTGACCTTCCGCCGTTCGTGCCGTGAGGGGATTTGCGGGTCGTGCTCGATGAACATGGACGGCAAGAACGGCCTCGCCTGCACCACCGCGATCGAGGATATGAGGGGCGCGATCCGCATCACGCCATTGCCCGCGATGGACGTTATCAAGGATCTGGTCCCCGATTTCACCCATTTCTACGCGCAATACTCCTCGATCCAGCCCTGGCTGAAAACCGTCAGCCCGCCGCCGTCGGGCAAGGAACGGCTGCAATCGCCCGAGGATCGCGCGAAGCTTGACGGGATGTACGAATGCATCCTGTGCGCGTGCTGCTCGACCAGCTGCCCCAGTTACTGGTGGAACAGCGACCGTTTCCTTGGCCCCGCAATCCTGTTGCAGGCCTATCGCTGGCTGGCGGACAGCCGCGACGAGATGACCGGTGAGCGGCTCGACGAGCTGGAAGACCCGTTCCGGCTCTATCGCTGCCACACCATCATGAACTGTGCGAACGTTTGTCCGAAAGGGCTAAGCCCGGCCAAGGCGATCGCGGAGATCAAGAAGATGGAAGCCGAACGGATTGTCTGAAACGACGACCGAAACGCATTTCAGCTATGGCGACGATCCGGATCTGTCCGGCTGGAAACGCTGGGCGCTGCGTGACGATACGCGCTTCAATGCGTTTCTGGGGGCGATCCATACCCGGCTCGACGGCGACCGCGCGCTGGTCCGCATGGTGCCGGAGCGGCGGCATTCCAACCTTGCCGATTCGATGCATGGCGGTGCGTTGCTGGGCTTCATGGATGCCGCGTTGTTCGCCGCCGCGCGCACCTTTGGCGTGTTGACCGCAGGGGCGGCGGTCACGCTCGACCTGTCGGCGCAGTTCATCGGCACCTCCACCATCGGTCAGCCGGTCATCGCCGAAGTCGAATTGCTGCGGGAGACGGGCCGCATGCTGTTCCTGCGTGGGCTGGTGAAGCAGGACGATAATGTGCTCGCCAGCTTCTCCGGCACGGTGCGCAAGAACACGACCAAATGACCCAGGTCCTCGCCCGCTACGACGCGCTGGTCGCCGGGGGCGAGCTGCGCCGTGACCCGGATCAGGCCGCCGCCGCGCACCGGCTCGACCAGCTTGCCCGCGAACTGGAACAGGGGCCACGCAAGGGCAGCGTGCTGTGGCGGCTGACCAACCGCACGCCCGCCGCCCCCACCGGCATCTATCTGTGGGGCGGGGTCGGGCGCGGCAAATCGATGCTGATGGATTTGTTCTTCGGCGCGGTGAAGATCGACCGCAAACGCCGCGTCCATTTCCACGAATTCATGATCGAAGTTCACGCGGCGCTGGCGGTGGAGCGCAAGAAGGAAGCGGGCGACCCGATCCCACCGGTCGCCAAAGCGCTTAGCGAAAATCTGCGCCTGCTTGCGTTCGACGAGATGGTCATCAACAACGCCGCCGACGCGATGATCCTCTCGCGCCTGTTCACCGCAATGATGGAACATGGTCTGACGGTCGTCGCTACGTCGAACCGTCCGCCGGACGATCTCTACAAGGACGGGCTGCAACGCGACAGTTTCCTGCCGTTCATTGCGCTGTTGAAGGACAAGCTCGACATCCTGCCCTTGAACGGCCCGGTCGACTACCGCCGCGACCGGCTCGGCGACATGACCACCTGGCTGGTCCCCAACAGCCCCGCCAACACCGCCGCGCTCTCCGCCGCCTTCTTCCGCCTCACCGATTATCCACCCGAAGACCGCGAGCATGTGCCCGAGGAGGATTTGCCGGTACAGGGCCGCACGCTCCACGTTCCCAAGTCGCTGAAGGGTGTCGCTGTCTTCTCGTTCAAGCGACTGTGCGGCGAGGCGCGCGGCGCGGCGGATTACCTCGCCATCGCGCGGCGCTATCACACCGTCATCATCGTCGGCATCCCCCGCCTCGGCCCCGAAAACCGCAACGAAGCCGCGCGCTTCGTCACCCTGATCGACGCGCTCTACGAGCATAAGGTCAAGCTGCTGGCGATGGCCGATGCCGCACCGATCGACCTCTATGCAGCGGGCGACGGCAAGTTCGAATTCGAGCGCACGGTTTCACGGCTGATGGAAATGCAGTCGGAGGACTATCTGGCGCTGGGGCATGGCCACGAGGCTTGAACGACCAAGTCGCTTCACACCCCATCGTCATCCCGGCCTTGAGCCGGGATCCCGCTTCTTCGACGGCACCCATAAGCGGGACCCCGGCTCAAGGCCGGGGCGACGAGAGATAAGCCAATCACCCTCATTATTGCAACTAATTCGCAACCGCAAAGATTTCCTTGACAGCGCCAATTCGACGGTTGCCGCGCCTTGCCAAACGGCCTAAGGCGCGGGCCGTTCCCCTGCGGCCCGCATGACTTTACCGCGCCGCCCAACGATAATTTCCAGGGAGGTTATAGTGGCCCGCAAGAAGATCGCACTCATCGGCGCAGGCAATATCGGCGGCACGCTCGCTCATCTCGCCGCGCTCAAGGGGCTTGGCGACATCGTCCTGTTCGACGTGGTCGAGGGCGTTCCGCAGGGCAAGGCGCTCGACCTTAGCCAGTGCTCACCCGTAGAGGGTTTCGACGCCACGATCACCGGCACCAACGATTATGCCGACATTGCGGGCGCGGACGTCATCATCGTCACTGCCGGTGTCGCGCGCAAGCCGGGCATGAGCCGCGACGACCTGCTGGGCATCAATCTGAAGGTCATGAAGGCTGTCGGCGAGGGCATCGCCGCCAACGCGCCGGACGCCTTCGTCATCTGCATCACCAATCCGCTCGACGCGATGGTGTGGGCGCTGCGCGAATTTTCCGGCCTGCCGCACCAGAAGGTCGTCGGCATGGCCGGCGTGCTGGACTCCAGCCGTTTCAGCCACTTCCTGGCGGACGAGTTCAAGGTTTCGGTCAAGGACGTCACCTCGTTCGTCCTCGGCGGTCACGGCGACACGATGGTCCCGGTCATCGAATATTCGACCGTCAGTGGTATCCCCGTCCCCGACCTGATCGAAATGGGCTTTTCGACGCAGGAGCGCATCGACGCGATCGTTCAGCGCACCCGTTCGGGCGGCGGTGAGATCGTCGCGCTGCTCAAGACCGGCTCGGCCTATTACGCCCCCGCCACCAGCGGCATCGCGATGGCCGAAGCCTATCTGTATGACCAGAAGCGAGTCATCCCTGCGGCTGCACATTTGACCGGCCAATATGGCATCGACGACCTTTACGTGGGCGTCCCCGTCATCATCGGCGCGGGCGGCGTCGAAAAGGTGGTCGAAATCAAGTTGAACGACGAGGCCAAAGCCAACCTCGCCGTCTCGGTCGACGCGGTCAAGGAACTGCTGGTTGCGTGCAAGGCCATCGACAGCTCGCTGGGCTGATCCCGCTCCGGTGGCGACACCGGGCATCGTGGAGACGACATGATCCTCGCCGCACTTCTTCTGCAAGCCACAGCAACCGCGCCGTCCCCGGACGCGCAGTTACTGGCGCGCTTTGTGGAAGGGTGCGACCGCGTCGGCCAATATAATGCCAGCGCGAACATGGCGACCGTCACCGGCTGGGGCATGGCGGGCTTTCCGCCCGAATATCGGATGTCGGACGCGCGGGTTCGGCGGATCGTGGCGGCGCTGAAGCAGGAAGCAGGCACCGACAGCAAGCTGTCGATCGCGCCGTTCATGCGCACCGACGGGCCGCGCACGATCTACATGCTGCTTACGACCCAAAGCTATGGCGGCAATTCGGCCAAGCCAAACCGGTGCATCCTGCTCGACCTCGACGCCCGCACCCCGCTCGATCCCGCGCTGCTCGCTCGCGCAATCGGATCGAAGCCCGACAAGGTCGAAGGTCGCGGGGCGACTGCGCGGCGCTACTGGGCGCATAGCTGGAAGCCGGGCATATGGGCGGAGGCGCGCTTCATCGCGCCGCGTTCGCGCGAAGCCCGCACGCTTGGCTATAGCGGACGGATTTTGACCGCATTTTCACGGAGTGGCGGATGAACCGGCCCGGCCTTCTGCTCGCGCTCGCGCTGTTGACCCCGTCGGCTGCGGTGGCATCGCCGTTGCTCGATGCCTTCAAGGCAGCCTGCTACGACGTCCGCAACTTCGACGGCGTCGGGAAGGCGGCGGTTGCTGCGGGCTGGACGGAGGTCGCTGAAGCGCAGGCCGACCCTCGCATAGCAAAAATCGTCATGCTGGGCCGCGACGCGGTGAAGAAGGAAGAGCCGGACTCGACGATGACCGGCCAGACCTTTCGCCAGCGTTTCGACGGGCGCGATGTCTATCTCGTCACCAGCCGCTTCGTCGCCAAGGAAGGCTATTGGGGTAATGGCTGTCGCGCTTATGACCTCGACGCCCCTGCCGCACCGGCGCGCGAAACGCTCGACAGCTGGGTTGGCAAGCCGCCGACCGGCACCTCGGCCGCTGGCAACGCGACCAAGCGATTGTGGGAGCCGTGGAAAGACGGCGTCACGCTCGAAATCACCTATGTGCCGCGCGACAATCCGCTCGGCACCGCATACGGCATCCAGGGCCTCGTCCTGGTCTCGCAATCAATCGGAGGGTTCTGAATGTCGATTCTGATCGACCGCAATACACGGGTCATCACACAGGGGATGACCGGTGAAACCGGCACCTTCCACACGCAACAGGCGCTGGCTTATGGCACCCAGATGGTCGGCGGCGTGACCCCGGGCAAGGGCGGCAGCGAGCATATCGGCCTGCCGGTGTTCAACACCGTCGACGAAGCCGTGCGCGTAACCGGCGCGACCGCCAGCGTGATCTATGTCCCGCCGCCCTTCGCCGCCGACTCGATCCTGGAGGCGATCGACGCCCAAGTCCCGCTGATCGTCGCCATCACCGAGGGCATTCCGGTGCTCGACATGGTCAAGGTCAAGCGCGCGCTGTCCGGCTCCAAGTCGCGCCTGATCGGCCCGAACTGCCCCGGCGTACTGACTCCCGGAGAGTGCAAGATCGGCATCATGCCCGGCAGCATCTTCTCCAAGGGTTCGGTCGGCGTTGTAAGCCGCTCCGGCACGCTTACCTATGAAGCCGTGTTCCAGACCACCAACGCAGGGCTTGGCCAGACCACCGCCGTCGGCATCGGCGGCGATCCGGTCAACGGCACCAACTTCATCGACGTGCTCGAACTGTTCCTGGCTGACGACGCGACCCAGTCGATCATCATGATTGGCGAAATCGGCGGCGACGCCGAGGAGCAGGCCGCCCAGTTCCTGATCGACGAAGCCAAGCGCGGTCGCAAGAAGCCGATGGCCGGTTTCATCGCTGGCCGCACGGCGCCTCCGGGCCGCCGCATGGGCCATGCCGGTGCGATCGTGTCAGGCGGCAAGGGCGATGCAGAGAGCAAGATCGCGGCGATGGAGGCAGCGGGCATCCGCGTCTCGCAATCGCCGAGCGAGCTTGGCTCGACGCTGGTCGAGGTGTTGAAGGGCTGATTTCAGCCGTCACCCCAGCGCAAGCTGGGGTCTCCAGCCGCGAGCGCGACGCTGGAGGCGAAAGACCCCAGCTTGCGCTGGGGTGACGAGGAAAGAAGAGAAGCAATGGGCATCGAGAGCCTGGATTTCGCTGAGATCGCCGGTGGCGTAAGCCCGGCGTTCGTCGAGACGCTGTACGCCAAGTGGAAGGCCGATCCCGCATCGGTCGAATCCGGCTGGCGCGAGTGGTTCGACGGCCTCGAAGGCACCGTCTCCGGCCCCAGCTGGGCGAACCCGGCCTGGCCGCTCAGCGACACCGACGCGCTGACCGCCGCGCTCGACCCCACGCAGATGGAGCCCGCGCCGAAGCCCGCGAAGCCGGGTGCCGCGCCCGCCGCTGCCCCCGCCGCTTCCGGCGCGGACATCGCGCGCGCCGCGAACGATTCGATCCGCGCGATGCTGCTCATCCGCACCTATCGCGTGCGCGGCCATCTGGCCGCCAACCTCGATCCGCTCGGGCTGTCGAAGCAGGAACTGCCCGCCGACCTGACACCCGAATATCACGGCTTCACCGACGCCGATCTCGACCGCCCGATCTATCTTGGCGGCACGCTTGGCCTCGAAAAGGGCAGCGTGCGTGAGATCGTCACGATCCTGCGCCGCAATTATTGCGGCAATGTCGGCCTTGAATATATGCACATCGCCGATGTGGAGGAACGCCGCTTCCTTCAGGACCGGATGGAAGGCAAGGACAAGGCGATCGAGTTCAGCCCCGAGGGCAAAAAGGCTATCCTGAGCAAGGTGATCGAGGCCGAACAGTGGGAACGCTTCTGCGGCCGCAAATATGTCGGCACGAAGCGTTTCGGCCTCGACGGCGGCGAATCGATGATCCCGGCGATGGAAGCCATCATCAAGTACGGCGGCGCGATGGGTGTGCGAGAGATCGTCTATGGCATGGCGCATCGCGGCCGCCTCAACATGCTCGCAACGGTGATGTCGAAGCCGTACAAGGTGATCTTCCACGAATTCGCGGGCGGCTCCGCCAACCCCGACGATATCGGCGGGTCGGGCGATGTGAAGTACCATCTCGGCACCAGCACCGATCGTGAGTTCGACGGCATCAGCGTGCACATGTCGCTGGTCGCCAACCCCTCGCATCTCGAGGCCGCCGACCCCGTCGTCCTCGGCAAGGTGCGCGCGCAACAGACCAACCGCAACGATCTGGAAAAGCATGAGCAGGTCTTGCCCGTGCTGCTGCACGGCGACGCCGCGTTTGCCGGTCAGGGTATCGTGTGGGAGTGCCTCGGCTTCTCCGGCATCCGCGGTTACAATACCGGCGGTTGCGTCCACTTCATCATCAACAATCAGGTGGGCTTCACTACTTCGCCGCAATTCGCGCGCTCGTCGCCATATCCGTCCGACGTGGCGAAGGGCGTCATGGCCCCCGTCTTCCACGTCAATGGCGACGATCCCGAAGCCGTGACCTTCGCCTGCAAGATGGCGATCGAGTACCGTCAGCGCTTCCACCGCGATGTCGTCATCGACATGTGGTGCTATCGCCGCTTCGGCCATAATGAGGGCGACGAGCCTTCGTTCACGCAGCCGTTGATGTACGCCAAGATCAAGGGCCATCCCGGCGTCAGCGAAATCTACGCCAAACGGCTGGTGGCAGAGGGCGTGATCGACGACGGGTTTGCCGCCAGCCACGTCGCCGAGTTTACCGCGCACCTCGAAGAGGAATTCGCGGCGGGCGCGACGTACAAGGCGAACAAGGCCGACTGGTTTGGTGGGCGCTGGACCGGACTTGGCGCGCCGCTCGACCCCGAAACCGCGCGCCGCAACATCGAAACCGGCATCGACAAGAAACTGTTCGACAGCCTCGGCCGCACGCTGACCAGCGTTCCCGCCGACCTGACCGTTCACAAGACGCTGAACCGCGTGCTGGATGCCAAGGCGGCGATGTTCAAATCGGGCGAGAATTTCGACTGGGCGACCGGCGAGGCACTGGCATTCGGCGCGTTGCTGTCCGAAGGCTATGGCGTCCGCCTGTCGGGCCAGGATTCGGGCCGCGGCACGTTCAGCCAGCGCCACGCGGTGTGGGTCGATCAGACGACCGAGCGCAAATATGTGCCGCTGGGCGAAATCCCGCATGGCCGGTTCGAGGTGCTGGATTCACCGCTCTCCGAATATGGCGTGCTCGGCTTCGAGTACGGCTATGCGCTGGCCGACCCCAAAAGCCTCGTCCTGTGGGAGGCGCAGTTCGGCGATTTCGTCAACGGCGCACAGATCATGATCGACCAGTTCATCTCGTCGGGCGAAGCCAAATGGCTGCGGGCCAACGGCCTGGTGATGCTGTTGCCGCACGGCTATGAAGGTCAGGGTCCGGAGCATTCGTCCGCGCGCCCCGAACGCTTCCTGCAAAGCTGCGCAGGGGACAATATGCAGGTCGCCAACTGCACCACCCCGGCCAATTATTTCCACCTGTTGCGCCGCCAGATGCACCGCAATTTCCGCAAGCCCCTCGTCATCATGACGCCGAAATCGCTGCTGCGGCACAAGATGGCGGTATCGAGCGCGGCGGAGTTTCAGGGCGACACGCATTTCATGCGTATCCTGTCCGACCCGTCCGCGCCAAAGGACAAGGACGTCAAGCGTTTGGTGCTGTGTACCGGCAAGGTCGCATACGACCTGATCGAAGCACGCAACGCGGCGGGCGACACGGATACCGCGATCGTCCGCATCGAACAGCTCTACCCCTTCCCGGGCGAGCCATTGGTCAATCGCCTGAAGCGCATGACCAATGTCGAAGAGGTGGTGTGGGCACAGGAAGAGCCGAAAAACGGCGGCTACTGGTTCTTCGTCGAATCCTTTATCGAGGGCTGCATGGCCGAAGCGGGCATCAAGCCACAGCGTCCACGCTATGCCGGTCGCACCGCATCGGCATCGCCCGCGACCGGTCTGATGAAACGCCATCAGGCCGAACAGGGCGCACTCGTCGCTGATGCGTTGGGCCATAATGTGCGCGAGGAAATCCGCCGCGCACGCAAGACCGAAGATCAAAAGACCGCTGGCAAGGCCGGCGCATAAATCCTGACCCCCAGGAAGGATATGAATATGGCTACTGAAATCCTCGTCCCCGTACTGGGCGAATCAATCACCGAAGCGACCCTGGGCGAATGGCTCAAGCAGCCAGGCGACGCCGTTGCCGCCGACGAACCGGTCGCCAGCCTTGAGACCGACAAGGTCACGGTCGAAGTCGGCGCGCCCGCCGCGGGCGTCATGGGAGCTCATGCCGTGAAGGTCGGCGACACCGTCAATGTCGGCGCGATGATCGGCACGATCGACGCGGGCAGCGGCGCTGCCGCCGCGCCGGCTCCTGCCGCCGCCGCGCCTGCTGCTGAAGCGCCTGCTGCTGAAGCGCCTGCTGCTGAAGCGCCTGCTGCTCCCGCCGCTCCGGCACAACAGGCACCCGCCGAACCTGCCGCAAATGTCGAGGCCGCTGCGCTGTCGCCATCGGTCCGCCGCGCGATCCTGGAGCATGGCGTCGATCCCGCGACGATCACCGGCTCGGGCCGCGACGGCCGCATCACCAAGGACGATGTCGTCGCCGCCGCTTCGGCCAAACCCACCGCCGCACCCGCCGCCGCGCCTGCCCCTGCCGCCGCACCCGCAACCACCGGCGACCGCAAGGAAGAGCGCGTCCGCATGACCCGCCTGCGCCAGACCGTGGCCAAGCGGCTCAAGGACGCACAGAACACCGCCGCCCTCCTCACCACCTTCAACGATGTCGACATGACCGCCGTCATCGAGGCGCGGACCAAATACAAGGACCTGTTCGAGAAGAAGCACGGCGTGCGCCTCGGCTTCATGGGCTTCTTCGTGAAGGCCGCATGCATGGCGCTGAAGGACATTCCCGGCGTCAACGCGCAGATCGACGGTGAGGAAATCGTCTATCACGATTATGCCGACATCTCGGTCGCGGTCAGCGCGCCCCAAGGCCTGGTCGTCCCGGTCATCCGCGACGCCGACCGCATGAGCGTCGCGCAGATCGAAAAGACCATCGGCGACTTCGGCAAGCGCGCCAAGGACGGCACGCTGAAGATGGAAGAAATGAAGGGCGGCACCTTCACCATCTCCAACGGCGGCGTGTTCGGTTCGCTGCTCTCCACCCCCATCATCAACCCGCCGCAGAGCGCCGTCCTCGGCCTCCACCGCATCGAGGACCGCGCCGTCGTCCGCGATGGCCAGATCGTCATCCGCCCGATGATGTATTTGGCGCTGTCCTATGACCACCGCATGGTTGATGGCCGCGAGGCAGTGACGTTCCTGGTGGCGCTCAAGAACGCGATCGAGGATCCGACGCGGTTGTTGATCGATCTGTAAGGAGATGAAGCGGGTTGCCACCACGCCAGCAGAAATGGCGACAATGATTGAGCAAGCAGTGAGCGTGCTGCCCGACTCTGTCATGAAGCTTGATGCGGAAGGATGGCCCATCCCGCCTTGGAGTGCGCTTCCGATGATTAAGCGGCGCTCGATCGGATGGCGAATGGGGCTAGGCGAGGACTATATGGCAGAGTTCTGCGATTGGTTTCGGACACTAACCAACGATGAAAACGAACGGTACGTCACTAGATATCCTGAACCTACGGAATGGTCAGGATTCTATTCGACCATGACCGAAGATTGATACGGCAAGGAAGTACCGATGGCTGAATACGACTTCGACGTCCTCGTGATCGGTTCCGGGCCCGGCGGCTATGTCGCCGCGATCCGCGCGGCGCAGCTTGGCCTGAAAACCGGGTGCGTCGAGGGGCGTGAGACGCTGGGCGGCACGTGCCTCAATGTCGGCTGCATCCCATCCAAGGCGCTGCTCCACGCATCCGAACTGTTCGAGGAAGCCGCATCCGGCGCGCTCGCCAAGCTGGGCGTCAAGACCGGCGAAGTCAGCCTCGACCTCGACGCCATGCACGCGCAGCGGCTCGATGCGGTCAAGGGCCTGACCGGCGGCATCGAATTCCTGTTCAAGAAGAACAAGGTCGAATGGCTTAAGGGCTATGCCGCGTTCACCGGCAAGGACAGCGTCAAGGTCGGAGACCGTGAAGTCCGCGCCAAGAACATCGTCATCGCCACCGGCTCGTCCGTCACGCCCCTCCCCGGCGTTGAAATCGACCAGCAGGTCGTCGTCGACTCCACCGGCGCGCTCGAACTGGCGAAAGTGCCCGACCATCTCGTCGTGATCGGCGGCGGCGTGATCGGCCTCGAACTCGGCAGCGTATGGCGTCGCGTCGGCGCCAAGGTCACCGTCGTCGAATATCTCGACCAGATCCTCCCCGGCTTCGACGGCGACGTGCGAAAGGAAGCGCAAAAGCTTTTCAAGAAGCAGGGCATCGAGTTCAAGACCGGCACCAAGGTAACCGGCGTCATCGTCAGCGGCGGCAAGGCGACCGTGACCGTCGAACCCGCCAAGGGTGGCGATGCCGAAACGATCGAGGCCGACAACGTCCTCGTCGCGATCGGACGCAAGCCCAATACCGATGGCCTCAACCTCGAAGCCGCTGGCCTGTCGGTCAATGCGCGCGGCCAGATCGAGATCGACCATGATTTCGCCACCTCGGTTCCCGGCGTCTGGGCAATCGGCGACGTCGTCCCCGGCCCGATGCTGGCGCACAAGGCGGAAGATGAAGGCATTGCGGTCGCGGAAAACATCGCAGGCCTGACCGGCATCGTGAACCACGATCTGATCCCCAGCGTCGTCTACACCATGCCCGAAATCGCCGGTGTCGGCCTGACTGAGGAAACCGCCAAAGAACGCGGCGAGATCAAAGTCGGCAAATTCCCGATGGCGGGCAACAGCCGCGCCAAGACCAACCACATGACCGACGGCTTCGTGAAGATCATCGCCGATGCCAAGACCGACCGCGTCCTCGGCGTATGGATCATCACCAGCGTCGCGGGCACGATGATCGCGCAGGCGACGCAGGCAATGGAATTCGGCGCGACGTCGGAGGACATCGCCTATACCTGCCACGCCCACCCGACGCACAGCGAGGCGATCAAGGAAGCGGCGATGGCGGTGACCGGGAAACCGATCCACATCTGACAAAGGTGCCCGCATCACTCTTGCGAACCCCTTCGGCGTGTTATAGCATCGTAACACACTGAGGGGGTTTCTCATGAATCGCTACGTTATCGGCCTCGCGGCCATCGTTCTGACGGTCGCGCCGGCGCTGGCGCAGGACACCGCCCGCATGGATGCCGTGGTGCGCGACGATGTCGAGAAGGGCGAGTTCATGGGTGCGGTGCTCGTCGCCCGCGACGGCGAAATTCTGTTCGACAAGGGCTATGGCTCGGCGAACCTCGAATGGAAGATCGCCAATGACGGCGACACCAAGTTCCGGCTGGGTTCGGTCACCAAGCAATTCACCGCCGTCGCGATCCTGCTGCTCCAGGAACGCGGCAAGCTGACGCTCGACGCGCCGGTCAAGACCTACCTGCCCGACGCCCCCGCAGCGTGGGACAAGGTGACCGTCCGCCACCTGCTCACCCACACATCGGGCATCCCCAATTTCACCGGCTTCCCCGATTATGGCGCGCAGAAAACGCTGCCCGCGACTCATACCACCCTGATCGCCCGCTTCCGCGACAAGCCGCTGGCGTTCCAGCCGGGCGAGAAGTGGGATTACTCCAACTCCGGCTATGTGTTGCTCAGCGCGATCGTCGAGAAATTGAGCGGCCAGAGCTACGCCGCCTTTGTCGGCGATAATTTGTTCAAGCCGCTGGGCATGGCCGATACCGGCTATGACAGTCACGCCGCGATCCTGCCGCGCCGCGCATCGGGCTATGCCCCGGCAAAGGACGGCCCCGTCAACGCCGACTATGTCGACATGTCGATTCCGCAGGGTGCGGGCGCGCTTTACTCCACCACGCGCGATCTGCTCAAATGGCAGCGCGGCGTCTATGGCGGAAAATTGCTCAAGCCAGCCTCGCTCGCCGCCTTCCGCACACCGTACAAGAGCGACTATGCGTTCGGCATCGGCGTCGTCAGCAAGGACGGCGTCACCACGATCGAACATGGCGGCGGGATCGAGGGGTTCAACACGTCGCTCGCTTACGATCCCGACCGCAAGCTCACCGTCGTTGTCCTTGGCAACCTCAACGGCCCGTCGCCGGGCAAGCTGTCCAAATCCCTGATGACCCTCGCGCGCGGCGGGACCGTGATATTGCCGGACGAGCGCAAGGCTGCGACCGTCGCACCCGAAAAACTCGCGCAATATGAAGGCGTATACGAACTGGCACCGACCTTCACCCTCACCATGCGGGTGAAGGACGGCAAGCTGATGACTCAGGCGACCGGGCAGCAGGAGTTCGAGCTTTTCCCCGAATCCGCCGACCGCTTCTTCCTGAAAGTCGTCGATGCGCAGGTCGATTTCACCCGCGACGCTGCGGGCAAGGTCACCGGCCTGATCCTGCATCAGGGCGGCCGATCCACCCCGGCACCGCGAAAATAGCGGCTAGATTCGCTCGCCCGGTGCCACCGCGAACCCGTCGATCGCCGCGAGTTCCTCCGCCGCAAAGTCCAGCCGCTTTACCGCGTCGAGCGAATTGTCGAGCTGCGCCACCGTACGCGCGCCAATCAGTGCGGAGGTCATACGCGGGTCGCGCAACACCCAGGCGATCGCCATCTGCGCCAGCGTCTGCCCGCGCGCCTCGGCGATCGAATTCAGCCCGCGGATGCGCGCCACCACATCGTCGGTCAGCCGCCCGACACTCAGCGACCCACCCTTTGCCGCACGCGCGTCCGCCGGCACCCCGTCCAGATAGCGCGCGGTCAACAACCCCTGCGCCAG
This sequence comes from Sphingomonas sp. LT1P40, assembly GCF_036663835.1. NCBI lineage: Bacteria > Pseudomonadati > Pseudomonadota > Alphaproteobacteria > Sphingomonadales > Sphingomonadaceae > Alteristakelama > Alteristakelama amylovorans. The sequence goes on from NZ_JAXOJT010000001.1 coordinate 2,003,623, forward strand.
CGGCGAGAACGCGATACAACCCGCCCCGGCATCGCCCAGCGCGTCGAGCAAGCCGTCCTCGATCCAGCGGCTGAACAGCGAATAATCTGGCTGATGGATCAACAGCGGCACGCCCGCGCCCGCCAATATCTCGGCCGCGCGCCGCGTCGCCTCGGGCGTGTAGCTCGAAATGCCGACATAGAGCGCCTTGCCCTGCCGGTGCAGCTGAACCAGCGCGCCCATCGTTTCTTCAATCGGCGTGTCGGGGTCCATGCGGTGCGAATAGAAGATGTCGACATAATCCAGTCCCATCCGCTTCAGCGACTGGTCGAGGCTGGCGATCAGATATTTGCGACTGCCGCCATCGCCGTAAGGGCCGGGCCACATGTCCCACCCCGCCTTGGTCGAGACGATCAGCTCGTCGCGGTGCGGGCGCAGGTCGCTCGCCAGCACCCGGCCGAGCGTCTCCTCCGCCGATCCGTAGGGCGGCCCGTAATTATTGGCCAAATCGAAATGCGTCACGCCGCGATCGAATGCCCGCAACAGCATTGCCCGCCCGGTCTCGAATACATCCACCCCACCGAAATTCTGCCACAGCCCCAGCGATATGGCGGGCAGCACGATCCCGCTGCGCCCGCACCGGCGATAGGGCATCGCGCCGTTATAGCGATCGGCGGCGGGCTGATAGGTCATGGGCTGCTCCTGCGCGGGGTGGGAACGCGGTGATGACCGCGCCCGACTGCCACGGCAAGCCTGACATTAACTGACAGCCCGTCGCGTCCACCCGACACCCGCGCTACATCAAGCCGGAAAGGACAAGCCGATGTTTTGTGCCCTCGCCCTCCTGCTCTGCGCGGCCCCCTCCGGTCAGGCGCAACCGCGCCCCGATCCCATCATCGACATCGCCAAGGGCCGCGCCGACATGGCGACGGCCATCCGCAAGGCGCGCGCCGAACTGCCCCGCTTCTTCAAGCGCTTCGCCGCGCCCGACCCTTCCGAAAGCTATTTCCTCGTCAAATACGACCTCGTCCCCGGCGAGATCGACGAATTCATCTGGGCGCAAGTGGTCACGCACACCGATGGCGTCACCACCGCCCGCCTCGTCAACAACCCGCGCGCGCCCGGCTACCGGCGCGGACAGGAAGTGCGCATCCCCGACGCCGCAGTCATCGACTGGAGCTATGTGAAGAACGAGCGCGTCGAGGGCGCGGCCACCACCCGCGCGTTGCTGAACATGGTCAGTCCGGGCGAAGCGGCCGCGCTGCGCAAGTCGCACGGCTGGGACTGATTCCACGCGATTGACGCCACGCGCGTTGGATGGGACAGCGGAATGATGACCGCGCCCGCCGCCATTACCCAGCTCGGCCCGCTGCTGCCGCTGCTCGACCTGTCCGGCATCGCATTGTTCGCCGCAACCGGTGCGCTGGTCGCGGCGGGGCGCGCGCAGACCTTTGTCACCGCCGCATTCTTCGCGCTGGTCACCGGGATCGGCGGCGGCACGATCCGCGATCTGCTGATCGGCGCGCCGGTATGGTGGGTGCATCATCCCTATGTCGCCGCACTTTGTCTGGGGGTGGCAGGGGTGATCTGGGTGACGCCGCAACGCTGGTGGACCAACAACACCGCGCTCGACTGGTTCGACGCGCTCGGCCTTGCCGCCTATGCCGTGTTCGGCGCGGCCAAGGCATTGAGCATCGGCATCCCGCCGGTCCCCGCCTTCGTCATGGGCGTCGTTACGGCGTGCGCAGGCGGCATCATCCGCGACGTGCTGGCGGGCGAACCGTCGATTTTGATGCGTCCCGAACTCTACGTCACCGCCGCTGCGTTATCCGCCGGCCTCTATGTCGCACTGACCTTCACGCCCCTGCCCGTCTTCATCGCCGCGCTGATCGCCGCCGCAGCCGGCTTCGCCCTGCGTGCCGCCGCTTTGGTCTGGAAGATCAAGTTGCCTGCCTATCGCGGCCGACGTTAGTGTTCGAGCAGCCAGTCCAGCGCCTCGTCGCGCTCGGTGAAAATCCGGATATCGGGTCGCGATTCGCGGATGCGGTCGATCTGCCGCTGCAACAGCACCGATCGCGCCACGAACGCCACCTTGCGCGCCCAGATCGGTTTATAGACCGGGTTGGCGAAGCCCATCCGCATCAGATCGACGGTTTCGGCGGGCACCGCGCTAACTTCGCGCATATCGTAAAGCGTCACATGCTTGCCGACGTCCCTGCCCAGCGACTTGATCGCGCGGCGGGTTTCCATCGTGGCCTTGTGCGTCGCCTCGGGTGTGAAGAATCCCGATGCCGTGACGATCACCAACCGGCGAACATGGTCGATTTCAATCGTTTGCGTCGGTTCGTTGGTCGTCGCCATGTCTCGTGATTTAGCGAAGTCATGCTGAACAAAGCGTTGAAAGCGAGCTTAGGCCCGCACAACGCCCACTTCGCTGAACGGCTTCGGCTCTACCGGCGGGGTCACGCTGTCGTTAAGCTCGCACTGCCAGATGCCGATATCGATCCAGCGCCCTTCCTTAAACCCGATCTCACGCAACTGCCCCGCGCGGCGAAAGCCGATCGTCTCGTGCGACCGGATCGAATGCTCGTTGGGCAGCGAGATCACGCCGATCGCCTGGGTGAACCCCTGTGCCCGCAACGTGTCGATCAGCGCTTCGTACAGCAGCCGCCCGACGCCCTGCCCCTGCACCGCGCCCGCGACATAGACCGATGTCTCGACGACATAGCGATATGCCGCGCGTTCACGAAAGCTGGTTGCATAGGCATAGCCGAGCACGCCCCTGCCCTCGCCATTGGTGGCGACGATCCACGGATATAGTCCATCGGATGACTCCATCCGTCCGCGCATTTGCCGCGCGTCCGGTGGGTCGAACTCGAACGATACCGTGCCGGTCAGCACATAGGGCGCATAGATCGCAGCAATCGCACTCGCGTCACCCGGCTCCGCCGCTCGCAACAGGATCACAGGCCGACCTTCGCCAGCACCAGATCGATCAGCCGTGCGTCTGCCCGCACCGTCCCCGCCGCCGGACCGAACGATCCGCATTCCAGGCAACGTGCCTGCATCGACGATCCCATCGCCAACCGCTTCGCATCGCCCAGCGCCTGACCGAACACCGCGCGCCGGTCTGCCGCGATCCGGGCATAGAGGTCGCCACCGCTCTCGGGCGCCGCTTCCTCTTCCTCATCGCCGCCACCGGCAAAGAAGCCCGCGACCATCGTCTCGAACCAGCTCGGCTCCTTCTCCAGATACACCGCATGTACTTTGGCGGGATCGAGCTTGGCGCGCTTCGCCGCTTCCGCGATCGCCGCGTCGAGATTGCCGAAACGATCGACCAGTCCCAGCTGACGCGCGGTGCCACCGTCCCACACGCGGCCCTGACCGATTTCATCGACCCGCTGCGGCGTCATCTTGCGCGAGGCCGCGACCAGCCCGATAAAGCGGCGATAGCCTTGCTCGATCCCCGCCTGCAAAATGCGGTCGGTGACCGCATTGGTGCCGGCATAAATATCCGGCTGTCCGGTCAGCGGCGTGGTTTTCACCCCGTCGCTGGTCACACCGATCTTGGCCAGCGTGTTCTCGAACGTCGGGATGATCCCGAAAATGCCGATCGATCCGGTGATCGTGTTTGGCTCGGCAAAGATCACGTCGGCGGGCATCGAAACCCAATATCCGCCGCTCGCCGCCAGACCGCCCATCGACACCACGACTGGCAGCTTCTGCGCCTTTGCCTGCAGAATCGCCTGCCGGATGCGCTCCGACGCCAGCACCGAGCCACCCGGCGAATCGACGCGCACGACCAGCGCCTTCAGCTTTTTCTCGGCCAGTCCCTTCAGCAACAGGTCGGCGATCGTGTCGCCTGCGGCCATGCCCGGCCCGGCCTTGCCGTCGATGATCTCGCCCGCAACCGTGATCACGCCGATCTCGTCGCCGGTCTTGGCCACCGGATTGGCCTCCAGCCAGTTGGCCAGCTTGATGCTCTTGTAGCTGCCCGCAGATTTACCCGCGTCGACGCCGGCAATCTCCGCCACGCGCTTGCCGAATGCCAGCCGGTCGCCGCGCTTGTCGATCAGACCCGCGCGCTCGTTCGCCAGCGCGATATCACCATTCGATGCGACGATCAGCGCGTCCGGCCGGTTGATCGTATCGCCCAGCTTCGCCTTGGGCCGCGCCTTGACCACGGCTTCCTGCCACTGGCCGAAGATCGCGCCGTACAGCGCCTCGTTCGCCGCCTTCGCCTCGGGCGACTGCCCGGTCAGCAGGTAAGGCTCGACCGCCGACTTGAACTTGCCGACCTTATAGACGTGCGTGTTCACGCCGAGCTTGTCGATCAGCCCCTTGTAATAAAGCCGCGATCCGCCGGGACCGCTGAACAACGTGCCGCCGATCGGATGGACCCAGATCTCGCTGGCATTGGCTGCGAGCAAATAGCTGCTGTCGGTATAAGCCGTGGCATAGGCCAGCACCGGCTTTTTCGCCGCCCGCACCCGGCCGACCGCCGCCGCCACTTCCGACACCACCGCGGGATAACCGCCCATGAACCGGTCGAGATCGAGCACCACGACCTTCACCCGCGCATCGTCCTTGGCCGCGTCGAGCGCGCGGACCAGATCGCGCATGCGATATTCGCGCACCGCCTCGCCGCCGCCCAGCGACGCGAACGGATCGGCCTCGCTAGGCTGCTCGACGATCATGCCGTCGATGTTGAGCACCAACGCGCCGTCCTTCACCGCCGCCGGATTGGGGCGGGCGGACAGCACTGCGAACAACGCGCCGAAAAACAGCAGCATCAGCAGCAGGACGAGACCGTCCTTGATTCCCACAAGCAGCTTCCATGCGCCGCGCACCAGTCTCACGTGTTCTGCTCCTCGGAAGCCTGCCCCTAACGTCAAGTTAGGGCATAGGAGCGTGCGAGTAAACGGCCCGTGTTAACGAAGCAATACAGATGCGAGCAAGCGCATCAGAGTGAGAGCTTCCACATCACCGATACGCGCCAGTCCTCGTCATAGCCGGGATAGGGATCATCGATCGCCTTCGCCGCCTCGATGCCAAGTTCGCCCTTTTCCTTGAACCGCACCCGCGCACCCGCCCCCGCCGACGCCATCGACAGGTCGATCGCCGGGTCCAGTCCTCGTGCCGCGATGCCGATCCAGGCGCGGTCGGCAAAGGCATAGAGTTCGCTCGCCGAAAACCCGCCGCCCTTGATCGGGCGGACCGCCACTTCGCCGAGCGCGCCAGCACCCTTGTCGGCGGTCAGGAATGCGGTGTCGAACGCGCGGCCCAGCGCTTCGCCGCCCACGGCGAAACGTTCGGCGGCGGGCAGCCGGTCGCCGCTATACTGGCCGGACAGGTTCAGTCGCAGCGTGACCCGCTTGCCCAGCATCTGCGCCGCGCTCGCGGCACCGCTGATCTTGCGGAAACCCTTCTCGGCGAACGGCTCGATCACCCGCGCGCCCGCGAAGTCCAGCCCCTGCGACGCCGCCACGCTCAGCGACCATGCCCGCTTTTCCCGGCTATCCGAAATCCCCGCCGCTGCGCGCAACGCGCGCGTCCGCTCGGTCGCAATCAGATTGCCCAGCACCGCATTGTCGCTGTCGATGCCGTCCAGGCCCAGACTGATATCTGCATTGCGGCGAAACCCGCGGATCAGCGGATAGCTCAGCGTCGCCCCCGCCAGCTTGGCAGTACCCTTAAGTGGAATGCCCTTTGGCCGCGTCTCCAGATACGCCGCGTTCACACTTGCGGTCAGACCGCTCGTGCCAACCGGTGCCTGGTAGCCCAGCGCGCCATAGCGATAGCGTTTGAAATCGCTTGCCGCCGATGCGGCGAAACTCAGCTGGTCGCCATCCACCGCCAAGCCATAGAATTCCGCGAGCGCATCGAACTGCCCGTCCCCGGTCAGGTCGACGCCGCGATTGCTGAAGCCCAACGTGAATTTGCTCCGCCGTTGCTTCGGCGTCAGCGTCAGTATCAACGCGCCGGTCCCGTCGGGGTCGGCAAACGCCGTGTCAAGCGTCAGGCCGGGGAGCGCGCGCATCAGCGTGAACTGCCGCTCGAACGTCACGCGGCTCAGCGGCGCCTCCTGCGTCAGCGGTGCGGCGCGCCCGCGCAATTGCCGGTGCCGCCGTGCCTCCCCCGCGATATTCAGCTTTGCGACCCGCCCTTCGGTCAGCAGAACGACGACCACGTCGTCAGCGAAATCCTGTTCGGGAATGGCGACGGTATAGAGCGCGACATCGCTCTTCTCATACGCCCGCGACAGCGTCCCGGCGAGCTCGGCCAGCGTTTCCGCCGTCATCGCACGCCCCAGAAAATCTTCGGCCGCCTTCGCCACCGGGCCCGGCGCATCGACGCCGCGAAAGCGCACGCCCTTGATCGGTCGGCCAGTGCCGCTGGCGGCAATCCGCGCGCGCTCGCGCGGGGCCATTGGGGCGATTTTCGGTGCGGTCTTCGGTCGGTCGATCCGGTTGCGGTCGATCAATCGCGTGCCGTCCTGCGGGTCCGCAACCGCAGCCAGCGCCATCAGGCTTACCAGCATCATGGGGTTCGCATCCTGTTAAGGGAAAGAAGGAACCCGCGCGCTGTCAAGCCACATGAGCACGCGGGTTCAGGGATGGGCTTTCAGTTGCCCTTCTTCTTCAGGCCCAGCAGGCCGCCCGACTGGCCGTTCGTCACCTTGCTGACGGTGCCGCCGAGCAGTCCCGACCCGCCAGTTGCGCCGGTCGCACCCGTCACGCCGCCAGTCTTGTTCAGCACGCCGCCCAACAGGCCGTTGCCCGATCCGTTGAGGTCGAGCGCGACCAGCTTGCCGCCCGATGCCGCGCCGACGGTCACCAGCTTGCCGGTATTGGGGTTTTGCGCCAGCACGTTCAGGCCGATCAGGGCTTTCGACCCGGCCGGTGCCGCGATCACCTTGCCCGCGCCCAGATCGAGCGCGACGAGCGCCCCCAGCTTGCCACCGGCGCCGTCCAGGATCAGGCCGCCGCCGCTGCTGCCGCCGGCGCCGGTGCCGATCTGGACCAGCGTCTGGCCAGTCTTGGTCAGAATGGCGGTGACCTTGCCGGTCAGGATGCCGCTTTGCGGCACCGCGCCGTTCACGACGCTCGCCACGCCATTATGCTTGCCCGCGACGCCGATCACGGTGTTGCCGGCGGTCACGATAAGGTTGCCGACCAGGTTGCCGCCCGCAGCACCGTTGCCACCGCTGCCGCCAGGTCCTCCGGTTCCGCCGGTGCCGCCGGTTCCGCCTGCGCCACCCGTACCGCCCGGGCCCCCGTCACCGCCATTGCCGCCAGTCCCGCCAGCCGATCCAACAGATGCGATACGATAGTTTCCGGAACTCTCACACGCGGACAGTGCAAGCATTGCCGTCGAGGCAAGCACCAGCGTTGGCCATACGGCCTTGTTTTGCAACATGACACCACTCCTGTCTAATGCGATACTTCAATGCATCGCTAAAAATCAGAAATCTATTCTTGAAGCTATTGTTCCTGAACGATAAGAATAATCGTAGTTACTAAATTCTTACTATGGAACCTATCCAGAATGGACTTAATTTGCATCAAATTTTCGCCTTGCCTGATTCTTTCGGTTGCCCACCTCAGACCCGTTGACGCTGCCGGGACACACGCCCATATGACCGCTGCTGGCACTCGCTTACGGTGAGTGCCAACACCTATTATCAATCCTGTTCAGGAGAGCTCCATGAACTTTCGTCCGTTGCACGATCGCGTGCTGGTCCGCCGCGTCGAGGCCGAGGCCAAGACTGCCGGTGGCATCATCATCCCCGACACCGCCCAGGAAAAGCCACAGGAAGGCGAAGTCGTCTCCGTCGGCACCGGCACCCGTACCGAAGCCGGGACGATCACCCCGCTCGACGTTAAGGCCGGCGACAAGATTCTGTTCGGCAAATGGTCGGGCACCGAGGTCAAGGTCAACGGCGAAGACCTGCTCATCATGAAAGAAAGCGACATTCTCGGCATTGTTGGCTGATTTCAGCCACGTCGAAACCGTCAACTTCGTCAACTTCCCCACTTTCTGAAAGGGTAGCCACATGGCAGCCAAGGACGTAAAATTCAGCCGCGACGCGCGTGAACGCATTCTGCGCGGCGTCGACATCCTCGCCGACGCGGTCAAGGTCACGCTGGGGCCAAAGGGCCGCAACGTCGTCATCGACAAGAGCTTCGGTGCCCCCCGCATCACCAAGGACGGCGTTACTGTCGCCAAGGAAATCGAGCTGAAGGACAAGTTCGAGAACATGGGCGCACAAATGGTGCGCGAAGTGGCCTCGAAGACCAACGACATCGCCGGCGACGGCACCACCACCGCGACCGTCCTCGCTCAGGCGATCGTGCGTGAGGGCATGAAGTCGGTTGCGGCCGGCATGAACCCGATGGACCTGAAGCGCGGCATCGATCTCGCCGTCATCAAGGTTGTCGAGGACATCAAGTCGCGCTCGAAGCCCGTTTCGGGTTCGGCCGAAATCGCTCAGGTCGGCATCATCTCGGCCAACGGCGACACCGTCGTCGGTGAGAAGATCGCCGAAGCGATGGAGAAGGTCGGCAAGGAAGGCGTCATCACCGTCGAGGAGGCCAAGGGTCTCGATTTCGAGCTCGACGTGGTCGAGGGCATGCAGTTCGACCGCGGCTACCTGTCGCCTTACTTCATCACCAACCCTGAGAAGATGTCGGTCGAACTGAACGATCCGTACATCCTGATCCATGAGAAGAAGCTGTCGAACCTGCAGGCGATGCTCCCGATTCTGGAAGCCGTTGTTCAGTCGGGCCGTCCGCTGCTCATCATCGCCGAGGATATCGAGGGTGAGGCACTGGCCACGCTCGTCGTCAACAAGCTGCGCGGCGGCCTCAAGGTCGCAGCGGTCAAGGCACCGGGCTTCGGCGATCGTCGCAAGGCGATGCTGGAAGACATCGCCGTCCTGACCAAGGGCGAAGTGATTTCGGAAGACCTGGGCATCAAGCTCGAGACGGTTACCCTGGGCATGCTCGGCACCGCCAAGCGCGTCACCATCGACAAGGACAACACCGTCATTGTCGACGGCGCGGGCGATCACGATGCGATCAAGGGCCGCACCGATGCGATCCGCCAGCAGATCGAAGTCACCACCAGCGACTATGACAAGGAGAAGCTCCAGGAGCGTCTTGCCAAGCTCGCCGGCGGCGTTGCGGTCATCAAGGTCGGCGGCGCTTCGGAAGTCGAAGTGAAAGAGCGCAAGGACCGCGTCGACGACGCGCTGCACGCAACCCGCGCAGCCGTTGAAGAAGGCATCGTCCCCGGCGGCGGTACGGCTCTGCTGTACGCAACCAAGGCGCTCGATGGGCTGAAGGGCGTCAATGACGACCAGACGCGCGGCATCGACATCATCCGCAAGTCGCTGACGGCGCTGGTTCGCCAGATCGCGGCGAATGCGGGCCATGATGGCGCGGTCGTGTCGGGCAAGCTGCTCGACCAGTCGGACACGTCCTATGGCTTCAACGCCTCGACCGACGTTTACGAGAACCTCGTCACCGCCGGCGTGATCGACCCGACCAAGGTCGTTCGCACCGCGCTCCAGAACGCAGCCTCGGTTGCCGGTCTGCTCATCACCACCGAAGCGGCGGTGAGCGAGCTTCCCGACGACAAGCCCGCCATGCCCATGGGCGGCGGCGGCATGGGCGGCATGGGCGGGATGGACTTTTAAGTCCCACCCGTTCGACCAATGCGAAGGGCCGGGGGAGCAATCTCCCGGCCCTTTCTTTTGGCAGTATCTATAGCGTGATGACATCACACTTCCTCGTCACCCCGGGCTTGACCCGGGGTGACGTGACTGGTTCAAGCGGAGTTGCGCTAAGCCGAATCTCCCCCAAAGCGGAGCGAATGGCCGTAGCGCTTGCCGAAATTTAACGCTTCGCCGCTAGTCGCAGCCTGACCAGCAGGTTGGGACCGGCATGAACGCGGCAGTTGCTATCGATGGATCGAACGCCCGTCCGGCGTCGCCGGACCTGCGTCTGCACGTTCGGCCGCCCTCTGCCGAGATCACAACGCCGGGACCGCTCAACCCTGCCCTTGCCGCCGAATGGGACGATCTCGCCGCCCACGCCGCCGAGCCAAACGTCTTCGCCGAACGCTGGTTCGTCGCCGCCAGCGCACCGCTGCACCCGCCATCCGGCGTCCGCCAGATCACGGTCCGTGCGGACCGCAAGCTGATCGGCATCCTCCACATCTCGCAAGCCAGCCATTATGGCCGCTTGCCCATTCCCGTAGTCGAGAACTGGCTGCACTATCACAGCTTCCTAGGCGGCCCGCTGCTGCGGCGCGGTTATGAACAGGCGGCATGGACCGCGATCCTCGCCGCGCTCGACGCCGACCCGAAATCGACGGGCCTGCTCCACTTAACGGGCCTCGTCGAACACGGCCCGGTCCATCGCGGCCTGCTCGCCGCCGCCGCTGCGCTGGATCGCCCGTGCCCGACCGTCCACCGCATCGAACGCGCCTTGCTCGACAGCGATCTGTCGCCCGAGACCTATTACGCCACCACCGTGCGCAAGAAGAAGCGCAAAGAGCTCGGCCGCCTCCAGTCGCGCCTCGCCGAACTGGGCAGCGTCACCACGCATCGCCTGACCGATGCCAACCAACTTCCCGCCTGGATCGACACTTTCCTGCGCCTGGAACAGAGCGGGTGGAAGGGCCGCGCCGGTTCCGCGCTTGCCTGCACGCCCGCCACCGCCGCCTTCTTCCGCGACGCGGTGACGGGTGCCCACGATGTCGGCAAACTCGAAATGATCCGCCTCGATCTCGACGAAAAACCAATCGCGGTGCTTGTCAACTTCCTCAGCAGCCCCGGCTCCTTTTCGTTCAAAACCGCGTTCGACGAGGATTATGCCCGCTTCTCCCCCGGCGTGCTGATCCAGCTCGAAAACCTGTCGCTGCTCGCCCACGACGACATTCGCTGGATGGACAGCTGCGCGAGCGAGAACCACCCGATGATAAACAGCCTGTGGGGCGAACGCCGCGGCATCGTTCGCGTCACGTTGCCGCTGCGCAACTGGCGCAGTCGCGCGCTGTTCCACATCACCCGCGCCGTCGAACGCGCCGCCGCCGCGATCCGCGCACGCCGCGCACGCCCCACCGGAGACCGAAGCATGAACGCCCCGACGCGCAACCCGGTGGCGCATGGTGTGTTCGACACCGACGCGCGCACCCGCTTCGCCACCCTTTATCCCGAACAGCCGGGCAAGATCACGCACGGCCTGTGCGGCCACCCGCTGTTCGATCTGGAGGCGCTGGTCGCGCTGTCGCAGCGAATCCGCCCGGTCGATGTCGAACAGAATCTGGCGAACCTCCCGATCGAGGTCGATCCCGCCACCGTCCAGCATAATGGCCTGTCGGTCGCCGACTCGATCCGCTCGATCGAACAGAACGGCTCATGGATGGTGCTCAAATTCGTCGATCAGGATCCGCTCTACCGCGCGCTGCTCGACGAGATTCTAGACGAACTCGAACCCGCCATCGTCGCCCGCACCGGCGCGATGATAAAGCGTGAGGCGTTCATCTTCGTCTCCTCGCCGGACGCGGTCACCCCGTTCCACATGGACCCCGAACACAACATTCTGATGCAGTTGCGCGGCCACAAGACGATGACCCTGTTCCCCGCTGCCGACTCCGACCTGACCCCCGGCGCATTGCAGGAGGAATTCCATCGCGGCAGCCACCGCAACCTCCCGTTCCGCGACGATTTCGCCACCAAAGGCACGCCCATCCGACTCGATCCGGGCGAAGCGCTCTATGTCCCGGTCAAGGCACCGCATTGGGTGCAGAATGGCGACGCGACTTCGGTCTCGCTGTCGGTCACCTGGCGCTCCGAATGGAGTTATCGTGAGGCAGACGCGCATGCGTTCAACCGCATGCTGCGCGGCGCGGGGCTGAAACCGGCCATGCCTGCGCGCTATCCGCAGCAGAATTTGCTCAAGGCCTATGTCTGGCGCGCGCTGATGAAAGCGAAGCGCATCGTCGGGCGCAGCGACGCCGAATGAACGCGCACGCTTCCCGGATCGAGGCATCGTCAGAAATCGAGATTCGCATCCTCGACTCGCTGTCGGCGCTCGCCAGCGATGCGGGAACCGCGCTCGACCGCGCGACGCAACCGTCGCTGTACGATCGGCTCGACTGGCTGCGACTGACGCAGGCGCATTTGTGGAGCGACGCCCCCACTGTCGTCGCAACCGCGCGACTGGGTCACGATGCCGTCTGGTTGCCGTTGCGCGATTGCGGGTCGCGTCACGGACGCGGACTCGCCAGCTGGTACACGCTGGCGTTCGCGCCGATTTTCGCTCCCGGCTGCGACGCCCCGACCCGCGCGCGCCTCCTCGCCGAAATCGCGCGCGCCCTGCGCGGCTGCTTCGGCAGCCTCACGCTGTGGCCCTTGGAACCCGAAACCGCCGCCGCGCTGGAGGCTGCGTTCCGCGCACAGGGCTGGGTCGCCGCCGACCGGATCGAGGCTGCGCATTGGGTCGCCCATACTGACGGCATGGATTTCGATGGCTATTGGGCGAGACGTGGTTCCAAATTGCGCAACACCGTCCGCCGCCGCACCAAGAATTCAGCGGTCGAAACGCAGATTTTCGACCATTTCGACGCTGATGCCTGGGCTGCCTATGAGGCGATCTACCCGCTCAGCTGGAAACCGGCCGAGGGTTCGCCCGCGTTCCTGCGCGCCTTTGCCCAGCATGAAGGTGCCGCCGGGACGTTGCGCCTCGGTGTCGCGCATCGCGAAGGCCGCGCCGTCGCCGCACAGATGTGGACCGTCGAAAACGGCATCGCCACGATCCACAAACTCGCGCATCTGGAGAGCGAGCGCGAACATTCGCCGGGCACGTTGTTGTCGGTGGCGATGTTTCGCCACGTCCTCGATCACGACCGTCCAGCGATCATCGACTATGGCAATGGCGACGAGCCATATAAGGCCGAGTGGATGGACGAGCGCCGCGTCCGCCACCGCCTGCAATTGTTCAACCTGCGCAGCGTGGCGGGCCTCTCCAAAGGATTGGGCCGCGCCTATCGCGCAACGATCGGACGTATCGGCCGCTGAACCAAAGCGATTGCTCCGCCGCACGGAATGGCTAACGCAATCTTAGCCATGACTGCGCCACACCCGCCCGCGATGCGCGATCTCAACGCCCGCCTGCCGCTTGTCGTGCTGCCGCTGCTGCTGTTTGGCGCGTTTTTTCATTGGCAGATCCTCGACATCACCAACGTCGCATGGCTGTTGCGCGGCAGCGACAATGGCGAGAATGCGCTCGGGCTGCATGGCTTTCTCCACGATCCCGCACCCGGCTTTTTACGGACATACCTGCTCAACGCACCTGATGGCGTCGGCCTGTTGTTCACCGACAGCAACCCGCTGCTTGGGGCGCTCGCCTTTCCATTTCGCGCGCTGTTTCCTGCCGACATGCAACTGATCGGCTGGTGGGTGCTGGCCTGCCTGTATTGCCAAGTCGCTTTCGCCTGGGCGCTGCTCCGCCGCCATGCCCCGAACGCGCTGGCCTTGTGGTGCGGCGTCATCCTGCTCGCCGCGCTGCCGACGCTGTTCAACCGCATTGTCCATGTCAACCTGATGGCGCACTGGCTGATCCTGTGGTCGCTATGGCGCTTCACTCATTTCGAGCGGTCGTCGTCGAACAAGGGCTGGGCGATCCTCATCGCGGTGACCGCGCTGGTCCACAGCTATCTGCTGGTGATGGTCGGCGCGATCTGGGCCAGCGCGATGCTGGAACGGGCATGGGCCGAACGCGGCAACTGGCAGCGCACCCTCCCTCGCCTAGTCGCCGAGTGCATCGGCATCCTTGCGCTCGTCGCCATCATCGCCTGGGCGCTCGGCGTAATCGAGCCCCACCGTGCCTCGGGCAATTACGGCGCTTTTGCCATGCCGATCGACGCGCTGTGGAACCCCGGCATCGACGGTTATTCCACCTTCCTCCCCGCGATCGAGCAGCGTCCCGGCCGCGGGTTCGAGGGGTTTCAGTATCTCGGCCTCGGCCTGTTGCTGCTGCTCCCACTTGCCGCGATCCTGTCGCGCTGGCACCGCTCGTCAACGCAGACCGACAGCCTCGCCCGCCTCAAATGGCTTGTCCCCGCTTTCATCGTTCTGACCTTGCTGGCGATCAGCACCTATCCCGATTTCGCCGGACAACGCCTCCCGCGCTACACGCTCCCGCAGAACGTCGCGGAAGCGCTCGACGCCGTCCGCGCCTCGGGCCGTCTGTTCTGGCCGATCGCCTACACGCTGGTGTTCGCCGCGATCCGCATCCTCTACCGCCTCCCCGCGAAACGCGCCGGCCTGATCCTCGCCGCGATCGCCCCGATCCAGGTTGCCGATCTGACCCCGATGGCGCTTTCAATCCGCGCTCAGACTGCCGAAGCGCGTGGCGCGGTCCTCTATCCGCGCACCCCTTCGCCCGAATGGGATCGCCTGATCGGCCAGGCAACCGACATCGCCTTCGTCCCCGGCGACGTAACCAAGGGCCTCGGTGTCTTTCAGGAAATCGCATGGCGCGCGGTCAAGGCCAAGGTGCCCGTCCGCAACGTCTATGCCGCCCGCCCTTCGGATGCCAGCGCGGTACGGCAGGAGGCGGAATCCAACGAATTCCGCGGCGGCAAGGTCATACCCGGCCGTCTCTACATCCTGATCGACGGCGAGATGATCCCGCCCCCGCTCGCCGCGCAGGCCCGTCCGCTGGACGGCCTGACGATCGTGTTCCAACCTATTTCTTCATCGCCTCGATAATCCGCTTCACGTCCTGGCTGCGCCCGCGCGGCAGGATCAGCACATCGTCGCCGTCCACCACGACGATCAGGTCGGACACACCGACCAGCGCGACCTTCTTGCCTGCACCGGCACGCACCAGACAATCGGCCGTGTCAATCGCCACCACGTCGCCGCGACAGGCATTGCCGTGAATGTCGCAATCGCTGATCGCATGTAGCGCATCCCAACTGCCCAGATCGCTCCAGCCCATGCTCACCGGCACCACCGCCACGCGCGGAGCCTTTTCCATCACCGCATAGTCGATCGAATCCGATGGCGATTTCGCGAACTCGGTCGCGTCGGGCAGGATGCGGGTGCCTTCGCGCACCGCCCGGTCCATCGCCGCCTGCGACGCCGCCAGCATGTCCGGCGCGAACGACGCCAGAGCGCCCAGATACACGTCCGCCCGGAACAGGAAGATACCGCCATTCCACGCATGATCGCCCGATGCGATCATCGCCTCCGCCGCCTCGCGCGCGGGCTTCTCGACGAACCGCTCGACTTTGTGAACCCCGCCACCGATCGCCTCGCCGATCTGGATATAGCCATAGCCGGTCTCCGGCGCGTCGGGCGCGATCCCGAACGTCACCAACCAGCCATCCTCGACGGCGGGCATCGCCGCATGGATCGCCGCGTGGAACGCATCGACATCGGCGATGACATGGTCGGACGGCATCACCAGCAACGGATCGCTGCCCCCGCCCACCGCCAGCGCCGCCAGCGCGATCGCGGGCGCGGTATTCCGCCCCATCGGCTCCAAAATCAGCGCCTGTGCCTTCGCCTCGACTGCCCCCAGTTGCTCCTCGACCATGTCGGCATGCAGCGCATTGGCGACGATCACCGGCGCGGCAAAGCGCTCGCCGAACGGCGTGCGCTGCACGGTCAACTGAAGCATCGTCTCCTCAGCGGTCAGTGCCAGCATCTGTTTCGGA
Organism: Sphingomonas sp. LT1P40; assembly: GCF_036663835.1. NCBI lineage: Bacteria > Pseudomonadati > Pseudomonadota > Alphaproteobacteria > Sphingomonadales > Sphingomonadaceae > Alteristakelama > Alteristakelama amylovorans. Next base: position 2,019,337 of record NZ_JAXOJT010000001.1, read on the forward strand.
CGTTCGGGCCGCGACATCGGCCACAGGCGCGTGCCCGATCCGCCCGATAAAATGACGGGAACGATCGGCTTGTGCTCGGTCATGCTTGCCCTCCTGATCGGCGCACCTAACCCCACGCGCCTCGACCGCCAAACAATTAAGTTGGCACGCGTTTCCCAGGATTCAGCATTTCTTCGTCAATTTCGCCGACAGGGGTCGCAGCGTGTCGGATTTGTTTACACTCGTCCGCTAGGAATCGGCCCATGATCCGCCTGTTCAAACACTATATCCCAAATGCGGTGCTGCTGCTCGCGCTGTTCGATGTCGTGCTGCTGTTTGCTGCCGCCGAGTTCGGCTGGCTGTATCGCGCGCATCAGATCGCGCTGGATGTTGAGCCGATCCACACCCGCATTCCCCAAATGCTCAGCTTCGCCGCCAGCCTCGAACTCGCGATGATCGCGGTCGGCGTTTATGGCGCGGATGCATTGCAGTCGATCCGCGTCGCCACCGCACGATTGCTGGTGGCGGTATCGCTCGGCACGATCTTCCTCTCGGTGATCTTCTTCCTCGTCCCCGCGCTCACCTTCTGGCGCTCCAACCTGCTCTACGGAATGCTGGCCGCGGTCGTATTGCTGTTCATGCTGCGGCTTTTGCTCGGCAAGATGCTCGGCAGCCAGTCGTTCAAGCGCCGTATCGTCGTGCTCGGCGCGGGCGCGCGTGCGGAGCGGCTCAAGGTCCTCTCGCGCAAGCCCGGATCGGGTTTCGTCGTCGTCGGCTATGTGGCGATGAGCGAGCCGAACCGCACGATCCCGGAGGCGATCGCCCGCGACGCGATCTACAACCTCGCCGACCATGTCGTGCTGCTCAACGCCAGCGAAGTCGTGCTCGCGCTCGAGGAACGCCGCAACGCGTTGCCGCTCAAGGATCTGCTGCGGATCAAGACCACCGGCGTCCATGTCAACGAAATCTCGACCTTCCTCGAACGCGAAACCGGACGTGTCGATCTCCAGTCGGTCAACCCCAGCTGGCTGATCTTCTCCGACGGCTTCTCCTCGGGCCGCATGCTGTCGAGCATGTTCAAACGCCTGTTTGACATCGTCGCCAGCCTGCTTCTGCTCGTGCTCGCGCTTCCGCTCATCATTCTGGGTGCCATCGCGGTTAAGCTGGAAAGCAAGGGTCCGGCCTTTTACCGCCAGCGTCGCGTCGGGCTCTACGGCCAGGGCTTCGACATCCTCAAACTCCGCTCGATGCGCACCGATGCCGAAGTCGCGGGCAAGGCGGTCTGGGCCGAAAAGGACGATCCGCGCATTACCCGCGTCGGCCGCTTCATCCGCAAGGTCCGGATCGACGAGCTGCCGCAATGCTGGAGCGTGCTGAAGGGCGAGATGAGCTTCGTCGGGCCGCGCCCGGAGCGGCCCCAGTTCGTCGAGGATCTGGAGCAGCAGCTCCCCTATTATGCGGAACGTCATATGGTGAAGCCGGGCATCACCGGCTGGGCACAGATCAACTATCCCTATGGCGCGTCGATCGAGGACAGTCGGCAGAAGCTGGAATACGACCTCTATTATGCGAAGAATTATTCGCCGTTCCTCGACCTGCTGATCCTGCTGCAAACCTTGCGCGTGGTGCTGTTCCCGGAGGGCGCGCGGTAAGCCTATGGTCCCGACCCTCATCCTTTGGGGCCACGCCCTCGCGGCATTGTTGTTCGCAATGCTCGGCCTGTGGACGTTTCGACGCGCGGAACCGGGCGTACCGCGCAACCCGCTGGCGCTCGCGCTGGGCCTGACGGCTTTGTGGGCACTCGCGGTTGCAGGCATCGGCGAGACCGATCTGGTCACGCGCGTGGCATCGGCGGCACGCAACCTCGCCTGGCTCGGCTTCATGATCGCGCTTCACCGGCGCAGCGGGATGCAGCGGCCACCCGCCGCGATCGGCACCGTTTACGGCGTCGTCGCCGCCGTCATCCTCATCGCGCTCGCGCTCCATATCACCGCAGCCGCAGCGCACGAGGTCGCCAAGGACGCCACACAGGCGGCGTTGCTGCTCAAGATGATGGTCGCCGTCGCCGCGCTCGTGCTGGTGCAAAGCCTGCACAACGCGATCACGCCCCAGAGTGGCAGCGGCATGCGCCCCGTCGTCCTCGCGCTCGGCGCGATGTGGCTGGTCGATATTAACGTGTTCAGCGTTGCCTGGCTGACCGAGGGGTGGCCGCATCAGCTGGTCGCCGTGCGGGGTCTCGCGATGGCGCTGATCGCCGCCGTCATCGCCGCCGGGCTGCAACGGCGCGGCGAATGGCCGATGCAGCTGTCGCGCACCGTTGCCTATCAGTCGCTGTCGCTGGTTGCGATCGGCCTGTATTTTGCGCTGCTCGCGCTCGCCACGACCGCGCTCGCTGCGATCGGCGGCAGTAACGCACGGCTGTTCCAGACCGCGTTCGTGTTCGGCTCGACCGCCGCCATCCTCACCCTCGTCTCCAGCACGTGGTTGCGCGCATGGATCAAGGTTAAGCTGGCGAAACACTTCTTCCGCCACCGTTACGATTACCGCGCGGAATGGATGCGCTTCACCGAAACGCTGGGCGAACCGCATGGCAGCGCCCCGCTGGACGAACGCATCGTGAAAGCGCTCGCCGACCTCACCGACTCGCCCGCCGGGCTGCTGCTGCTGCCACAGGGCGATACGCTGGCACTGGGTGCCGCATGGAACGTCGATCGCACGACCCTGCCGGCCGCTTATGGTGAGGACTGGCCGACCGCCGGGATCGACCCCGCGCTCGTGCTCGAACTCGACCCCGGCAAGGACGCTGCCTCACCCTCGATCCGCAGCTGGGATCAGGCGTGGGTGATCGTGCCCCTGCCGCATCACGCCCGCCTCGCCGGTGCGATCGTGCTCGCCCGCCCGCCGGTGCCGCGCGCACTCGACTGGGAGGATTTCGACCTACTCAAGGCTGCCGGGCGTCAGCTCGCCAGCTATCTCGCGGAAGAGCGCGCGCAGGAGGCGCTGGCCGAGGCGGAACGCTTCGACGAGTTCAACCGCCGCTTTGCCTTCATCATGCACGACATCAAGAATCTGGTCAGCCAGCTCACCCTCGTCGCGCGCAACGCCGAACGCCATGCCGACAACCCCGCCTTTCGCGCCGACATGATCGCCACCTTGCAGGATTCGGCGGGCCGCATGAACGATATGCTCGCCCGCCTGTCCCAGCATCACCGCGCCCGTTCCGACGCGCCGATCGCCACGCCGCTCGCCCCGCTTGCCCGCCGTGTCGCCAAGGCATGTCTGGCGCAGCACCCGGTTCAGGTTATCGCCACCGGTGATCCACTCGCCATCGCCGACCCCTTACGGCTCGAAGCGTTGCTCGGTCACCTTGTCCAGAACGCGGTCGAGGCCAGTCCCGCCGACTCACCCGTCACCGTCGCGGTGGACGCGACCAATGGCGAAGCCCGTATCGAGGTGATCGACAAGGGTTGCGGCATGTCGCCCGCTTTCGTCCGCGAAAAACTGTTCAAGCCCTTCGTCTCGTCCAAACGAGGCGGCTTCGGCATCGGCGCGTTCGAGGCGCAGAAGCTGGCCGCCGAGATGGGTGGCCGCATCGAAGTAGAAAGCGCCGAAGGCCATGGCACCCGCTTTCGCGTCGTCCTGCGCGCGGCGGGCAACGGCACCAACGAACTCGGACGAGCGGCATGAGCGACCCCAAGCCTAAACTCCTCATCGTCGAGGACGATGCCGGACTTCAGCGACAATTGCGCTGGGCCTATGAGGGCTATGAGATTCTCACCGCCGGAGACCGCGAGTCCGCGATCACCATGCTGCGCGCCGAGGAACCCGCCGTCGTCACGCTCGACCTCGGCCTCCCGCCCGACCCCGACGGCACGACCGAGGGCTTCGCCGCGCTCGAACAAATCCTCGCATTGAAACCCGACACCCGTGTCATCGTCGCCTCCGGCCATGGTGAGCGCGAATCGATGCTGCGCGCGATCGCGATGGGCGCGTGGGATTTCTATCAGAAGCCGATCGACATCGACGCGCTCGGCCTGATCGTCGCGCGCGCCTTCCACGTCCACGCGCTCGAAGCCGAAAACCGTCGCCTCGCCGCGCGCGCCGAAACCGGCACCGCATTGGGCGGCATCATCACCGGCTCGCCCGAGATGCTCAAGGTTACCCGCACGATCGAACGCGTCGCCCCGGCGGACGTCTCGGTGATGCTGCTGGGCGCCAGCGGCACCGGGAAGGAATTGCTCGCACGCGGCCTGCACGATTCCAGCCGTCGCAAGGGTGCGTTCGTCGCAATCAACTGCGCCGCGATCCCCGAAACCCTGCTCGAATCCGAATTGTTCGGGCATGAAAAGGGCGCGTTCACCGGTGCGGTCAAGACCACCGAGGGCAAGATCGAACAGGCGCAGGGCGGCACGCTGTTCCTCGACGAGATCGGCGACGTGCCGCTGCCGCTTCAGGTCAAATTGCTCCGCTTCCTGCAGGAACGCGTGATCGAGCGCATCGGCGGGCGGAAAGCGATTCCGGTCGACACCCGCATCGTTTGCGCCACGCATCAGGACATCGACGCGATGGTCGCCGCGAACAGCTTTCGCGAAGACCTTTATTATCGCCTCGCCGAAATTGTCGTCCGTATTCCCAACCTCGCGGAGCGCCCCGGCGACGCCGGACTTCTCGCTCGCCATTTGCTCCACAAGCACGGCACCGTAATGAAGCTTCCGGCCAAGAGCTTCGCCCCCGACGCGCTTGCCGCGATCGACGCATGGGGCTGGCCCGGCAATGTCCGCGAGCTGGAAAACCGGGTGAAGCGCGCCGCGATCATGGCCGATGGCAAGCTGGTTACCGCTGCCGATCTCGACCTTGGCGCCGCGCCCGATGCCGAACCGATCAATCTGAAGGCGATCCGCGAAGCCGCCGATCGTCGCGCCATTGCGCACGCGCTGTCCCGCGCGGACGGCAATATCTCCGGCACCGCGCGCCTGCTCGGGATCAGCCGCCCTACCCTCTATGATTTGATGAAGGCCTATGACCTCCAGCCCTGAACCGCGTCGTCGTCGCTCCAAGCGCACCCGTAGCCTCAACCTGCGCCGCATCGTCGTGTTCGCGCTGTGCATCGGCGCGTTCGGCGTAGCGCTGTTTGCGTTCCGCTCGGTTGTCACCGGCGGTCCCGACCCCGCCGCCGCGCGCGAAGCGGTCGCGCGCAGTCAAACCTATCTCAAGGCGAACAACGCCTCCGCCGCGCGCAGCCAGGCCTTCACCGCCGTCCGCGCCGATCCGCAATGGGGTGAGGCGCATCTCGCGCTCGCCCGCGCGAACCTGATGCTCGACGAGGGCGTCGCCGCCGAATCCTCGCTCCGCCGTGCACTCGACAGCGGAGTCGATCCCAAACGCATCCACGCCCTCATGGCCCATGCCATCCTGCTGCAAGGCGATCCGCGGCGCGCGCTGGTCGAGGCCGACAAGGCCCCCGAGGCCGACCGCGCCTACGCGCTGAAGGTCCGCACCCGCGCCTTCACCGCCGGCGGCAACCTCGCCGCCGCGCGCGATGCCGCGATGGCTGCCGTCCGCCTCGCCCCGCAAAGCGCTGACGCCTGGACCGATCTCGGGCGCTTCCGCTTCAACGCGGGCGATGTCGTCGGCGCGATCGAGGCCAGCACGCGAGCGGTCGAACTCGACAAGGGCAATACCGACGCCCTCATCCTGCGCGGCGAACTCGTCCGCACGCAATTCGGCCTCGTCGCCGCGCTTCCCTGGTTTGAGTCCGCGCTCAAACGCGACCCGTACCGCCACGCCGCGCTGATCCAATACGCCTCCACGCTTGGTGACGCGGGCCGCACCCGCGACATGCTCGCCGCAACCCGCAAGGCGATGGAAGTCCGCCCGCGCAGCCCGCAGGCCTTCTACCTTCAGGCCGTGCTCGCCGCCCGCGCCGAACAATTCGACCTCGCCCGCCAGTTGCTGCAGCGCGCGGGCGGCGGTGTAGGCGCGCTCCCCGGCGGCTTGCTGCTCGGCGGCACGCTCGATTTGCAGGAAGGCCGCTACGAACGCGCGATCGAGAAACTTCGCAACCTCGTCAGCCTTCAGCCAATGAACATCGGCGCACGCAAATTGCTCGCCAGCGCGCTGATGCGATCCGACGCCTCCAAAAATGCGATCGAGGTCCTGCTTCCCGTTGTCGCACGCGGCGATGCCGACGCCTATTCGCTCTCGCTCGTCGCGCGCGGCTATGAACGGATCGGCGAACGCGCCACCGCCGCGCGCTATTTCGACCGCGCCGCCCTGCCCGCGCGCGACAATGCCGCATGGTTCAGCTCAGACGATGCCGTGCCGATGCTCACCGCCGCCGCGCAAAAGGCACCGACCGACGATCCGCGCGCGACGATCCCGCTGATCCGCGGCCTGATCGACAGCGGCGACAAGGGCGCGGCACTGGCGAAGGCGCAGGATATCGCCGCGCGCAATCCCGGCGCACCCGCCGCGCATACGCTGGTCGGCGACACGCTGATGCTGCTTCAGCGCCCGGGCGATGCCGTCGCGGCGTACAAGTCCGCCGCCAGCATCCGCTTCGACGAACCGGCCATGCTGCGGCTGGTCGAGGCGCTCGACCGTTCGGGCCAACGCCAGCAGGCATCGACCACGCTCGCGCTGTTCCTGTCGCAAAACCCGCTCAACCTCGCCGCCCTGCGCCTGTCGGCGCACTGGCAGGCGGCGGCGGGCGATTTCGACGCCGCGATCGACGCGCTGGAGGCCGTGCGCCTGCGCACCGGCAACCGCGACGCCGCGCTCCTCGCCGAACTCGCCTTCGCCTATGCCGGGGCGGGCGAGCCCGATCGCGCCGCCCGCTATGCCGAGGCCGCTTACCTCATCGCCCCGTCAAACCCCGCCGTCGCGGGCGCAATGGGTTGGGCGCTGACCGAAGGCGGCGACACCGCAGGCGGGATCGAACTGCTGCAAAAAGCCGTCGCGCTCGCCCCGCGCCACCCGATGCTCCGCTGGCATCTCGCGCAAGCCTATGCCGAAGCGGGCCGGAAGGCGGATGCCAAGGCGCAAGCGCAGGTTGCCCTTGCCACCCCCGGCTTCACCGATCGCGGCGCGGCGGAGGCACTGATCGCGCGGTTAGCGTGAAGGTCGTCAGGCCGACCTGACAGGCACACGCTGCGCAGCCAGCACCGCCGCCAGCTTGTCGGGATCGCGCACCCGCAATTTCACGACACGCTCGTCGGGGCCATCATACCGCACGATGATGTTGTTCGACAGGAAGCCCCGTTTCCGTTCCACGCTTCGTATGCGACGCAAGGGGATCCTGTGCTCCATGCGGTACACTTCCGGCAGGAATCCAAGCGTGAACGGGAAGAACGGCGTGACCACCATTTCTTCAGGCGTAACCGTCACGATCAGGCAGTTGCTTGCCCATGTGCCCGACGCCTTTCGCTCAACGAACAGCGCGTTTTTCGGCACGCGGGGGATGATCGGTTTTCCATTCGCGCGACGGTATATGATCGACGCACCGATAACGAGGGCGACCCAGCCCCAAGAGATGACGAAAAGCCAGATTGGAAAGGGTTCGGCATCCACGTGTTGAGGCTATCCGCAGCATCGTCAATGTTCAACCCGCGCTGACCGCCAACCACGCCCCCCAACCACGGCCCATTGCCAACCCCCGCCCCACCCCTTAGCCCTCCGACCCGATGACCGACCCGCTGGACCGCATCGCCGCCGCGCTCGAACGGCTGGCCCCGCCGCCGCCGCCGGTGCCGGACCTGACCGCGCACCCGGCCTATGTCTGGCACAAGAGCCACATCACAGCCGCCCGCGCCTTCGCGCCGTTGCCGCTCGACGAACTGGTCGGCATCGACGCGCAAAAGGCGACGTTGCTCGACAATATCCGCCGCCTTGCCAGCGGTCTGCCCGCGCATGACGTGCTGTTGTGGGGCGCACGCGGCACCGGCAAGTCCGCCCTGTCCAAGTCCACCGTTGGCGCGATCCAGGCCGAAGGCGGTGCCATCGCCCTGATCGAGGCACAGGCGGATACGCTCGATACCCTCCCCGCTCTCTTCACCCTGATCGCCGACGCCCCGCGCGCCTTCGTTCTATTCCTCGACGATCTGGGCTTCGACGCCGCCTCGGACGGTCGCGCACTACGCTCGCTCCTTGAAGGCGGCGCAGAAGCGCGTCCCGCCAATGTCCGGCTGTTTGTCACCTCGAACCGCCGTCACCTGATTCCGCGCGACATCGCCGAGCAATCCAGCGCGATCAATCCGCGCGATAGCATCGACGACAGCCTCGCGCTCGCCGATCGCTTCGGCCTTTCGCTCGGTTTCCATGCGATCGATCAGGACACCTATGTCGCCATCGTGCGCGGCTATGCCGACCATCATGGCCTGAGTTTCGATCCCGCAGAGGCGATCAACTGGGCCACACGGCGGGGCAGTCGTTCGGGCCGCGTCGCCTGGCAATATGTCGTCGATCTGGCGGGCCGCAGCGGCAAGACGCTGTGAAGCATCGCCTCGCGATCCAGCATATCGAGATTCACTGGACCAAATGAGATCGCGGCGCCGACCCCGGCACGATCCGCAACGCGCTTCCCCGCACGGCACCGTTCCAGCCGCCATTCGACACCGAACGCGGCTGGCTCCATCATATCCGCTTCGACGCCGACCATGATTATCGCCGCGACGAGGCATGGCACGAACTGGGCGTGATCGAGGACTGGCGCGTGCCGATCCAGACGCGCATCGACGGCGACCATCTGTGGATCAAGCCGCGCGTTTCCAGCCAGAAACCCCGCCGCCTCCATCTGGAGGATTGGATCATCCGCCTGCCCTTCGGTCAGCACGCCATCTTCCACATCAACGGCGCAAGCGATGGACGCCATCAGCGCCGTTATGAAGAACATCGAATCGCCATCGGTTTTGCCGAAACCGCCACGCTCGACCTGCCCCTGTTCCGTGAGATCGACGAGCGCGTCCTGCTCTACTGACATGCCGATGGACCTTCCACGCCCGTCCGCCGTTACCGCGCGATGACAAACCTTCCCGTCCCGCGCGAAGCCGTGCTGATCGTCAACGCCAAATCCCGGCGCGGGGCGGCGCTGTTCGAGCAGGCGCGCACGAAGATCGAGGCGGCCGGCATCCGCCTGATCGCAGCACACCCCGTGCGCGACCCCGATCTGCTCGACGACACCGTCCGCGACGCGATCCGCTCCGGCGCGCCGATGGTCATCGTCGGCGGCGGCGATGGCTCACTCTCCGGCGTGGTCGACGATGTCGTCGGCAAGGATGTGGTGTTCGCCGTGCTCCCGCTCGGGACCGCCAACAGCTTCGCGCGCACGCTCGGCATCCCGCTCGACTTGGACGGCGCGATCGCCACCATTGCCACTGGCAAGCGCCGCCGCGTCGATCTGGGCATGATCGACAACGACTATTTCGCCAATGGTGCCGCGATGGGCCTGTCACCGATGATCGGCGAGAGCGTGCCCCACAATCTCAAGAAATATCTGGGCCGCGCCGGTTACCTGATCTGGGCGGTCTGGTGCTTCACGCGGTTTCGCCCGTTCCGCGTTTTCATCGACGATGGCGAGAAAACGCACCGCATGTGGGCCAGCGAAGTCCGCATCCTCAACGGCAAATTCCACGGTGGCGTGGTGATGAGCGACGACGCCGATGTCGATAGCGGCGAGATGATGATTCAGGTCGTCACCGGACGCAACCGCTGGCGGCTAGGCTGGGACTGGTACGCCCGCTTCTTCCGCTTGCGCTCGCGCGACCAGACCGTCAGCGAGTTTCGCGGTGCCAAACTAGGCCTCGACACCCGCCCCCACCATCGCATCTCGATTGACGGCGAAGTGTTGGCGCGGACGCCGGTGACGGTGCGCGTAGCAGAACGGGCGATCGACGTGGTGGTGCCGCGTTAGGCTGAATAGCAACCTTGCCCTATCTCATCTGCGACGACATCATTCGGTGATGGCAAAGCCAATCCCCACCCGCTTCAGCGTAACGCCCGAAAATGTTGAAGCGGCGGTTTCATATTGCACCGAGCGAGGATTTCCTCCCGTCCGCATCGAGGCGGACGGGGAAGGATTTTCCTATTTGATCTTTGCACCGCTTCCCCACGAGCAGATGCCCGGCCTGGTTAGCGCGCTGCCCATCCACTTGAGCGCGAAAGTTGGAATCGTTGCCCATAGCGATGAAGAATTTGAACGACTGACTCGAAACCAGCCATAGTGGCCAAGCTCACCCCAACCCCTCGACGATCTCCGCCAACTCAAGCCAGCGCAACTCAGCCGCATCCTTCTCCTCACGCGCCTTGGCGATGCCAGCCATCAACGTGTCGAACTTCGCCGGGTTCTTCGCGAACAAATCCGCATCCGCCAGTGCCGCCTCGTCCCGCGCAATCCCGGCGTCCAGCTCCTCGATCCGCTTCGGCAACAGGTCGTAGTCGCGCTGGTCCTTGTAAGTCAGCTTGACCTTCGCCTTAGGCGAGACCGCCACCGGCGCGGTCTTCAGCGCCGCCTTTTTTGTCTGCGCGACGACCTTCCGCTTGGCTTCCCAGTCGGCATAGCCGCCGACCACCATGTCGACCGTGCCGGAGCCATCCAGCCCGATCGTCATCGTCACCGTGCGGTCCAGGAAATCGCGGTCGTGGCTGACGATCAGCACCGTGCCGTCATAATCCGCGATCACTTCCTGCAACAGGTCGAGCGTCTCCAGGTCGAGGTCGTTGGTCGGCTCGTCCAGGATCATCAGGTTCGACGGCCGCGCAAATTCGCGTGCCAGCAACAGCCGCGAGCGCTCGCCACCGGACAGCGTGCCCACCTTCGCCTCGACCATGTTCGGGTCGAACAGAAAGTCCTTGAGGTAACCATGGATATGCTTGCGCACGCCCAGCACGTCGATCCACTCACCACCATCCGCCACCACTTCGCGCACGGTCTTTTCCGGTTGCATCCGGCTGCGCTGCTGGTCGATCACGACCGGATCGAGCGTCTTGGCCAGCCGCACGCTGCCGCTGTCCGGCGCGATCTCGCCGGTCATCAGCTTCAACAGCGTGGATTTGCCCGCGCCATTCTTGCCGACGATACCGATCCGGTCGCCGCGCGTGATGCGCAGGGTCAGGTCGCGAATGATCGTGCGGTCGCCGTACGCCTTCGACGCACCTTTGACGTCGATCACCACCTTGGTCTTCGAATCGCCCGCCGCCGTGGTCAGGTTCGCCGCACCCGCCGGCCCCGTCATCGCCGCGCGCTCGGCGCGCATCTCGTACAGTTTGGTCAGCCGCCCCTGGTTGCGCTTGCGCCGCCCGGTCACGCCGCGTTGCAGCCAATGCTCTTCCAGCTTCAACCGCGCGTCCAGCTTCTCCGCCGTCCTTTGCTCATCGGCATAGACCTGCTCGGTCCACGCGTCGAACCCGCCAAAGCCGATCTCGGCCCGCCGCATCGACCCGCGATCCAGCCATAGCGTCTGCCTGGTCAGCCGCGTCAGGAACGTGCGGTCATGGCTGATGACGACGAATGCGCCGCGATAACGCGTCAGCCATTCCTCCAACCATTCGATCGCGTGGATATCCAGATGATTAGTCGGCTCGTCCAGCAACAGCACGTCGGGATCCTGACACAGCGCTCGCACGATTCCCGCCCGCCGCCGCTCGCCGCCGCTGGCCGTCGCCGCCTCCCGGTTCAGGTCGATGCCCAACTGGTCGGCAATCGCCTCCGCCTCGTGCAGCACCGGCGCATCGTCGCCGGACAGGACATAATCCATCAGCGTCACGCACCCGGTCATGCGCGGTTCCTGCTCCAGCATAACGACGCGCGTGCCCGGCTGGATCGTCCGTCGCCCCTCATCCGCATCGACTTGGCCAGCCAGCAATTTGAGCAACGTCGTCTTGCCAGCACCATTGCGCCCGATCAGCGCCAGCCGGTCGCGCTGCCCGATATGAATGTCGAGACCACGGAACAACCAGCCCGATCCCTGGACCAGACCGAGATTTTCATAAGCGAGTACGGGAGCAGCCATGCGGCGGGCAGGTAGGGCGATGAGCGGGTTGGGGCAAGCCGCGTAAGCCTGTCCAACTGCTTTCACCTGCATTCACGGGCTGTTCAACGCTTCATCGCTATGCCAATCCCCATGAACATGTTTGGCGTTTTTTGTCTCGGCGCGTTTCTGGCCGTTGCCGCCGTCCCGGTGCATGCCGCACCGCAGGACCGGCGTAGCAGCGATCAGGAAGCTGCGCGTCAGGGCCGGATGCAGGGCCGCCTGCTGCCGCTGCGCGTCATCGAGGCGCGCGTGGTGCCGCTGATGGCCAAAAAGGGCGCGCAATATATCGGTTTCGACTTCGATTCGGGCACCGGGATTTACACGCTGAAGTTCCTGCGCAATGGAAACGTCATCTGGGTCGATGTCGATGGCCGTTCGGGTCAGGTGATAAGCACGTCCGGCGGCTGAAGCGGTCGAATTGAGAGCATAAAGGGAAAGCCAATGCGCGTTCTGATCGTCGAGGACGAACCCAATCTTCGCAGCCAGCTTCAGGCGACGCTTGAGGGTGCGGGCTATGCCGTCGATACCGCCGGCGACGGCGAAGAGGGTCTCTATCTCGGCCAGACCGAGGCCTATGACGCGATCGTCCTTGATCTCGGCCTGCCTGAAATCGATGGCCTGACCGTGCTCGACCGCTGGCGCAAGGACGGCAAGACCACCCCCGTGCTGGTGCTCACCGCGCGCGACAGCTGGTCGGACAAGGTCGCCGGGCTCGACGCCGGTGCGGACGATTATGTCGCCAAGCCATTCCAGTCCGAAGAACTCATCGCTCGCCTGCGTGCGCTCATCCGCCGCGCGTCGGGTAACGCCAGCGCCGAACTGATCGCGGGCGACATCCGCCTCGACACGCGCAGCGGCAAGGTCACCAAGGCCGGCGACCCGGTCAAGCTGACCGCGCAGGAGTACAAGCTCCTGTCCTATCTGCTCCATCACAAGGGCAAGGTCGTCAGCCGCACGGAGCTGATCGAACATATCTACGATCAGGACTTCGATCGCGATTCGAACACGATCGAGGTGTTCGTAACGCGCATCCGCAAGAAACTGGGTGCGGACGTCATCACCACGATTCGCGGCCTGGGCTACAGCCTCGAAGAACCGGCGGAGGCCGGTGCCTGATCAGCGCGATTCGGATTCAGCTTCGCTGAATCAGGGCGGCACCGGCCCGCTCCCCCACCCGGCCACCCACACGGTATCCTCGATGGGTGGCCGGGTGGGGGAGCGGGCCGGTGCCGCGTCCGCGACAGCGGACTTTATCAAGAAATTTACCCGCCGCTTTCCGTTCGTTCACCGCGCGGCGCAAGCGGCGGCGCCCGAACTGACCCTCGTGCCCGGCGACCCCGCCCCCCGCACGTACACCCGCTCGACCGGGTCGCTCAGCCGCCGGATGATCCTGATCGCCGGGCTGTGGATCGCTTTGCTGCTTACCGGCGGCGGACTCGCGCTCGATCGTGTGCTGACCGGTGCGATCACGCGCAATTTCGACGATCAGCTCGAATATCTCCTCACCTCGATGATCGTCTCCGCCGAAATCGGGCCAGAGGGCGAAGTGGTGTTCAACCGCGCGCTCGGCGATCAGCGTTTTCTCGAACCCTATTCGGGTCTCTACTGGCAGGTCAGCGGTCAGGGCTTCGACATGTTCGCGTCGCGCTCGCTATGGGACCGCCGCTTGACGACCGACCGGACACATCAGGATCAGGAGCTCCACACGTACGACAGCGTCCAGTTCGATCAGAAAATCCGCATCGTCGAACGCGACGTCCGCCTGCCCGGCTCGCCCATCCGCTGGCGCTTTCAGGTCGCCGAAATGCGCGACGTGCTCGACGCCCAGATCGACGCGCTGCGCCGCACGCTCGTGCGCAGCTTCCTGCTGCTCGCCGCCGGTCTGATCGCCATGGCCGCACTGCAGACCTGGTACGGCCTGCTCCCGTTGCGCAAATTGCGCGCTGCGATCCACCGCCTGCGCACGGGAGAGACCGCCGCGATCGAGGGCGCGATGCCCGCCGAAGTCGCGCCGATGGTCGAGGAACTCAACGCGCTTGTCGCGCATAACGACAAACAGGCCGAGGAAGCACGCCGCCACGCCGGCAACCTCGCGCATGCGCTGAAAACGCCGCTCACCGTCATCATGAACGCCGCCGCCGCCGGGTCCGACGACTTGCCGACGACGGTGGTGCGCGAAGCCCGCACGATGCGGCGTCAGGTCGACCACCACCTCGCCCGCGCCCGCGCGGTCGGCCGCCGCGGCTCCGCGCACAGCCGCGCGCCGGTTTGGCCCAGTGTCGATTCGGTCGAGCGCGCCGTCGCTCGCCTGTACCCCCATGTCCGCATCGATACCGATGGCCCTAAGGACCTGAACGCGCATATCGAGCGACAGGATCTGGACGAGATCATGGGCAATCTGGTCGAAAATGCCGCAAAATATGGCGGCGGGAGCGTGTTCATCACTGTCGGCGTCGATTCGGGCTTTGTCGAGATCCTGGTCGAGGATGACGGCGTCGGCATCCCGGAAGCCGACCGCATCCGCATCTTCGACCGCGGCGTCCGCCTGGACAGCGGCAAGCCCGGTACCGGCCTCGGCCTCGCCATCGTCCGCGACGTGGCGGAGATTTACGACGGCACGGTCAGTCTGGAGGAGAGCGACGACCTTGGTGGCCTGCTGGTCAGACTAAGGCTGCCAGCGGCGGGCTAACGCAAAACCGTCACCCCAGCGAAAGCTGGGGTCTTGTGCAGCGATCGTGTCGCGTGCGGTTTGAGACCCCAGCTTTCGCTGGGGTGACGGTATTAGCTACCCCATAACGCCCACGAACCGCCACCTCCGGGTGACTGGACTCAACACCAGTTCACACCCGCAATCGCGGCAAATTCCCTGGACTTCATTCGGCTTCAGCCGGTCGCGGCGACGGGGGCGATGGACGCCCTCATGACAGCGCACGGCAGGGTTTGGCGGTGGCATCGCCGTCTCCTTGCTGCGGTCCCCTGCTGCGGAGACAGGTGTGCTAGCGGATCAAGGCAGCTTTCAGGCGGTGATGCGGCGCATTGCGTCCGCAGCGATCGAAAGGCTGCGCTTTCTGGCGTCATGGTCATAGATCGAACTGACCAGCATAACCTCGTCCACCCCCGTCCGCGTGATGAACTTCGCCAGCCCCTCGCGTATCTTCTCAGGCCCGCCGATCGCGGTGCAGTTCAGCACATGGTCCAGCATCGCCCGTGCCTGTGGCGGAATCGTTTCAAGATAGCCCGGCAGCGGCGGCGGCATGCGAATGCCCGTGCCGGTGGTGCGCAGCGCGACGAAGGTCTGCTGCATCGACGTCGCCAGCACTTCCGCCTCCTCGTCGGTATCGGCGGCGAACACATTGAACCCCGCCATCGCATGCGGCTTGTCGAGCACCGCTGAGGGCCGGAACTGCCGCCGGTAAATCTCCAGCGCCTCGTCAAGCGATCCCGGCGCGAAATGCGACGCGAACGCATAGGGCAGCCCCAAAGCCGCCGCGAGCTGCGCCCCGAATGTGCTCGATCCCAAGATCCATAAATCCGGTTTCGCCCCGGCTCCCGGCACCGCCGAAATCCCGGTCTGCCCGTCATCCGAGAAATAGCTTTGCAGCTCCATCACATCCTGCGGAAACGCATCCGAACTGGTCTCCAGCGTCCGCCGCATCGCCCTCGCAACCTTCTGGTCGCTGCCGGGCGCGCGTCCCAGCCCCAAGTCGATCCGCCCCGGATACAGCGCGTCCAGCGTCCCGAACTGCTCGGCGATCACCAGCGGCGCATGGTTCGGCAGCATGATCCCGCCCGCGCCGACGCGGATGGTCGAGGTCGCCGCCCCGACATGCGCAATCACCACCGCAGTCGCGGCGCTGGCGATCCCCGGCATACCGTGATGCTCCGCGACCCAGTAGCGGCTGAACCCCTCCGCCTCCGCATGCCGCGCCAGATCGGCGGCATTGACGAAAGACTGGCTGGCGTTGCCGCCCTCCACGATGGGGACGAGGTCGAGCAGGGAATAGGCTGTCATGAAGGACAGATGGGAAGGCAGGTTGCGTTTTGCTACGCAAGCAAGGCTTGGCACACGCGAACCTATTCCTTCGCTTCCCTCCCGCCGCCATCCCCCCTAAACGCCCGGCACGATGCGCCCCGATCTCGCCCATATCGACGCCTGGTTGTTCGATCTCGACAACACGCTTTATCCGGAGCGGAACAACCTGTTCGCGCAAATGAACGAACGGATCGGTGCCTATGTCGCGCGCTTATTGAAGCTCGATCCGGTGGCAGCAAATGCCGTGCAAAAAGGCTATTATTTCAGCCACGGCACCACCCTGGCCGGGCTGATGGCCGACCATGGCGTCGATCCCTATCACTATCTCGCCGACGTCCATGACATCGAAATGGACGTGCTCGAGCACGACGCCCCGCTCGCCGCCGCCATTGCCAAGCTGCCGGGGCGCAAGATCGTCTTCACCAACGCCGACGCGCCCTATGCTGAAAAGGTGCTGGATCGCCTGGGCCTGCTCGACCAGTTCGAAGCGATTCACGACGTTCACGCCAGCAATTATCACCCGAAACCACACGAACACGCCTATCGCAGTCTGTGCGAGGCGTACCGCATCGACCCAACCACCGCCCTGTTCGTCGAGGACCTTGCCCGCAACCTCGCCCCCGCCAAGGCAATCGGGATGACCACGGTGTGGATCGACGCAGGCTCCGAACAGGCACCGGACGAAGACCGCAGTTTTATCGATTTCATCACCACTGACATCTGCCACTGGCTGACCAGCATTCAGGAGCAATCATGACCGACCTCGCCACCATTATCGACGCCGCGTGGGACGACCGCGCGAATATCTCGATCGCCACCACCGGCGCGGTGCGCGAAGCCGTGCAGGAAGCGCTCAACCTGCTCGACAGCGGTCAGGCGCGCGTCGCCGAACCAACCGGCGACGGCTGGCAGGTCAACCAGTGGCTCAAGAAAGCCGTCCTCCTCTCCTTCCGCCTCAACGACAACGCCGTCGTGGAAGGCGGCGGCTTCGACAAGGTTCCGCTCAAGACCGCCGGCTGGGACGACGCCCGCTTCCGCACCGCGGGTTTCCGCCAAGTTCCCGGCAGCATCGTCCGCCATGGCGCGCACATCGCAAAGGGCGCGGTTCTGATGCCCAGCTTCGTCAACATCGGCGCGTTCGTCGATGAAGGGACGATGGTCGACACCTGGACCACCGTCGGCAGCTGCGCCCAGATCGGCAAGAACGTGCATCTGTCGGGCGGCGTCGGCGTCGGCGGCGTGCTGGAACCGCTTCAGGCCGATCCCGTTATCATCGGCGACAACGCCTTTATCGGCGCGCGCAGCGAAGTGGCCGAGGGCGTCCGCGTCGGCGAAGGCGCGGTGCTGTCGATGGGCGTCTATCTGGGTGCCAGCACCAAGATCGTCGATCGCGCTACCGGCGAAGTCCATCGCGGCGTCGTCCCGCCCTATGCCGTCGTGGTCCCCGGCACGCTTCCCGCCGAAAACGGCAAGCCCGGCCTCTATTGCGCGGTGATCGTCAAGACGGTGGACGCTCAGACGCGCAGCAAGACCGGCATCAACGAGCTGCTGCGGGACTAGAAACCATTTTCCTACTTGGCCCGGCATGGGTTATCCGTAACCCATGCAACCATTCCAACTCTCGCCCCAAATTGACGTCCGGCGCGCGCACGTCGAGAGCGTCAACTTCGTTAACTCAACTCGTATTCGATCGGGAGCCGTCGCATGACGGAACCGATGACCTATGGGCGCTATCTCGCGCTCGACGCGCTGCTCACCGCCCAGCATCCGATTTCGGACGAGCATGACGAACTGCTGTTCATCGTCATCCACCAGACCAAGGAGCTGTGGCTGAAACAGGCCATCGCCGAACTGCGCGTGGCGATCGACCTCGTCCGACACGACCGGCTGGTCGAGGCGTACAAGAGCCTCGCCCGCGTCAGCCGCATTCAGGCGGTGATGACGCTGTCATGGGACGTGCTGACCACGATGACGCCCAGCGATTACAGCCTGTTCCGCGGCGTGCTCGGCTCCAGCAGCGGATTCCAGTCGGACCAGTTTCGCGCGGTCGAAACCCTGCTGGGCTTACGCGGCGGTGGCGTACCCGGCCCGCTCACCACCGAATATGCCCAAGCCCCGAGCCTGTGGGACGAAGCGAACGCCGCGCTCGCCCGCGCCGGGTTCGCCGTACCGGACAGCGCTCTGAATCGCGACTGGTCCAAACCTTATCGCTCCTCCCCGGAGGTCGAGGCGGCGTGGGCGCAAGTCTATCGCGACACCACTGCTTACTGGGAACTCTATCAACTCGCCGAGAAACTGGTCGACGTGGACGACGCCCTTGCGACGTGGCGGCACAAGCACGTTCTGACCGTCAGCCGCGTCATCGGCATGAAAACCGGCACGGGCGGGACCGCTGGGGTGCCGTATCTGGAGTCCACTGTGTCCAAGCGCGCCTTCCCGGAACTGTGGACACTGAGAACATTACTGTGAGCTATAAACACCTTTTCCAGCGCTCGCTCGCCGCCGCACCCGACCGCCTCCACTTCGCCGCGCACAGCCATCATCTATGGCCCGACGCATCATGGCTGGGCCATCAGGCCGCGTGGCAGGATGCCGCGCGCTTGGCCGATCACAAATGGGGCCGGGTGATGGACGAATTCTGGCCTGCGGCGCAGCGCCATGTAGCAGCGGAACTCAACTTGCCCGATCCCTCGACGATCGTCTTCGCGGGCAACACCCACGACCTGATTCTGCGCATCGTCTCCGCCCGCAGCGAACAACCCGTCCGTATCCTCACCAGCGACGGCGAATTCCATAGCTTTCGCCGCCAGTCCGAACGCTGGGTCGAATCGGGCCGCGTCGTCATCGACGCAATCCCGGTGGGCGACGGTTTCGACGCCCGCTTCCTCGCCGCCGCCCGCACCGGCAACCACGACCTCATTTTCGTCAGCCAGGTGATGTTCGGCACCGGCGCGATCTTTGCCGCGCTCCCGGAACTCGCCGCGCTCGCCCGCCCCGATGGACCATGGGTGGTGGTCGACGGCTATCACGGCTTCATGGCGATGGAGGCCGACCTGTCCGCCGTCGCCGCGAACATCTTCTACACCGCTGGCGGCTACAAATACGCGATGTCGGGCGAGGGCGTCGCGTTTCTCCACTGCCCGCCCGGCTACGGCCCACGCCCCGAAATTACCGGCTGGTATGCCGAGTTCGAGGGGTTGGAAGCCCCGCCGGGCCGCATCGGCTATGCCACCGACGCGATGCGTTTCATGGGTTCGACCTTCGACCCCAGCGGCCTCTACCGCTTCGTCGCCGTCCGCGACGTGCTGGCGGAGAACGGTCTGACCACCGCCGCGATCACCGCACACATCGCCCCGCTGCGCGAACAACTGCTCGCCGGCCTCGCCACCACGCCACTCGCCGACGCGACCTTGCTCAACCCCGGCACCGACCCACGCGCCCGCTTCCTCGCCTTCCGCTCACCCAACGCTGCGATGTGGAAAACCGCGCTTGACCAGCAGGATATCGTCACCGATGTGCGCGGCGACGTGCTGCGCATCGGCTTCGGCCTTTATCATGACGAGCGCGACGTGAACCGGCTATTGGCCGCCCTGCACGATCTTGGCGACGCCTAGCCGGGGAATATCGATCGCCGGACAGCGGTCCATCACCACCTGCAACCCCGCTGCCTCGGCCCGCGCCGCCGCTTCCTCGTTGATGACACCCAGCTGCATCCAAACCGCCTTGGCACCCACCGCAATCGCCTCGTCCACTGCCTCGCCAGCCGCCAGCGGACGGCGGAAAATATCCACGATGTCGATTGGGTCGCCAATCTGGCTCAACTCGCGGAACACGAACTCGCCATGAATATGCTCGCCGGTAATCTGCGGATTGACCGGGATCACCCGATAGCCATGCCCCTGAAGCATTTCCATCACCCGGTTGCTCGGCCGGTCGGGACGATCGCTCGCCCCCACCATCGCAATCGTCCGCGCGCCTTCCAGCAGCGCCTTGATGTCTTCGTCGTGGGTCAGCGGCATGTCACTCTCCGTTGGCAGTGATCCAGGCGTCAACCCGGTCGGCTATGGAGGCAAACGCCGCGCCCTCCGCCCCGTTCCCGGCGGCGGGCGGCGTGCCCGCGTCCGACGCGGTGCGGATCGCAATGTCGAGCGGGATGCGCCCCAGGAAGGGAATACCCAGCGCCGCCGCCGCCGCCTCCGCCCCGCCATTTCCGAACGGGTCCGACCCCTCGCCGCAATGCGGGCAGATATAGCCCGCCATATTCTCCACCAGTCCGATCACCGGAATCCCCGCCTTGGCGAACAGGTCGATCGCTCGGGTCGCATCGATCAGCGCCAGATCCTGTGGCGTCGAGACGATCACCGCGCCGGTCGGGCGATGCTTCTGGATCATCGTCAGCTGCACGTCGCCAGTGCCGGGCGGCAAATCGAGCACCAGCAGCTCAGCCGCGCCCCAATGCGCATCGACCAGCTGAGTCAGCGCGCCCGCCACCATCGGCCCGCGCCACGCCACCGCCTGTCCGTCGGCGACCAGCCCGCCCATCGACAGCAGCGGCACGCCATGCGGGGTGCTCAACGGCACCAGCTTCTTGTCATGCGCCGTCGGCTTCTGCCCCGCCACGCCCATCAACGTGGGCTGCGACGGGCCATAGATATCGGCATCGACCAGCCCGACCTTGCGCCCTGCCCGCGCCAGCGCGATCGCCAGGTTGGCGGAAACCGTCGACTTGCCCACCCCGCCCTTGCCGCTCGCCACCGCGATCAGCTTGCGGTTCACCCGCTGGCTGGTCCGCGCGATTCGCACTTCGTCGATCTCCGGCAACGCCGCCGCGCGGATATCCGCCTCCAGCGCGTCCTGCGCACCCTCCGGCAAGCCGGTGACGTCCAGGATGATGCTCGCTCGCGCACCATCCACCCGCACCGTGGCGCGTCCGGCGGCGATGGGGGCAAGAACGGCTTCGATCGTGGTGCGGTCAGTCATGATGGCGCAGATAGGGTGGTTATATCTGAAACAAAAGCTGCACCGGCCCGCTCCCCACCCGGCCACCCATTCGATGATACGCTGTGGCGGCCGGGTGGGGGAGCGGGCCGGTGCGGTTCAAATATCAAACAAGCGCACTGCCACTGTAATTCCTCCGATCCATCCCTATAAAGAACCTATGGCGAGACTGACTGGTTGGATCGCACGCGCTGGCGTGCTGTGGAATGAGAACAAGGGTCCTCAAGGACCGTGGGGCGGCGGCGGAAGCGGCGGCAACGGCAATGACGGAGGCAAGGGTGGCGATGGCGGCCCGCGCAATCCCTGGTCATTTCCGCCAGAGGGCAAGCGCGGCGGCAAGAGCAGCGTCACCAGCCTCGACGAATTCATCAAGCGCGCGCGCGGCGGCGGCGGCGGCGGGGGCGGACGCGGTGGCTTTCCTGGCGGCATGCCTGGCCGGGGCGTCTGGTTTCTCGGCATCGGCCTGATCGTCCTGCTGTGGATCGCGTTCACCAGCTTTCACGTGATCGCCCCCGAACAGCGCGGCGTGGTTGCGCTTTTCGGCAAATATTCGCGCACGCTCGATCCGGGCATCGGCATGACGCTCCCAGCACCGCTCCAGAGCGTCAAGAAAATCGACGTTCAGGCGATCCGGACTGAGGATTTCCCTGCGGCAGCGGGTGAGAACCTGATGATTACGCAGGATCAAAATATCGTCGACCTCGCTTATTCGGTACGCTGGGACATCGCCAATCCCCAGGATTTCGCGTTCCAGATTGCGAACCCGGAACAGACCGTGCGCGCCACGGCGGAAAGCGCGATGCGCGCCGCCGTCGCTGGCGTGACGCTCAATCAGGCGATCGGCCCCGGCCGCACGATCATCGAAGCGCGGGTGCAACAGGCGACGCAGGCGATCCTCGACGAATATAACTCCGGCATCCGCATTCAGGGCGTCGCCATTCGCGGCGCCACCGCCCCCGGGGCGGTCGACGAAGCGTTCAAACAGGTCACCGCGTCGCAACAGGCTGCACAGGGCGCACGCAATCAGGCACAGGCCTATGCGCAACAGGTCATCGCCATTGCGCAGGGTGAAACCGCCGAGTTCGACAAGATCTACGAGCAATATCGCCTTGCGCCCGAAGTGACGCGTCGTCGTCTCTATTACGAAACCATGGAGGCCGTTCTGGGCCGCTCGAACAAGACGATCGTCGAAGTCCCCGGCACCACGCCGTATTTGCCGTTGCCGGAGGCACGCGCGCGTCCCGCTCCGACGGAGACGACGCCTGCACCCCAGGTTCAACAGGGAGCCGGTCGATGAACGCCGTGATCCAGCGTCCCGTCATTTTCGGCGGCCTCGCGCTCGTTATCCTGTTCCTGCTGCTCAACACGCTGGCGATCGTGCCGGAGACAAAGCAGGCGGTGATCCTTCAGCTCGAACAGCCGGTAAAGACGATCAATCAGTGGCAGCGCGGCGAGCAGTTCGGCGTCACCACCGGCGCGGGCATCATTGCCAAGGTGCCGTTCATTCAGCGCATCGTGTTCGTGGACAAGCGTGTGCTTGACATCGATCTGGAGAACCAGCCGGTCCTCTCGACCGATCAGTTGCGGCTGGAAGTCGATGCCTTTGCCCGTTTCCGCGTCGTCGATCCGCTCAAGATGGTGGTAACTGCCGGTACCGAAACCCGCGTCGCCGATCAGCTGCGCCCGTTGTTCGGATCGGCCCTTCGCGCCGAACTCGGCAAGCGCCCGTTCGCGGCCCTGCTCAGCCCCGAACGCGAGGGCGTGATGGAGGCGATCCAGCAGGGGCTTCAGCGCACTGCCAGCCAATATGGTGTCCAGATCGTCGATGTTCGGATCAAGCATGCCGACCTGCCCGACGGCAGCCCGCTCGATTCCGCACTCGCGCGGATGCGCACGGCACGCGAGCAGGAAGCGACCACGATCCGCGCACAAGGTCAGCGCGACGCGCAGATCATCCGCGCCGAAGCCGATGCCCGCGCTGCGCAGATCTACGCAGTCAGCTTCGGCAAGGACCCACAATTCTACGACTTCTGGCGCGCGATGCGGTCCTATCGTCAGACCTTCATCGGCGATGGACAGACCCCGAAGGGTGAAACCTCGATCATCCTGTCGCCCGAGAACGACTATCTGCGCGAGTTCAGGGGCAAGAGCCGTTGATCCTTCAGACGTCAGGAAACAACCGGACCCGAATGTCTTTCGGTTCGTTCATATTCAATCGCCGTTCAGCTATCCTAGGCGAGTAACACACAGATGAGCGATATTTTGCCAATCAAAGGAACGTCACCCGTGCGCTACGCTTACGCGATCACCTCCGCACTCCTGGTCGGCGGCGCAAGCGCGGCGCTGGTCCTTCAGACTCCCGCCGGCGCGCAGACCGCGCAGAACGAACCCGGCGCCATTCAGGTCGCCGCCCCCCGCGCCGGCGCGCCGATGAGCTTCGCCGACATGGTCGCAAAGCTCCAGCCAGCGGTGGTCAACATCTCGACCACCCAGCGCGTGCAGGTGCAGAACAACCCGTTCGCGGGCACGCCGCTCGGCGAGCTGTTCGGCCAGCAACAGGGTCAGGGCGGCGCACGCCCGGTCACGCGTCAGGCGACCTCGCTTGGCTCGGGCTTCGTCATCTCTGCGGACGGCTACATCGTCACCAACAATCACGTAATCTCCGCCGGCCAGCGTGGCGCGGTGGTCGAGACGATCAAGGTGAGCCTGTCCGATCGGCGCGAATTTACCGCCAAGCTGATCGGCCGGGATGTCGCATCCGATCTTGCCGTGCTCAAGATCGAGGGCGCAAACCTGCCCTTCGTCAAATTCGGCGATTCGAATACGTCGCGCGTGGGCGACTGGGTGGTTGCGATCGGCAATCCCTATGGCCTTGGCGGGTCGGTGACGGCGGGGATCATCTCCGCGCTCAACCGCGTGACCGGTCAGGGCGGCCCGCTCGATCGCTTTATCCAGACCGATGCCTCGATCAACAGCGGCAACTCGGGCGGACCATTGTTCGATCTGAACGGCAATGTCATCGGCATCAATTCCCAGATTCTGTCGCCGACCGGCGGCAATGTCGGCATCGGCCTCGCCTTTCCCGCAGTCGAGGCCAAGCCGATCATCGAAACACTGATGAAGGGCGGTAGCGTTCAGCGCGGCTATCTCGGCGTCGGCATCCAGCCGCTGACCGAGGATCTCGCCAAATCGTTCGGCGTGCCAAAGGGCCGCGGCGAACTGATTTCGCGTGTCGAACCGGGGGAGGCTGCGGCGAAGGCCGGGATCAAACAGGGCGATGTCATTACCAAGGTCGACGGCAAAGACGTGACCCCCGACACCACATTGTCCTATCTCGCCGCGAATCTGCGCCCCGGTACCAAGGTGCCGATGGAACTGATCCGCGACGGCAAGACCGTCACCGTCCAGCTTACGGTCGGCACCCGTCCGTCGGAAGAACAGCTGGCCGGGTTCGATCCCGATGCCGACGAGAATGCACCGGGCCCGGATCAAGGCGCGCAGGGCACGGCATCGCTGGGAATCAGCGTCACCACGCTGACTCCGCAGATTGCCACCACGATCGGCGTTGATCCCACGACCAAGGGCGTTGTCGTCGTCGGCGTCGATCCGTCGAGCGACGCCGCGCAAAAGGCAATCGCACGCGGCTTCGTCATCTCCTCGGTCAATCGCACCCCGGTGACGACGCCGGCCGAGTTCAATGCCGCCGTCACGCGCGCCAAGAGTGCAGGGTCGGATCAGGTATTGCTCTACATCGTGCGCCGGGGTGGCGTGGGCGGCTTTGTCGCCGTCGATCTCGCGCGCTGATTTACGCTGACCTGAGCTTCGTTTCGCCCTAGTCTGTGCTCCTGAATCACAGGAGCGTTGCATGACGGGCGAAACGGAGCTGTTCATTGGTCTCGGCGGCGGTGAGCGGCAAGCGCTGGTCCTCAAACGCGCCAATCGCCACGGTCTGATCGCGGGCGCCACGGGCACCGGCAAGACGGTGACGCTTCAAGGGCTCGCGGAGAGCTTCAGCCGCGCCGGGGTTCCGGTGTTCGCAGCTGACGTGAAAGGTGATCTGTCCGGTCTTGGCATGCCCGGTTCCCCCACCGCCAAGACGCACGAACCGTTCGCCAAACGCGCCGCCGAGATCGGCGACACCGACTGGAAATACGCCGCCGCGCCGGTGCAGTTCTGGGACCTGTTCGGCGAGCAGGGGCACCCTGTCCGCACCACCGTCTCCGAAATGGGGCCGCTGCTGCTCGGTCGCCTGCTCGGCCTGAACGATGTGCAGGAGGGCGTGCTCGCCATCGCCTTTCAGGTCGCCGACGACGAAGGCCTCCTCCTCCTTGATCTCGACGATCTTCAGTCGATGCTCGTCTATTGCAGCGAGCGTGCCGATGAACTCACGGCCAAATATGGCAATGTCGCCAAAACCTCGGTCGGTGCGATCCAGCGGCAACTGCTGCAGTTGCGCAGCCAGGGTGCCGCCAATTTCTTCGGCGAACCCGCACTCGATATCCACGACTTCATAAAGACTGACGAGAATGGCGCCGGTATCGTCAATATACTCGCCGCCGATAAATTGATGGCCTCGCCCGGCCTCTACGCCACCTTTCTGCTGTGGCTGTTGTCGGAATTGTTCGAGACGCTTCCCGAAATCGGCGACCCCGACAAACCGAAACTCGTCTTCTTCTTCGACGAAGCGCATCTGCTGTTCGAGGAAGCGCCCAAGGCGTTGCTCGACAAGGTCGAACAGGTCGTCCGTCTGATTCGATCCAAAGGCGTCGGCGTTTATTTCGTGACGCAAAACCCGATCGACATTCCCGAGGATATCGCAGGACAACTCGGCAACCGCGTCCAGCACGCGCTGCGCGCCTTCACGCCGCGCGAGCAAAAGGCGATCAAGTCGGCTGCCGAAACCTTTCGTGCCAATCCTGATCTCAACGTCGAAACCGTGATTACAGAGCTGAAGGTGGGTGAGGCTTTGGTGTCGATCCTGATGGCCGACGGCGCGCCCTCCCCGGTTCAGCGCACCCTCGTCAAGCCGCCCTGCTCGCGCGTCGGCCCGGTGAGCCCGGAAGAGCGCAAGGTGCTGATCGGCACCGATCTGGTCGGCACAAAGTACGACACGTTGATCGACCGCGAATCCGCCGAGGAATTGCTGTCGGCAAAGGCGAATGAAGCGGCCGCCGCCGCCGCCGAAGCCAAGGCCGCGACGGAGTCGGAGAAAGCCGCCGCACTTCAGGCCAAGGAGGACGCCCGCCTCGCCAAGGAAGCCGAACGCCAACGCCTCGCCGCCCAGCGCGACGCCGACCGCGCCACCCGCCTCGAGGCTCAGGCGCAGCGTCAGGCTGAACGCGAAGCCGCAAACAACCCGTGGAACCGCGCGATTAAGGGTGCCACCCAGTCGGCATCGTCAGCCGCCGGTCGAGCGGTCGCGGGCGAAGTGTCGAAGGCGATTTTCGGCAAGAAATCCGGTGTCGGTGCCAGCATGGTTGGCGGCATTGTGCGGGGGATTCTGGGCGGGTTGTTCAAGGGGTAGTGGCACCACGATCGTCGATGCGTGCCTGTACCACGTTCAGCTAACGACCATCTTCTCGTCATCCCGGGCTTGACCCGGGATCCCGCTTCTTCTTGGCCGGGAACGTGGCGGGACCCCGGGTCAAGCCCGGGGTGACGGGCTGGAGAAGCGGTCGCCCACTACATCACCGACAACAGAGACTTGATCGAAACAAACGCAAACGCCACCGAGCTGTCCGCCACGCCGAACGGGATAAACACCCGGTCGCCATGCCGCAGCGCGCCGCACGAATAGACGACATTGGGGACATAGCCCTCGCGGTCCTCGCTCGCCGCCGCCAGGATCGGCTCGCTGGTGCGGCCGATCACCTTTGACGGATCGTCCTTATCGAGCAGCACCGCGCCGATCGAATATTTGCGCATTGCGCCGACGCCGTGGGTCAGCATCAACCAGCCTTCGTCCAGCTCGATGGGCGGGCCGCAATTGCCCATCTGCACCAGCTCCCACGGGAATTTCGGCGTGATGAGTTTCACCCCCTCATCCCAATGCGTCATCGTATCGGACTCGATCAGGAAGATATTCTCCCCGTCCTGTCGACCGATCATCATATATTTGCCGTTCACTTTGCGCGGGAACAGCCCCATCCCCTTGTTGCGCGCGGCGCTGCCAGTCATCGGCACCAGATCGAACTCGCGCCAGTCGAGCGTGCGAAGCATCTCCGACTGGATCACCGACCCGTTATAGGCGGTATAGGTACCAATCCACTCGCTGCTGCCGTCGTCATGCGTGAAATGGACCAGCCGCATGTCCTCCAGCCCGTTGGACTGCGCCTTGGTGATCGGGAACAGCAACGTCCCCGACAGCGTCGAATCGCGGTGCCGATAGACTTTCACCGCGCCCTCCGGTGCCTCCAGCTCGTCGCCCAGCGCGTCGGCGGCGGTGGCAAAGGGCGGCTCGGGCGACAGCGTCAGTTCGTTGTGGTCGGTGATGATGCCCTCGCGGAATGCGACCGAAGAGATATGCCCCTCACCCACCGCGCGCAGCGACATCAGGATGCGCAGCGACCCCTTCGGCATGCCCGACTGGTCGTGATGTGGCACCGCGCTGGGGTTCATCAATGCGGCGGCGGCATAGCTGTATTCGTGACAGAAATAGGCCCCGATCAGCTGGCGCTTCTCGTCGCCGATCTCGCTCCCGTCCAGCCTCAGCTGCGCTTCGATCTCGTCATAGCGGGTCATGAACACGCGGCGCGTCTGCCAGTGCCGCGCCTCGAAATCCTTCAGCACGACCTCCAGCTGCGAGCGCGCCTCTGCCGATGACATTTCCAGCACTGCCCGCACCAGCCGCTCCGTCCGGCTGGGCACGCCGCCATTGGACTGCCATGCGATATGAAACGGGCGAACCACGACGCGCGACGCATCGGCATAAAGACGCAACGGGTGATGAAACAGGTCGAGCATCGTCCCCCCGGACACTAGATTTACGCACTGATGCGCAGCCGTCCGGGTTATGCGACGGCTTGCTCTGCTCCTGCCACGATTGCCGCCCGCTTTGAAAGGGCGGAAATCGCGCAATTCGCCAATTGCAGTGCCAGAATCGACTCCGCACCCTGATTTCGGTTCAGCCCTCCAGGATGCAACCCGTCGAAACAGCCGCCATCCTGCACGCTGGCCAGCGGGAGTCCCAGATCATTCTGGCCCAGATACCAGCGATAGGCCCGCACTGCCTCGCTCGCCCAGCGCGCTTCGCCGGTCGCATCGAATGCCGCGACACAGGCATCGACGGTCGCCTGCGCCTCCAATGGCTGCTGATCGAAAGGCAGCGGAGCGGCGTAGGGCCGCCCGAAGCTCTCGGTCCCGATCGCGCGAAACCCGCCATCCGGCCCGGTCTGTTGTCCGGCGATCCACTCCAGCGTGCTCAGCCCGCATGCCATGAAATCCGCCCGCTTCAACGCCGCCCCGGCGCGGATAAGCGCTTCGGGCAGACGGGCATTGTCATAGGCGAGGACGATCTCGAACCATTCCCATTGCGGCCGCCGCGATTCCTCGAGCAACCCCATCAACTCGTCGCCGAAGCGCTCTAGAATCCGGATCGACAATGGATGACCGGGATGCGCGTCCAGCATGGCGGCCGCACCCAGCATTGCGAATGCGCACGCACGCGGACTGCCGAATTCGTGCGCGATCGGCGCGGTCTCGTCGAACAACACCCGCGCCCAGTCGCGGTATTTCTGATCGCGCCCTTCCGATGCGGTGACGCCCAGCGCCCATAGCGCACGACCGTTGGAATCCTCGGACCCGGTATCCTCGCACCAGTTGCGGTCGAACGCCATGAAATTGCGGAAACGGCGGGTGTCCGGATTCCACGCAAACTGCACGAATGCGGCATAAATGCTCGTCCACTTGTCGCGCTCGTTCGCCGACAGCGGATCGATCCGGCTCATCAGGATCAGCGCGCGAGCATTGTCGTCGATGCAATAACCATGGCGACGATCCGGCACGGCATAGATCGAATGCTGAAGCATGCCGGTCGCATCGCTCATCCGCTCAACGCCGCGAAAATCGGGCTTCAGGGCCTCGAATTTAGGCGTTCCGACCAAAGGGATGCGGTGCGGCCGCGCGTTCATCGTGGCGGCGATCTGCGCAACCGCCGCTTCCGCCAGTCGTGGCCAGATCATCGTCCGCCCACGCGCATAGGCGCGTCGTGCCAGCGCGTTGCGCCGCTCATCGCTGTCGAGCAGGTCATTGATCGCCGTCGCAAATGCCGCGCTGTCGCCAAAGCCGACCAAGACCCCGTGATCGTCTGCGAGGATTTCGGTGGCATGGACATAGGGGGTGGAGACGACGGGCTTGCCCACGCCGACGGCGTTGGAAAGCGTGCCGGAGGTGATCTGCGCCGGATTGGGATAGGGCGTGGCGTAGATATCCGCCGCCTGGAGGTAATCCAGCAACTCGTTCTGATCGACGAAATCGTCGCGGAACGCGATATTCCGGTCGACACCCAGTTCGACAGCGAGCGCGTGCAGCCGATCCCGATACGCTTCGCCCTCATGTGCCACCAGATTGGGATGAGTCGAACCCAACACGACATAGAGCGCATCGGGGTGCTTCGCCGCCACCGCAGGCATTGCTGCAATCATCGTCTCGATCCCCTTGCTCGGGGCAAGCAGGCCAAACGTGAAGATGACCTGCCGATGCTCCCAGCCAAAGCGCGCCTTGAACGCGGCGGGGTCGGCAAAGGCGCGGTCGGGGACGCCATGCGGGATCATGGTAACCTTACGGTCATCGACGCCATGCACGCGGCGCAGAATTTCGCGGCCCTTTTCAGCCATCACGATCACGCGCGAGGCGCGGCGCAGCAATGCCTCCATGACGCGGCGTTCGTCGGCACTCGGCTTTTCCAGCACCGTGTGCAGCGTGGCGATGACGGGAATTGTGATGCGATCGAGCAGCGCGATCAGATGCTCGCCGGCTGCGCCGCCATAGATGCCATATTCATGCTGAACCCATACCGCCTGCGCGCCGGATGCCTGAATCGCGCGCGCCGTTTCCAGATAGGCGGAACGGTCGTGCTGCGGGATCGCCCCCGTCACTTCGGGCGGATAGGCGTAAAGGCCGGGATGGTCGTCCATCGCCCAGACATCGACCTGCATGTCGGGATAACGCGCCTTGAGCGCATTGTAGGTATCAGTGGTATAGGTGGCGATGCCGCATTTACGCGGAAGGAAATTGCCGATCAGCGCGATGTGGCTCACAGCAGGATCATTCCCTACCGGCAGGTCTGCGCGCTGCGCCATCCCTCACTCCTTCGCAATAGCAACATGGATCAAGCGGCTAGCACCGCTATCGAGTCTCCCAAACGACCTGATTACAATATGGTTGCACCCATGTTGCATTGCAACATACTTCGGTTGCGATGAAGCGAATTAATCCGGCGTTCAGCCGCGCCCGCGATATCCCGGTACGTCCTGCGCCGGAATCCAGACGCCGACCGGCGGCTCGCCAGACTGCCAGAATATGTCGATCGGGATGCCGCCACGCGGATACCAGTATCCGCCGATCCGCAGCCATTTGGGCTTCATTTCCGCGAACAGCCGCGCGCCGATACCGACCGTGCAATCTTCATGAAACGCGCCGTGGTTGCGGAAACTGCCCAGGAACAGCTTCAGCGATTTGGATTCGACGATGGTCGCATCCGGCACATAGTCGATCACCAGATGCGCGAAATCGGGCGCGGCGGTGATCGGGCACAGCGAGGTGAACTCCGGCACGGCAAAGCGCACCAGATAGTCGGTCCCGGTGCGCGGATTGGGAACATAATCGAGCACCGCTTCGTCGGGCGTTGCGGGCAGGGCGCTGTGCTGGCCAAGATGGGTCGGGGTCATGCCAACCCTCTAATGCATTTCCACTCGCGCGGAAACGGGACTAGGACGAGCGGATGGACGCTTTGGTAACGACCGAATGGCTCGCCGCAGAATTGGGCGCACCCGACCTGCGGATTTTCGACGCGACCTGGTTCCTGCCCGGGGTCACCCGCGACGCCCGAGCGGAATATGCGGCGGCACATATCCCCGGCGCGCAGTTCTTCGACATCGACGCGATCTCTGACAAGACGACAGCCCTGCCGACGATGCTTCCGCCCGCCGAACTTTTTGCCGGGGAAATGTCGAGTCTCGGCGCGGACGCAACTTTGCGCATCGTCATCTATGACAACGCGCCCCACCACACATCGACCCGCGCATGGTGGATGCTTCGCACGTTCGGATTCGACAATGTCGCTATTCTCGACGGCGGACTGCAACGCTGGAAAGCGCAGGGTAACCCGCTTCAGTCGGCAAATTCACGCGTTTCCCGCGGTGCGGTCGATGTCCGGCTCGATCCATCGCATGTCCGCACGCTGGATCAGGTTCGCGCCAATTTGACCACCCACGCCGAACAACTCGTCGATGCCCGCTCGCCGGAACGTTTCCACGGGACCGAACCCGAAACCCGTCCCGGCCTTGCCAGCGGTCACATTCCGGGCAGTGCCAACATCCCCTATTCCGCTTTCTTCAATCCGGACGGCACCTGGAAACACCCGGCCAGCATCCGCGCATTGTTCGAGGATGAGGGGGTCGAGGTCGAACGCCCGGTGATCGCCACCTGCGGCTCCGGCATCAGCGCCGCCGTCATCGTTTTCGCGCTCCATCTGCTTGGTCACCCGGCCTCTCTATACGACGGCAGCTGGGCCGAATGGGGTTCCGATCCTGCAACCCCAAAGGCGACCGGCGCAGCATGAGCAAGGGCGATGGGACGAAGGTCGTTGGTGCGGGCCGTCGGCCGGAATGGACGCAAGGGATCGTCAGCCCGCCGGTGTGGCGCGCGTCGACGATCCTCTACGACAATGTCGCCCAGCTTCGCGCCGCCGCTGGCAAGGACACGCATCACCGCCTGTTCTATGGCCGTCGCGGCACGCCGACCCAATGGAGCCTGGCCGACGCGCTGACCGAACTGGAGCCGGGCGCGGAGGCCACTTTTCTCTATCCTTCGGGCGTAGCCGCGGTTTCCGCCGCGCTGCTGTCCGTGCTCTCCCCCGGCGACGAGTTGCTGCTGGCGGACAGCGTCTATGACCCTACCCGCAGCTTCGCGCAGACATTCCTGAAACGCTTCGGCGTCGCCACGCGCTATTACGACCCTTTGATCGGCGGCGGCATCGCCGCGCTGATCGGCGACAACACCCGCGCGATCTTCATGGAGACCCCCGGCAGTCTGACCTTCGAGGTGCAGGACGTGCCCGCAATCGTCGCGGCAGCGAAGGCGCGCGGGGTGACGACGTTGCTCGACAATACCTGGGCCACGCCATTGCTGTTCCCGGCGATCGAAAAAGGCATCGATCTCTCGATCCTCGCCTGCACCAAATATATCGTCGGCCATTCGGACGTGATGCTCGGCAGCGTCACCGCCGCCCCCGGCCATTGGGAGAAATTGCGCGCGACTAGCTTCCAGCTTGGCCAGACCGCCAGTCCCGACGATGCTTGGCTCGGCGCGCGCGGATTGCGCACGATGGCGGTGCGGTTGAAGCATCATGGCGAGGGTGCGCTTGAGATCGCCCGCTGGCTGGAGACGCGGCCGGAAGTCGCCCGCGTGCTCCACCCCGCTTTGCCCTCCTGCCCCGGCCACGACCTGTTCCTGCGCGATTTTAAGGGGCCGTCCGGCCTGTTCGCCTTCGTCCTCAACGGCGGCGACGAAGCATCGCGTGCCGCATTGATCGACGGGCTGGAGTTGTTCGGCATTGGCTATAGCTGGGGCGGGTTCGAGAGTCTGGCGATCCCGGTCGATCCCGAACGCATCCGCACCGCGACCGGCTGGCAAGCCGAAGGGCCGCTGGTCCGGCTCCAGATCGGCCTTGAGGACCCCGCCGACCTGATCGCCGATCTTGCCGCCGGTCTCGACCGCTTCCGGGCGGCGCGGTGACCCTCCCGGTGATCCCTGCCAGCCTCGCCCGCTGGCTCGCCGCGAATGGCGTCCACGCGCCAAGCAACGCCGAACTGATCGAGGGCGCAATTGCGGGGAGCTTTGCGCTGCTCGCGCTCGCCATCGGCTGGTTCGCCGGACGACGCCTTGGCCCCCTGCTCGCGGCGCAATGGCACAAGCGCGTGGGCGACCATGTCGAAGGGCTGGCGCACCGGATGCACACGCTCGTGCGTCATGGCAGCGCCGCACTGTTGCTCGCCATCATCGTCAATGTCTGGCCATGGACCGTGGTCGCGTCGCTGCTGCTCGGCATCGCGCTCGGATCGGCGGCGGCAATGACCGCGATGGTATTCCTGCGCGGGCTGCACACGCCGCGCTGGATGGCATGGGCGACTGCGCTGATGATCTTCGTCGCCATTCTCAGCCACGCGATCGGCGGCTTCAACGTCATCACCGATACGCTCGACCGGATCGGCATGGATGTCGGCCGGCGACGCATCTCGCTGCTTGCGGTGGCGACGTTGCTGGTGACGGCGGTCGCGCTTTACGCCGGCGCGCGGCTCGCCAACCGCGTCATCGCGCATTCGATCGGCCAGACGCGCGGATTCGACGCGACGCAGAAACTGCTGTTCCAGAAACTCGCCAGCATCATCGTCGTCGTCATCGCATTTTTCTTCGGCGTCGATCTGCTGGGCATCGACCTGACCAGCCTCGCCGTCTTCTCCGGCGCGCTCGGCCTCGCGGTCGGTTTCGGTTTGCAAAAGACCGTCGGCAATCTGATCGCCGGGATCATCCTGTTGATGGACCGCTCGATCAAGCCGGGCGACGTCATCGTCGTCGGTGACAGTTTCGGCTGGGTCAACAAGATCGGCGTGCGCGCGGTCAGCGTCATCACCCGCGACGGCAAAGAGCATCTGATTCCGAACGAGAATCTGATGACTCAGGAGGTCGAGAACTGGTCCTTCTCCGACCGCAACGTCCGCGTTCGCATCCCCGTCGGCGTCGGTTACGAAACCGACCTGAAGCTGGCGCAGGAACTCATGCTGCGGGCCGCTGCAGACAGCTCGCGCGTCCTCACCCGCCCGCCGCCCAATGTCTGGCTAACCAGCTTCGGCGAATATGCCGTCGAGCATGAAATTCTCGCCTGGATCAGCGATCCGGAGGGCGGCGTCGGCAACGTGACCTCGGACATCCTCAACCGGCTATGGTGGCTGTTCAAGGAGAACGGCATCGACATTCCAGTGCCGCGGCGCGAGATCATGGTGAAAAGCTGGCCCGAGGATGGCCGCCCACTGGTTCAACTCCCACACGACCAACCTACATAGGCTCCGTGCCGAAACCCGTAACCGCCCGCATCGCCGAAGGAGTCACGTCGATCCCGGCGGCGCAATGGGATGCGTGTGCGGGCGATGCCAACCCGTTCGTGAGCCATGCCTTCCTTGCGGCGCTCGAACGCTCCGGCTCGGCCACGGCGGAAACCGGCTGGCAGCCTCTGCCCATCGTTATCGACGGTCCCGACGGCACGCCCGCCGCCATCGCTCCGGCCTATGGCAAGAGCCACAGTCAGGGCGAATATGTGTTCGATCACGCCTGGGCCGATGCATGGGAGCGGGCGGGCGGGCGTTACTATCCCAAGCTTCAGGTCGCCGCGCCGTTTACCCCCGTCCCCGGTCCTCGCCTGCTGCTGCGCGACGCGGCACTCGCTCCGGCGCTGATTGCGGGGCTGGAGGCGGTGGCGGATCAGAACCGGCTGTCCTCGGTCCACGCCACCTTTCTCGAGGATGCACAACTGCCGCTGTTCGAGGAGGCCGGGTGGCTGGCGCGCGCGGGGACACAATTTCACTGGCACAATGACGGCTATGCCAGCTTCGACGATTTCCTGTCGGCGCTGTCGTCGCGCAAGCGCAAGGCGATCCGCAAGGAACGCGAACGCGCTCGCGACGGCCTGATCTTTCGCCATCTGACCGGCGCGGAGATCACCGAGGCGCATTGGGACGCATTCTGGATATTCTATCAGGATACCGGCAGCCGCAAATGGGGCCAGCCCTACCTCACCCGCCCATTCTTTTCGATGCTGGGCGAAACGAT
Source organism: Sphingomonas sp. LT1P40 (assembly GCF_036663835.1). Taxonomy (NCBI): domain Bacteria; kingdom Pseudomonadati; phylum Pseudomonadota; class Alphaproteobacteria; order Sphingomonadales; family Sphingomonadaceae; genus Alteristakelama; species Alteristakelama amylovorans. Next base: position 2,054,416 of record NZ_JAXOJT010000001.1, read on the forward strand.
GGGCGACAAGCTCATCCTGATGCTAGCCGAGCGCGATGGCCGTCCCATCGCAGGCGCGCTGAACCTGATCGGTGGCGATGCCTTATATGGTCGTTACTGGGGCTGCTCCGAGGAAGTGCCGTTCCTCCATTTCGAGCTATGCTATTATCAGGCGATCGACGCCGCGATCGAACGCGGCCTGCCCCGTGTCGAGGCGGGGGCGCAGGGCGAACACAAGCTGGCGCGCGGCTATGTTCCGGTCACGACATGGTCGGCACACTATATTCCCGATCCCGGCTTTCGCCGCGCCATCGCCGAATATCTGGAGCGCGAGAAACAGGCGGTCGCACATGAACAGGAATATCTGGGCGAGCTGACGCCGTTCAAACGGGGCGGTTAGACCGGCTTTTCAGCCGCTTTCCACGCCTCGATCTGTTTCTGCTTGTCGCGCTTCAGAAAGTCTCGGATCCGCTGGATCTGGTGATGATACGGACCCAGATCGTCCGGGTTCAGCTGCACCGCCGGCGTCGCATGGTCGATCTTGAACAGCGCGCTGGTCCCGTCGCGCCACACCGGGATCAGCCCCTTTTCCAACCTTTTGTCATAAGGCGGCGGACTGATGACCCACAAATAGTCATAGGCATGACGCGGGAAGCGGGCGAGGCTGACTGCCACCGGCCGCCACCATTCGCGCGGGCATTTGGTGTCGGTCACGATCTGTGAGGGGTCGTGGCTGAAACCGCGGGCTTTTTTGTAGCGCACCGTCAACAACTGCCCCCCGGCCATCGACCATTGGTCGTTGGTATAAGCGAGTTTTCGCACCATTGCGATGCCGGGCAGATGCTGCAGCCGCGTCATCGTCCATTCGTTGTAACAGGTCTCCCCGACGAAGCTCAGCAGCTTCGCCCCCTCCGGCACATGCGCCAGCGCCTTCAGTTCGCGGTCATAGGCCTTGTCGTACAGCGCATAGCTCCACGTCGTCGCGCCCATCCGTACGACGAAGAAGATCAGCCCCGCCACCGCCAGCGCGCTGGCCCCGCGTATCGACAGGCCGGGCTTTGGCCGCAATGCAATCAATGCGATGGCGATCATATACGGGGCCAGCCGCATGTCGGCATAGGCCGAGCCGAACACTACGCGCGGCAGCAGCACGAACACCGCGATCAGGAACAGCGCCGACAGCCCCAAATGCCGCGAATATTCGATATTCGGGTCGCGCACACCCTTGAAGAGGATCAGCCACAGAACCGCGAGACAGGCGATGTCGAACAGCTGCCAGCGGTCGCGCATCACCATCAGCACCCACCAGGTTTTCGCGCGCCAGTTGAACCAGTCGCCGGTCTGGCCGCTGACGTCCCCGGCAGTGCGCCACGCCAGCATGAGCAGAGCGGGCGGTGCGAGGACGAGACACTGCACGCCGGAGCGAATCCAGGGCACTACCCAGCGCTGGAAGAAATCCGTATGCCACGGCCCGTCTCGCGGCCCCTGTTTGTCGTGCTGGCGGATCAATTCGGCGGCGAAGCACAACACGCCCAGCGTTCCCCAGCCAAAGGTGTGCGTGACCCAGATCACCATGCCGATCGGCACGAAGATGACGCTGCGCAGGGTAAACTTGCCCAGCCGCGCCAGCCGCAGCCACAGCGCAAACGCGTTGAGCGCCAGCGCCATCGACAGCCCGAAATTCACGAAGCCGAAGTGGAAGGCGTAGTTGTAGGCCAGCGGCAATGCGAACAAAGCCGTCGCGGGAATCCGCCCATGCACCTCGCGCGCGATCCACAACAATCCGGTGACGGTCAGCACCGGGATGGTAATCACGATCAGCTTTACCGCCAGCTCGAGTCCGAAAATCGGCTCAAGCGGAATGATGAGCAGGTCGATGCCGAGATTGCCGATCAGGCTCCACTCGAAATTATACCAGTCGTTCAGCCACGGCACTTCGTCATGGCTCAACTGCACGCGATAGCGCGCCATGTGCCCAGGCAGATCGACGAGCGGCGGGATGTCCGGCCACAATAACGGGACCGCTGCGGCGATCGCCGCGAACAGTACGAACCAGCGCGTCTGCCACCAGCGCAGTGTGTCGGTGCCCCCTTGCATCCCCCGCACTTACTGCGGCGCAGCACCCACCGGCAAGCGGCTTGGATTGCGATCCACCGCATAAATTGCGGAGACGCCGTTCGACCACACCCGCTTTACATCGGGTGCAAGCTGCCGCTGCGCCGGAAAATCGAGCGTCCACACATAGTTGAACGTCCCCCGGTCGAAATCACGCACCGCCGCGTCGAACCGCGTCTGTTTGAAATCGCAGCTGTCCGGATAGACGAGTTGCGACGGATCGCTGGCATAAAGCTCGGCATCCGGGTGGTGGTGCTGCAACAATTGCTGGCCGCCGATCGTCCATTGCCCATTTTCGAAGATATCGCGCCGCGCGACCGCGATCCCCGCAATATGCCCCAGCCGCCGGTCGGCCCATTCGGTGGTGCAGGGCTGATTGACCAGCACCAGCACCGCCGCGCCACGGGGGATATGCGGCACCGCCTCCAGCGCCGCCGCTTGCGGCTGCGCGAACAGGATCATCGCCGCGGTCGAGGTAATCGTGCGAAACGCAAGGAACGCCGTCGCCGCCAACGCCAGCCTGTGGTCGAACACCTCGTGCCCCGGCTTCACCCGGATCGCGACCAGCGCCAACGCCACGGCGGGCGCCAGCATCCGCATATCGACATACGCCCCGCCCAGCGCGAGACGCGGCAGCGCCAGGAAGGCGACGAACCCCGCCAGCGCCGCGATGCCGATCACCGGATCGAACCGCAACCGCCGGTCGCGCACCGCCATCCACAATATGCCGAACAACAGGATCGCGCACGCCACGTCCCACCATTTCCAGCGTTCGCGCAGCAGCGAGGGCACCCAGCTGAGCTTCGCCGTCCAGTCCCATGCCCAGGGTTCGCTTGGCGATCCGCCGATCATCGCAGCGAGCGGAAGCGCCAGCGGCAGGCAGGACAGCCCGGCGCGAAGCATCGCATGCAGCCAGCCGGAATCACGCAACCGCATGACCTCTGCCGCGAATGCGAACAGCCCGAACATCGCCCAGCCGAAGCTATGCGCGATCCACAGCACGCAAGCGATCGGCACGAACAGCACGGCGCGGAGCCTTACCCGCCCGCGCCGCCCCATCCAGATCCACAGCGCCAGCGCATGCAACGCCAGCCCCGCCGCCAGCATGAAATTGACGAAGCCGAATTGAAACGGAAAGCCATAGGCCAAAGGGAAAGCGAAGGCGGCGGCGGGCGACAGCCGTCCATCTGCCGCGCGCGCGATCAGGATCAAACCGCTAGCCCACAAGAGCGGGATCAGCGTCACGATCAGTCGCGCCGCGCCCTCCACCCCGATCAGCGGCGCGAGCGCGTGGACCAGTAGATCGACGCCGAGATTGCCGATCAGCGCCCATTCAAATGCCCAGTGTCGCGCCAGATCGGCGGACCCGCCAATCGCGCTGGCGATATGGTAGCGTCCGATATGTCCAGACAAATCGGATAGCGGCGGCAGCGACGTCCATAACAGCGGCAGCACCGACGCGATCAGCGCGGCAACAACGAACGCGCGGCTTTCCCACCAGCGCGTCACGGTGCGCGCCGTACGGCATAGACCGCCATCGCCTCATCCGCTGGCGACAGCCGGGTCAGCCAGCCCGGCGTGCGGCCAAAATCGAGTATCGCGCGGCCAGTGCCGCGCTTTGGCTCGCCCAGTTCGGGCAAGCCGCCGGGGCAATAAACGACATGGGCGATGTCGAGCCGCGCGGCATAAGCGGCCGCGCGGTCATCGGGCAGCACGAACAGGCGATAGGCGCTCAATATCCCGTTGGCATTGCGGTGGTAGGGCGCGGCCAACATTTGCTGCCCGGTTCCCGCCAACGCATAGGCTCCGAAATCCACCGACGCCGCCACGCGACCCGCAGGCAGCGCCGCAAGTCGGGCCAGCGCCGGTGCCGGATCGCAGCCAGCCCCCTTGCCCGCCGTCGATGGCGTCATCAGTCCGCCCAGCATCGGATAGACGAACCCCGCCGACACAATCCACGCCGCCGCCAGCGGCAACGGCCCGCGCGCACGCGCCACCGCGATCAAGCCTGCCAACGCGGGGGCGGCCAGCATCGCCCCGGCATAGGCACCGCGCAATTGTAGCAGCATCAACGCCAGCGATACGATTTGAAATGCGCCTAGGATCAACCATGCTTCCCGCCGCTCACGCCGCCACATCAGCGCAGTTGCCGCCAATCCCGCGAACAACAGCCCGGCATAGCCGATCGCATGGACCAGGCTCGCGCCGAACAATGGCTGTGCCTCCGCCACTTGCGACAGCCACAGTCGCGCGAGCAGCGGATCGACCTCGCCATAGGGGCTGAGGCACCCCGGCGACGCAGCAAGCGCTGCCGCCATTGCAACGCCGCCTATAACCAGCGCAGCCAGGAGTCGGCCACGCCCCGGCGCAATCCAGCGACCAGCTGCCGCCAGCAAGACGGGTGCCGCCGCCGCAATCTGCGCCGCGCGCCACAGCATCGCATCGAACCCGTCGCATGCCGGATAGTCCCAGCCGCTCGTCCGCAGCGTCAGCGCCGCCAGCAGCAATCCGCCGAACAGCGCCGTGGCATAACCGGCCATCCGATCGTCTTCGCCCATGATCCAGCGCCACACGATCACGCCGCCACCGATCGCCAGCAATGGTGCGGTCTCTAGGCCAACGGCCAAACTGGCGGCACTCGCCAGGCCAGCCGCAACACCCGCGCGCCAGCCACCCTCGCCAAGTACCGCACGCACCAGCACCAGCAGCAACACCAGCTGTAACCCGTGATGGTCGATCCGCCCCGGCACGAACAGCGCGCTCGCCGGATAGGCCAAAGCCGCAACCACAATCGCCACCTGCGCCGACACGTCGAGCACCCGCGCGATCGATCCGATCAGCGCCAGTGCGGCAACGAACAACAATGCAGGCCAGAGGAGTACCGCCGCCAGTTCTGCGATATGACCACCCAGCAATGGTGCCAGCAACGCGACGATCGCGGCGGGCACCAGGTCGGGCAGCCGCGACCAGTGCATCTCAAGTCCCGCCAGTCCCAGCCGATGCTGCGCCAGATCGTAGAACGCCTGTCCGCCGACCCAGTCGCGGATCTGCTGCAACCGCATCATATCATCGGTATCGGGCAATTGCAGTGCCGACAGCGCCGCCCAGTCGCGCGCCGCCCAGACAGCGGTCAGCAACAGCGCAAGCGCCACCGCCAGCCCCATGTTCCGCATTGTTGAATGGCGTGTGGCACGCTGTTCCATCGGCCCTCCGTCAACCGGGCTAGGGCATGATGGTTAATTGCCCGCTAAACATCTGGACAGGGCCGTCGGTCATTCCATTTCGGCGCGTGCCGCGTTAGCATCCCGTGTCAATCCGGGGGGAAGCATGGCAAGCATCGCACAGACGCCGCGCACAAAGCCGCTTAGTGCAGATCGCTACGAACAGATTCTGGCATTCGGGGCCATCGCGCTGTTACTGGCCGTGATCGTCGCGCTGGCGCGGGGCTATCGCGAATGGGCGCTGGTGCCGTGGCAGGTGTGGCCGCATCTGGCGACGGTCGCCGTCGCGCTGGCGCTGACCCCGGTCATCCTGCTCGGTCGGCGCGGCGATCAGCGGCACCGCTGGCTGGGGCGCATCTGGGTCGGCGCGATGTTCCTGAGCGCGCTGCTGTCATTCGGGCTGACCGGCACCAATCCGGGCCATTTCAGCTTCATCCACCTGATTTCGGCCTATGTCGTCGTCTCAGCGCCGCTGATCTGGTGGTCGGCGGCGACGCATCGCATCACCACGCACCGCCGGTCGGTACGCGGCATGGTGACCGGCGCGCTGCTGATCGCCGGTTTCTTCACCTTTCCGTTCGACCGCCTGATGGGCCGCTGGTTGTTCGGCTGACCGATCAGTCCTCGCGCCGTCCCAGCAAGCGCAGCCGCAGCGCATTGAGCTTGATGAAACCGGCCGCGTCGCGCTGGTCATAGGCACCCTGATCGTCCTCGAACGTCACGACCTTTTCGCTGTACAGTGAGTAAGGCGATTTGCGCCCGACGACACTGACGCCACCCTTGTAAAGCTTCAGCCGCACGGTCCCGGCGACCTTTTCCTGGCTGAAGTCGATCGCGGCCTGCATCATCTCACGCTCCGGCGCGAACCAGAAGCCGTTATAGACCATCTCGGCATAGCGCGGTGCCCATTCGTCCTTCAGATGCGCCGCGCCACGATCCAGCGTGATCGATTCGATGCCGCGATGCGCGAGGTGATAGATCGTGCCGCCCGGCGTCTCGTACATGCCGCGCGACTTCATACCGACGAAGCGGTTCTCGACCAGATCGAGCCGCCCGATGCCATGTTTCCGACCCAGTTCGTTGAGCGCGGCCAGCAAATTCGCGGGCGACAGGGCAACGCCGTTCACCGCGACGCCGTCGCCTTTCTCGAAATCGATGGTGATATATTCGGGCGTGTCCGGTGCATCCTCCGGGTTCACCGTGCGCGAATAGACATAGTCAGGAGTTTCATCCCACGGATCTTCAAGAACCTTGCCCTCGGACGACGTGTGCAACAGGTTGGCGTCGGTCGAGAAAGGCGATTCGCCGCGCTTGTCCTTGGTCACCTGAATCTGGTGCTGTTCGGCAAACTCGATCAGCTTGGTACGGCTGGTCAAATTCCACTCGCGCCAGGGGGCAATAACCTTGATGTCGGGGTTCAGCGCATAGGCCGACAGCTCGAAACGCACCTGATCGTTGCCCTTGCCGGTCGCGCCGTGGCTGACGGCGTCGGCATTCACTTCCTTGGCGATCTCGATCAGGCGCTTCGAGATCAGCGGGCGCGCGATCGAGGTGCCGAGGAGGTAGAGGCCTTCATACAGGGCATTGGCGCGCATCATCGGGAAGACGAAGTCGCGGACGAACTCCTCCTTCAGATCGTCGATATAGATGTGCTCGGGCCTCACCCCGGCATCCAGCGCCTTCTTGCGCGCCGGCTCCAGCTCCTCGCCCTGCCCCAGATCGGCGGTGAAGGTGACGACTTCGCACTGATATTCCTGTTGCAGCCATTTCAGGATCACGCTGGTGTCGAGACCGCCCGAATAGGCGAGAACCACGCGATTGATCTTGTCGGCCATGACTTGAATGCTCCAGAGGTGAAGTGGCAGCGCCTCTAGGGCCGCTGCGGCGCTTCGGCAACACCGGCGAACAAACGTGGCAGATACGCGCCAAGCGCCACCGCACGGAAAATATAGCTGGCCAGCAGCGCCAGCCACAGCCCCGTCGCCCCCAACGGTCGCAGCAACAGGTCGGTCCCGATATACAGCAATGTCGCCAGAATCGCGGCATTGCGCAGCGCCCGCCCCTGTGTCGCGCCGATGAAAACGCCGTCGAGCAGCCATGCCGGGACCCCGATTGTTGCGGCGAGTGCGGCGAGCGGCAACACATCGCGTGCCGCCGCGCGCACCGCTGCATTGGTGGTGAGCAGGTCGATCAGCACGCCGCCGAACACCACCGACAGGATCGTGGCGAGCAACCCGAAGCCGAGCGAAAACTCCCCCGTCAGCCGCATCGCGCGCGTCAGGTCGCGCCGCGACCCCGCCCCGACCGCCATGCCCACGCGCGATTCGGCGGTGAAGGCGAAACCGTCGAGGACGAAGGCGAACAGACTGACGAACTGGATCAGCACATGGTTCGCCGCCAGTTGGACCGCGCCCAGCCGCGCGCCCGCATTCGCCAGCCACAGGAACAGGATCAGCAGCGCGATCGTGCGGATCATGATGTCGGCATTGACCGCGAACAGCCGCCGCCACGCGGCTCTGTCGAAGAAATCGGCCCGCTGCCCCAGCAGCGCACGCATCCCGACAATTCGCACCACGACGGCGAGGCCCAGCAGCAACGCGATCCATTCGGCCAGCGCCGTCCCCAGCCCGACACCCGCCGCCCCCATGTCGAAATGCCATACGAACAGGATGTCGAGCGCGGCGTTCGCCACGTTCATCACGATCTGGATCACCAGACTCTCGCGCGTCCGCCCCAGCCCATAGAGCCAGCCCGCAATCGCATAGAAGCCCAGCGCGGCGGGGGCACCCAGAAAGCGCATCGTCACGAAATCACGTGCCGCCGCATCCAGCCCGCCGCTGCCCGCCATCACCGACAGCGCCAGTGGCACGATCAGGATTTGCAGCGCCACCAGCACCGCGCCGATCGCCAGCCCCGCCGCTACGCCCCGCGCCAGCAGTGCGTTAGTTTCCCCGGCATCCCCGCGCCCATGCGCCTGTGCGGTCAGTCCGGTCATCCCCATGCGCAGAAAGCCGAACGCCCAGAAGATGAAATTGATGACCGCCACGCCCAGCGCCACCCCGGCGAGCGCCACCGCATCGCCGGTCCAGCCGATCACCGCCGTATCGACCAGCCCGACCAGCGGCACCGTCGTCTGGCCGAGCATGATCGGCCATGCCTGCGCGAAAATCGAGCGGCGGGACAGGACAAGGGGCGCGGACGGTTGCACGTCCGCGCCCCTAGCGCGTGCAGTCACCGAAAGTCACCCCGCGCGACCGGGGGCCGGGTTCAGCGCTTTTTGGTCAGGCAGCAGCGGTCGAGCTGAATCTGAACGGCCTGCACCATCGTGTCGTCCTGCACCGCGACGCTGATGGTGTTGTTGCTGTTCATCATCGCCAGCATCGCCGGGGTGAGTACGATCGTCTTGGTCACGACCGTCCCGGCCGGGGTGCCGAGCGGCCAGATATAGCCACCCGATCCGGCGATACCGGCACCGTTATGCCACAGGCCGAACGAGTCATTGCCCGCGTCCGACGCCGTTCTGGCGGACGCCACCGCCAGCGATTTCATGCGGATCGTCACCTTGCCGCTCATTACCTGGCAGCAGCCGTCATCTTTCCACTGGAAGGTGTGGAGAAACATCTTGTTCTGCGCCGTCCCGTTCAAATTGGTGCGCGCCACCCCCCATACGGCAGGCGTGAACTGGCTTTGCACGGGCGAAGCGCTGGCGGGCGCGATCGTCTGATATTGCGGATCTGGGCACATCATCGGGCGCGGCTTCGGCTTGACCTGAGTGATCGCCGGACTGGCGCTCGACAGCAAGGCAAGCAGGACGGCGGCGGACAGCATCTTTTTCATGGCAGGCCCTTTGCTAGGTCCGCGAACCCTTATGGGCTGCGGTATCGTCAGGGTCGGGCGTTGGCCCGTGTGGCAGGACGATGGTGTCCGCCCACCCGCCCGGCATGTCGATACGCGCCATATGGTCCGATCGGACCAGCCGCCGGAGTGTCAGGCGAGGCGGCCAAGCAGTTGAATAAGCTCCGCCTGATTGGTCGCGCCGCATTTCTCGAAGATCGAATGCAGGTGATTGCGCGCCGTGTTGAGCGCCATCCCCGCTCGCGCTGCGGCCGGATGCAGGCTGGCACACTGGATCAACGCGATCGCCAGATCGGCCTCCCGCGCGGTCAGGCCGAAGGTGGCGGTCAGCGTCGCCGTCAGTGGCACGTCAATCCGTGCCAGATCATGGATATGGACCACGCAGGCAATGCTGTGCGCGGACAGAAAGCGTTCGCTGGCCGGTGTCGGCATCACCCGAACCAGATACGGGCGCAGTCCCGACGGCCGGTTAATCAGCGTCACGCCGCCCGGTGGCCCGCCATCCCCGGCCATCGCCAGCGCCGCACTGCGGATCAGCCCGTGCAGACGGCGCGTCTCCGGCCCGCGCCGCGCCGCCAGCGCGCCGCCGTTCCACGCCAGCCCGTCATCCTGCGCGAAGATCGCGGCCGCAGCTTCGTTCACGAACACCGGTGCCCCCGTGCGATCGAGCAGGACCACGCCGTCGGCCCGCCGCGACAGCGCCTCGATCAACGCGATCTGCGTCGCCGCGCGAAGTTCGGTCACCTGGCCTAGCGCGCATGCCTGTTCCACGAACGGCGCGATCCGCCGAAAGGCCGCGATCGTCTCGACCGTCGCATGCCCCTCAGCCGCGGTGCTCAGCAGCGTGAAATAGCCCGGCCCGCCGTGCGGCAGCCGCACCACCATGCCCAGTTGGTACTTCACGCCCAGCGCATCGACGCTGCGGCGGCAATTCGGGTCGCGATTGATCGCATCGACATCGTAGAGTGCGTGATCGAAATAGATCGAGCCCGGCTTTACCCCCAGTAGATACGGGGTGCGCGGGTCGTTGGCGAACAGCTCGCTGGCATAGTGGTTGTTCGCATAATCAGCCGCGCGGCCGTGGCATTCGGCCGTGAAAATGCCGGTCGCCGCGTCCTGCATCGTCATCACGGCGGCACTGTGCCCGAAACAATCGGCGGCCGTTCCCAGTGTCGATATCCAGCTTGCTTCGCCCGTTGCCGCAGCAAACAGCGCGGCGACTACCCGGTCGTGACTCCCCTCGTCCATCTTGACGGCCCCCCAGCCGAGTCGCAGGATAGTCGAAACGAGATCGTAACGATAGCGGCAAGTAACAACGTTGCGGACATGGCTGAAATAGCTATCGTCGCGGCGAATTCGGGAAGAATCCAGTGGCGGACATCAAGACAAAACCCACCGCAATCACCGTCGCCGACTTTATCGACGCTGTGCCCGACGCGACGCGACGTGCGGATGCCAAGATCGTCTGCGCGATGATGGAACGGATTACCGGTGAGGCACCGCGCATGTGGGGACCATCCATCATCGGCTTTGGCAGCTATCACTATAAATATGACAGCGGCCATGAAGGGACGATGTGCCGCCTGGGCTTTTCGCCGCGCAAGGCGCAGCAGGTGCTCTACATCCTCACCGGCGCGGCGGAGCAGGACGAGCAACTCGCGCGGCTGGGCAAGCACAAGAACGGCAAATCGTGTCTGTACATCAACAAGCTGGCCGATGTGGACATGGGCGTTCTAGAGGAAATGACACGCGACTCGCTCGCCTGGATGAACGCGAAATATCCGGTTTAGTCAGGCGGCACCGGCCCGCTCCCCCACCCGGCCACCCATTCGATAATATGCTGTGGGTGGCCGGGTGGGGGAGCGGGCCGGTGCCGCTTCAACGTAGCTGCAACGAATCTGACCGTTCAATTGCCAGTCATGCCGGTTCGGCTATGCAGGGGCAATGTTGATCGCCCTCACTTTGCTCGCATTACAGACCCAGCCAATGGGTGTCGCCCCCGGCCCGCTTCCCAAGGCTGAGGCGGACCGCCGCGTCGCCGAACGCTTTGCCGATCTCGACCTGAACGAGGATGGCAGCATCGAACGCGACGAGGTTCGTGCGCGGTTCGACTTCGACGCCAGCACCGACGCGACGTTCACCGCCGCGCAAAAGGCGAAAAAGGCGAGCGACCCGCGCGCCTCCGTCGAAGCCCGCCTCCCCGCCTTCGCCCGCGCGGATGCGTGGTTTGTTGCGGTCGATACCGATAAGGACGGCAAGATCGCCCGCGCCGAACTGGCCGCGCATATGGGTGCGGATGGGGAGCAGCTGTGGGTCAAGTAGCGGCTACCGCAGCCCTTTCTCCGCCTCCGCCATGTAATCCCGCGTGATTGGCAATGCCGTCCGCGAGCGCGAATATTGCAGCTGATAATTGACCAGCCCGCCATTGCGGAACGCGATCAGTGATCCAGCGAGGTAGAAGGTCCACATGCGGAAGAAGCGCTCGTCGTATAGCGCGACGATCTCCGCCCGCGCCGCCATCGCGCGGTCGTACCAGCGCTGAAGCGTGTAGGCGTAATGCAGCCGCAGCACTTCAACGTCGGTCAGGAAGAACCGCAACCCTTCATGCCCGCGCAGGATTTCCGACAGCGCGGGGATATAGCCGCCGGGGAAGATGTATTTGGCGGTGAACGCGTCGGTGACGCCCGGTGCGCCGGCGCGACCGATGGTGTGGAGCAGCATCACGCCCTCCACGGTCATCATCTCGCGGCATTTGCGGAAAAAGGTCCGGTAATGCGCCGTGCCGACATGCTCGAACATGCCGACCGAGACGATGCGGTCGAACGTGCCGCCAAATTTCTGAGGGGTGACGTGGCGGTAGTCGATCAGCTCGAATTTCACCTTGTCCGCCACGCCCGCCGCCTCGGCCCGCTCGCGCGCGACCTTGAGCTGTTCCTCGCTCAGCGTGATGCCCAGCACCTCCACCCCGGTCTTTTCGTGCAGATAGAGCGCCAGACCGCCCCAGCCACAGCCGATATCGAGTACGCGCATCCCCGGCGCCAGCGCCAGCTTGGCGGCGATATGCGCCTTCTTGTCGGCCTGTGCCTGTTCCAAACCGTTCGCCGGATCGGTGAAATAGGCCATGCTATATTGCCGGTCGGCATCGAGAAACAGGTCGTAGAGCGACCCCGACAGGTCGTAATGATGCGCGACATTGCGCTTCGACCGCCGCGCCATGTTGATCCGGTCGAGGCGAAAGCGCACCGCGTTGAACGCTCGTTTGACCGCGCTGGAGTGCAGGTTTGCGCTGGATTCTTCCCATTTATTGTTGCCGGTGACGAGATTGAGCAGCGACAATATGTCACCGCTCTCGATCACCAAGCGTCCGTCCATATAGGCCTCCGCCGCGCCCAACGACGGATCGGTGACGATTCCGCGCCCGGCACCTGGGGTCGTGAAACGGACGGTGACAGGGGCAAATTCCGGGTCGGGCGTGCCGAAGGTGCGCGCGGTGCCGTCGGCATGGATTACCGTGAGCTCGCCGCGCTTCACAGCGCGGGTGAAGAAATGATCGATCAGCGCCATGGGTTCAAGCTAATGCCGCGAACCCTGTTCGCAAGTGCGGAAAGCTAAATCCCGGCATACCATTCGTAATCCGCGACATCCTCCCACAGCCCGCCCTTGCCGCCATAGATGCCGTCGAGCGATGCCACCGCCTCGATCCGCATGACATACTTCGCGTGCTTGTAGCCCAGCTGCCGCTCGACCCGCAGGCGCAGCGGCGCACCGTGCGGCACCGGCAATGTGCGATTGTTCATTGCCCAGGCCAGGATCGTCTGGGGGTGGAAGGCGTCGATCAGATCGGTCGATTCATAATAAGGCCGCCCGTACAGCAGATCGGCGCAGTGAAAGACGAGATAGCGGGCGGTGTCGCGCAGCCCCGCGAGGTTCAGCACGGTCGAGAGCGTCGGCCCGTGCCAGCGTCCGATCGCGCTCCATCCCTCGACGCAATCGTGGCGCGTGATCTGCACCCGTTGCGGCATCATGCGCAGATCGGCGAGTGACAGCGACAGCGGGCGCGCGACCAGCCCGTCGACCGTCAACCGCCAGTCCGCGAAATTATTGGTGATCATCGCGCCATAGGCGTCGCCCGCCGGACGCGTCGTGCCGTTGGCGCGGAAGCGCGGCGACAGGTCCGCCGCAGCAAACTCGCGGGCCAGCGCGTTGCGGTCGGTCAGCGTGCGCTGCAGGCTTTGATGCACCGCCTCCGCCTTGAACAACAGGCCACGGCCCGCCTCGCTCTTGCCGATGGCGTCGCAACCGGCGACCAGCCCGCCAGCCCCGGCGATCAGCAGGTTGCGGCGTGTGATGATCGTCATTTCGGCACCAGCCACTTGCCCGTAATCATCGACCGCACTTCGTTGAACGCGCCCGCCAGTATCACGAGCGCCAGATGCACGACGATGAACCCCGCGAGCAGCATCGACACGATGAAATGGATCGACCGCGCGCTTTGCCGACCGCCGAACACATCCAGCAACCACGGCCACGCCGCGTTCATCCCCGGCGACATCGTCAGCCCGGTGAAGATCACCAGCGGCAGCAGTACGAAGATCACGCCGGCATAGGCCAGCTTCTGGAAGATGTTGTACGCGCGCGGATTGGCCGGATCGTGGAATTCCAGCCGAGCATGCGCCCTAGCATCGGCGATCAGATGCGCCGCCGCCAGCTCCCTTGCCCGGATGCGCAGGTCGCGCTGGAAATGCCGGTTGAGCAGGCTGACGATCATATAGGCGAGCAGCGCGAACCCCAGCACCAGCGCGAAGAAGAGATGCCAGCGGCGCGCCAGCGCAAGGTTGTAGGTCGACGGAATCGTCAGCCACCCCGGCACTCGCCCCGTTTCAAACAGCCAGATCAGTTTGAACCACGGCTTGTCGTAGTTCGCGCCATACTCGCCCCAGTAAAGCTGCCCGTGCGCGTTGAGGATCATCAGTCCGCTGCCCAGCAGCACGATCACGCTGAGCGCGGTCAGCCAGTGCCAGATACGCGTCGTCAGCGCGTGGCGGGCTATGACCGTGGGGGCCGCTGGTGGGGCTGGATCATCCATAGGCTCGGGCGAAGAACAGGATCGTCGTTCCGGCGGTCACAAGCAAGGTCCATATCCGCACGACACGCGGCGACAGTTTCTTGCCGATTGCCGCGCCCGCCCAGCCGCCGATGACCGACCCGGCCAGCATCGGCAGGCACGCCCACCACCACATCATCGCGAACCCGATAAACACGAACGCCGCCGCCAGATTGGCCACCGCCAGCATCAGCGTGCGGATCGCAAACAGCGCGCGCGGCTGGATATTCGCCAGCAGGCCATAGGTCGCCGTGGTCATTAGGCCCACGCCACCCCCGAAATAGCCACCATAGACGCCCAGCAAAGACTGCGCCGCGATCAGCGTGGGCCGCCCGATCGTGACGCGGGCATGCAGCCAGTCCGCCGCACTTTTCCCGAACAGCATCACCACGAACGCGAACAGCAACAACCACGGGATGACGATATCGAACGTCTCGGTCGGGGTCAGTACCAGCAACAAGCTGCCCGCGATCCCCGCAACGAACGTGATCCCCGCCAGCAACGCGACCGACAGCCCGGCCACCGGCCCCAACTCGTCCCGAAACCCCCACGCACTCGCCGCCGCGCCCGGCAACAGCGCCACGTTGGACGTCGCATTGGCGATGTTGGCGGGCAGGCCGAGCGCGATCAGCGCAGGCAGCGTCGCAAACGACCCGCCCCCGGCCAGCCCGTTCATCGCGCCGCCAATAATTCCAGCAGCGGCGGCAAGCGCCAGCCCAGCCGGATCAGCCAAGCGCGGCCTGCTTCTCCTCGGCCAGCCGATCCAGTTCCGCCCGCGATTTCCGCTCGCTCGCGGTCTTCAGCTGTCCGCACGCCGCATCGATATCGCGCCCGCGCGGGGTGCGCGCCGGGGCGGATATACCGGCACCGAACACGATCTGCTGAAACGCCTTGATCCGCTCCGGCGTCGAGCATTCATAGGGCGCGCCGGGCCACGGGTTGAACGGGATCAGATTGACCTTGGCGGGCAGCTTATAGTGCTTGATGAGGCGCACCAGTTCGCGCGCATCGGCATCGCTGTCGTTCTTGTCCTTCAGCATCACATACTCAAACGTGATCCGCCGCGCATTGTTCGCGCCGGGATAGTCGGCACACGCCTGCAACAGCTCCTCGATGCCGTATTTGCGGTTGATCGGCACGATCTCGTCGCGGACTTCCTTGGTCACCGCGTGCAGCGATACCGCGAGGTTCACCCCGATCTCCTCGCCCGCGCGCGCCATCATCGGCACCACGCCGCTGGTGGAGAGCGTGATGCGCCGCTTGCTGAGCGCCAGCCCGTCGCCGTCCATCACGATCTTCAGCGAATCGCGCACCACCTCGAAATTATAGAGCGGCTCGCCCATCCCCATCATCACGATGTTGGTGAGCATCCGCCCCTCGGGCTGGCTCGGCCATTCGCCCAGCGCGTCGCGCGCCAGCATGACCTGGCCGACGATTTCCGCCGGCTCCAGGTTGCGCACCAGCCGCATCGTGCCGGTGTGGCAGAAACGGCAGTTGAGCGTGCAGCCGACCTGTGATGACACGCACAGCGTTCCGCGATCGGCGTCCGGGATGAACACCATCTCGTAATCCTGCGCATCGTCCGATCGCAGCAGCCATTTGCGCGTCCCGTCGGTCGAGACCTGCGCTTCCACCACCTGTGGCCGGCTGATGACGAAGCGCTGCTGAAGCCAGGGCTGCATCGTCTTGGCGATATCGGTCATCAACGTGAAATCGGTAACGCCGCGATTGTAGATCCAGTGCCACAATTGTTTGGCACGCAGTTTCGCCTGTTTCGGCTCCAGCTGCGCCGTCTCCAGCGCCATGCGCAGGTCGAGCTTCGACAGGCCGAGCAAGTCGATTCGCCCGTCCGCGCGGGGCTTGAAACTGCGCGGCACGGGCACGGGATCGATGTGCCCGGGGATGGGCATGAGGGCCGCTGAAACTGTCTGCATATCGCACATATAGCGAAAAATCGGGCACATTTCCACTCCCCGGCCCATCCCGCGCAAGCCACGGCGCGTCGATCCCGGGTTGCGACGACGGGATCGAGTGGGAAGTCTTGGCGTTGGGGGCAAGATTTTCCCGTGTTTGGAGTAGTCGAATGATGAAGTTTCGCCATGCCGCGCTGATCGCCGGTGCCACGCTGATCGCCGGTGCCACGCTGATCGCCACCCCCGCGCTGGCGCAGGACGCGCCTGCCGCACCCGCAGCACCTGAGGCTGCGGCCCCGGTGCCCGCGACAGCTGCCCCTGTGACCGATGCCGAGATCAAGCAGTTCGCCAAGGCCGCACTCGCCGCCGACAAGGTGAGCAAGGACGCCGCGATCCCGGCCGCCGACAAACAGAAACAGATGGCCAGCGCGGTTGAATCCAGCGGCCTTGCGCCCGTCCGCTTCAACGAAATCGCTCAGGCCGCCCAAGCCGACACGGCGCTTCAACAGCGCGTTCAGGCGGCAGTCGTCGCAGAACAACAGGCCGTAGCGAAGTAAGCAGCCCCCGGGTTGCGCAGCGTGCCCTAGCGCCGCGCGCAGCCCATGGCGGCGGCGTCGATCGCGGTGGCTGCACCCTTCAGGGCATAGACATCGGCGAACGCGCCGCCGCCCCTTGCCAGACTTTCGACGCTCATGCTGCGGCTGGATCGGATCGCAGCCACGATTGCCGCGTCGGTGCGGGCATCGGGTGCCCAGGCATCGCTCGCCCCCGCCGTAAGCTCGAAACGGCGTTCGCCGATTGACAGTGTGACCTTTGCCCGTGGATCGCGGGCACGACTCAAGCGCACATGGAGCTGGTTGCGCGCGCCGCCACGCGGCCAGTTCGCCACGCTGGCGAATGCTTCGCGCCGCGCGCCCTGCGCCGGCTGGCTGATTGCATAGCAGCGCGCCGGCGCGGCGTCGCGGAATGCACCCCAGCCATCGAACACGCCCAGCGATTCGCGGCCCTGGCCCTGCACCGCCGCCAGCAGCATGAGCGCGGCGATCATCATGCCGGGGCGTGCCCGGTGCCGGTATGCATGACCGTCTCGACCCCATTCTCGATCATTACCACCGACCCCTGCGGCAGACCGGCGGCAATCGGTGCGTCGAATTCGGGATGCGCGGACTCCCCGGTCATCACCCCGCGCAGCACGCGGCTGGAAATACCGTGCATGATGACCAGCCGGTCGCCGGGATCGTCATCGGTATCCGCCAGCCATGCCGACACCCGCTGGGCAATCTGCGGGTAAACCTCGCCCTGCGGGGCGGGGCGCAAGATCCCGCCGGGGGCAACTACCTGCCCATATTCGGGCAGCAGGTCGGCATAATAGCGCCCGCCCCAAAGCCCCATGCCGATCTCGGTCAGTCGCGGCTCCTGCCGCGCGCCATGCCAGTCCAGCTCCAGATGCTCGGCGATCACCGCCAGCGTCTGCAACGCCCGCCCGGTGTCGGATGCCCATAATGTAAGCGCCGGTTTCGCCCCAAGCGCTTCACGCAACGCCCGCCCCATCTCGTCCGCCTGCGCAAATCCCGCGCGGGTTAGCGGCGTGTGCGGATGATCGCCCTGAAGACGCCGAGCGGCGTTGAAAACCGTCTCGCCATGCCGGGCAATGAAGTCGCGTCCCTGTCGTCCCATCACGCCAGCTAGGGGTTCCTGTGGCGCAAAAGCAACGGTTTTCCGCGTTTATCTGGGGTTCATGCAACTTGTGCGGCGGCGCACCATTTGGAGGACCTGCCCAATGTACGGGCTGAGTATGAGGAGTTTTTTATGCGTAATGCTTTTGCCGCGGCGCTCATCGCGTCGACCATGCTGGCCGCACCAGCCTTCGCCCAGGACGACGTCAACCCCAGCTTCACCGGCCCGCGCATCGGGATCATCGGCGGTTACGACATCGTCCGTCCCGGCAGCAGCGAGGACAGCGACATCGATGGCGACGACCAGAATGTCGACGGCTTCCTGTATGGCGTCGAGGCCGGCTATGATATTTCGATGGGCGGCGCGCTGATCGGTGTCGAAGCGGAACTGTCCGAATCGACTGGCAAGGTTCGCGCGAATTCGAGCGATCCCGATTTCTTTGGCTTTGGTGAAGTCGGCACCGGGCGCGACATCTATGTCGGCGTTCGCGCCGGCGTGCTCGCCAGCCCCGACATGCTGATCTACGCCAAGGGCGGTTACACCAATGCACGCCTGAACGTGCTGGCGTCGGACGGCGATACCGAGCTCGATCAGAATTTCGAGCTCGACGGCTGGCGCCTGGGCGCGGGCGTCGAAAAAGCGATCGGCCGCAACAGCTTCGCCAAGCTCGAATATCGCTACTCGAACTATTCGAGCGCGAATTTCGAGCTCAGCAATGGCGGCGTGACCGATGATTTCGACATCGACACCGACCGTCACCAGATCGTGGCAGGCGTCGGCTTCCGCTTCTAAGGCACGATTCCTCCACAAATGATCCACGACGAAGGGTCGGGGCGTCTTGCCCCGGCCCTTTTTCGCGTTAAGGATATCTCGAACTTCCACCGTCATTCCATTTGACGGTTGGACAAGGGCGGCCGCCCGGGGGTTTGGAATACACATGAAAGCGACGATCGAACGCGCAACTTTGTTGAGGGGCCTCAGCCACGTCCAGTCGGTGGTGGAGCGGCGCAACACGATTCCCATCCTGTCGAACGTGCTGATCGAGGCCTCGGCCGAGGGGTCGCTGCGGCTGATGGCGACCGATCTCGACCTGCAGATCGACGAAACCGTTCCGGCAGCGGTGGATCAGGCGGGCGCGATCACCGTTTCCGCGCACACATTGTTCGATATCGCGCGGAAATTGCCCGAGGGATCGCAGGTCGAACTGACTGCGGCCGAGGGGCGAATCAAGATCAATGCCGGTCGCGCCAAGTTCGAGCTCGGCACGCTGCCGCGCGACGATTTCCCGGTGATCGCGGAGGGCGAACTGCCCACCGTGTTCGAGCTGCCCGCCGAAACGCTGAAGCAGATCATCGACAAGACCCGATTCGCGATCTCGACCGAAGAGACCCGCTATTATCTGAACGGCATCTTCCTGCACGTCAGCGAGGATGGTGCATTGCCGGTGCTGAAAGCCGCCGCAACCGACGGCCACCGCCTCGCCCGCGTCACGGTGCCGCGTCCGGATGGCGCCGACGCGATGCCCGACGTGATTATACCGCGCAAATGCGTGGCGGAGCTGCGCAAGCTGCTCGACGAGGTCGACGGGTCGGTCGGCGTGTCGCTGTCGGGATCGAAAATTCGTTTCGACCTCGGCTCCGCAATCCTGACGTCCAAGCTGATCGACGGCACCTTCCCCGATTACAGCCGCGTGATCCCCACCGGCAACGACAAGATCCTCAAGATCGATCCCAAGAGTTTTATGGAAGGCGTCGATCGCGTCGCCACGATTGCGGTCGAAAAGACCCGCGCGGTCAAGATGGCGCTGGACCGCGACCGCATCACGCTGTCCGTCACCAGCCCCGAAAACGGCGCGGCGACCGAGGAAGTGCCTGGCGAATATGCCGCGCAGCCGTTCGAGATCGGCTTCAACAGCAAATATCTGCTGGAGATTCTCAGCCAGATCGACAGCGACTTGGTCGAGGTCCATCTGGCCGATGCTGCAGCACCGACGCTGATCCGCGAAAACGACAAGTCGCCGGCGTTGTACGTCCTGATGCCGATGCGAGTATAAACCCGCCTCTTGCAGATCGTTCGCTCATCGCTTATTAACACGCTTGTCAGTAAAGGCAGGCGATGATGGCGACTCAGGTTCAACCGATCGATTGGGGCAGGCCGCAACGGCGCGAATGGGGCACCGCTTTTCGAGCGCTGCTCCGCCTGCTGGGTAATGCCGACGATACGATCCAGGTGTTCCGCATCATGCGCGCGCTGAACGGCGACACGGCGGGCAAGAATTATCGCAAGCTGCTGGCGGTGCCGAATGGCGGCAAGCTTGCTTATCGCCGGGTCGAACTGGCGCAGCGCTTCTCAGACCGCGAATGGATCGATTCGCTCCCGGCAGGCAGCGTCGCCGCCGCATACCGCGATTTTCTCGACCGCACCGGTTATTCGGCACAGGGGTTGGCCGAAGTCAGCTATACCGATGCGACGTTCGAGCGTGACGTCGAGCACCCGCATGCCTGGTACGGTCGCCGCGAGCGTGATATCCACGATATCTGGCACATCCTGACCGGCTATCAGGCCGATGAGCCGTTGGGCGAGGCGTGCCTGGTCGGCTTTTCCTATGCGCAGACCGGCGGGCTTGGCTGGGCGTTTATCGGCGCGGGTGCGGCGCTCAAGAGCCTGAAAATCACCGGCAAGCGCACGTTTTTGCGCGCGGTGATCGAGGGGTATCGCCACGGCAAGCGCGCAGCATGGCTTTCGGGCGAAGATTATGAGGCATTGCTGGCCGAGCCGCTCGATGCGGCGCGAAAGCGGCTGAACATCGCCGAGCCGGTGATTTACCAGCAGGCCCAGCGCGAGTTGCGCGAGATGGGGCTGGCGGGGATCTAAACCCCAGAGGCCATTCGCTTCTTCAACGCCGCCTTGTCCAGCACCGGTGGCAGCCTGAAGCGATCGGCGGGGATCGCCCCCTTCTCGATCCGCTCCAACTCGAACACCGTGCCGAAGCGCAGCACCGCGCCCTTGTTGTACAGCGCCATCATCGCGGTCTCGAGATTGCCGGGCTTCGCGCCTAGCCCACGCGAGTTGCGCTCGATCAGCAATTTTGCGTGCATCGCCACGCCTGTGCCCAGCACCGCCAGCGCGGGATCGTCGCTGACCACTGCGTCGATCGCGCGGAGCGACGGCACGTCCTTTGGGTGAATCTTCCATTTCACGCCCGGCATTCCCGCCACCGTCGCCGCGCCGTCCTCCGCCGTCACATAATCCGGTTGCGGGCGCGACTGGCCGGCGAACGGGCCGCTCGACGGCGCTTCATCCAGCACCGCCACATAATCAGCGACCCGCCCCGCATAGGCACCCGTCGCATCGCTGGTGACGAGATACTCAGCGCTGCCCTTGTGGATCATCACCTGATCGCCAGCCGTGACCCGCGCATCGCCGTTCGCGGCTGCCTCGACCTTGAACGCGATGCCCTCCGGCTTGGCGTAATACGCCGTCACGTCCTCAAGCGGCGGCTCGCTGCACGCGGCGACCGACAATACCAACAGCGCCGACAACAAGCGTTTCATGACACTTCCCCCGCGCCACCATCCCGCAACCAGTGTTCCCCTGCAAGCACCTGCGCTAGGGATGGGTTCAAATGGCTCTTACCCGCCTCGTCCTCACCGACTTTCGCAATCATGCCGATGCTGTGCTCATGCCCGGTCCCGGCTTCGTCGTGCTGGCGGGCGATAATGGCGCGGGCAAAACCAATGTGCTGGAGGCGGTGTCGCTGCTCGCCCCCGGACGCGGGCTGCGCCGCGCGCCCCTGGGGGAGATGGCGCGGCGGGGTGGCAAAGGCGGCTTCGGCGTTGCCGCGACGCTTGCCGACAGCACCGAAATCGGCACCGGCACGCAGGCCGCCGCGCCGGAGCGCCGCATCGTGCGCATCAACGGCGCGCCCGCCGCCGCGACCGGGCTGGCGGAGTGGCTCACCGTATTGTGGCTTACCCCCGCCATGGACCGGCTGTTCGTCGAACCCGCCAGCGAGCGCCGCCGCTTTCTCGATCGCCTGACGCTTGCGCTTGCCCCGGGCCATGCGCACCACACTGCGCGTTACGAAGCCGCGATGCGCGAGCGTAACCGGCTGCTCGCTGCCGAGGAACCCGCCGATCCCGACTGGTTGACCGCGCTGGAGGCGCGCATGGCCGAGCATGGCGAAGCGATCGATGCCGCCCGCCGTGCCGCCGTCACCGCGCTCGCCGCCGCCATTGCGGACCAGCCCGAGGGGGCGTTCGCCCGCGCGACGCTCACGCTGGAAGGTGCGCCGCCATCCGATCTCGCGGCGCAACTTCGCGCCGGTCGCGCGCGCGATGCGGCAGCGGGCCGCACCCTGACCGGCCCGCACCGCCACGACCTGATCGTCACCCATCTGACCAAGGCCCAGCCCGCGCATCTCTGCTCCACGGGGGAGCAGAAGGCACTGCTGCTCGGCATCGTTTTGGCGCATGCCGAACTGGTCGCCGACCGCACGGGGCGGACCCCGATCCTCTTGCTGGACGAGGTTGCCGCGCATCTCGACCCCAGCCGCCGGGTCGCGTTGTTCGACCGGTTGGCGGGGCGCGGACAAGTGTGGATGACCGGCACGGAAGCGGAATTGTTCGACGGGATCGACGCCGCCACCCGCTATGCCGTGCGCGACGGATCGATTGTTACGGCCTGAACGCAAGCTTTCATTCCACGCCATCCGCCGTTCAAGTGCGGCTGCCTATTTCCGCTCCAGGTTGGGGGGAAACGGGAGTAATAGAATGAAGAATGTACTGATTTTCGCCGCGCTCGGCATGGCAATGGCCGCGCCCGCGTCGGCACAAACCTGGGACTGGGGTGGTGGCCGCCCCGGTACGCGTGACATCGGCCTTGCCGGACCCGGTGTGCGCCTGCTCTACCCGGAGTTGAAGCGCACCAATCGCGGTCGTTCTTTCGTGCTGCGCAATTTCGATCGCAACCGCGACCGGTTGATCAGCATGCGTGAAGCACAGGCTGCCAACCGCGCCTTTGCCACTATCGCCGGCAGCGCGCGCGACCGCTTCGACTGGGATGCGCGTGATGCAGGCTGGGAACGCCCCGCCCCCGGTCCTCGGGCAGGCGGTTGGGATCGCGGCGCGATGCGCGGCTATGGCTTTCGCCAGACCGAGCGTGGCGCGATGATGCGGATGGAGGATTCGGTCCTGTTCGCCACCGACAGCGCGGTATTGCGCCCCGGTGCTGCGGCCAAGCTGGAGGCGCTTGCGGCGTACCTCCGCGACAATCGCGGCGTGCGTGTCGCCATCGAAGGCCATACCGATTCGCGCGGCACCGATGCGCATAACGAAGCGCTGTCGCAGCGCCGCGCAGACGCCGTCCGCGCCGCCTTTGATGAAATGGGCGTGACCCGCGCGCGCTTTCAGGTGCGTGGCCTGGGCGAAAGCCAGCCGGTCGCCACCAACGCGACCGCGCAGGGCATGCGCCAGAACCGCCGCGTCGAGGTAACCCTGCTGGGCCGCCGCGCCAGCGAGTTCTAAACGTCAGAATGGCGGGTCGTCCCTCGCGGGCGGCCCGCCCATTTTGCTTCCGTTTTGTGACCGCCGACCCTATATGCTCGGCATGGCATCTGAAGACGATAAAACCCCCGAAAACGTCCCCAACGCAAACGCCTATGGCGCCGACAGCATCAAAGTCCTGAAGGGCCTTGACGCCGTCCGCAAGCGCCCCGGCATGTATATCGGCGATACCGATGACGGCTCGGGTCTGCACCACATGGTGTTCGAGGTGTCGGACAATGCGATCGACGAGGCGCTGGCGGGGCATTGCGACCTGATCCTCATCACGCTGAACGCCGACGGATCGGTCAGCGTCGAGGATAACGGACGCGGCATTCCCACCGGAATCCACACCGAAGAAGGCGTTTCCGCCGCCGAGGTCATCATGACCCAGCTGCATGCGGGCGGGAAGTTCGAGAACACGTCGGATGACAATGCGTATAAGGTTTCCGGCGGCCTCCACGGTGTCGGCGTTTCGGTGGTAAACGCGCTGTCCGAATGGCTCGATCTCAACATCTGGCGCGACGGCGAGGAGCATTATATGCGCTTCGCGTTCGGCGATGCCGTCGCCCCGCTCAAGGTCGTCGGTCCGGCGGACGGGAAAAAGGGGACGCGCGTCACCTTCCTCGCCAGCCCCGCAACCTTCAAGATCACCGAATATGATTTCGAGAAGCTCGAGCATCGTTACCGCGAACTCGCTTTCCTCAACTCGGGCGTGCGCCTGAAGCTGCGCGACGCGCGGCATGAGGAGCTGAAGGAAATCGACCTTTATTACGAGGGCGGGATCGCCGCCTTCGTAAAATATCTCGACCGCAACAAGACCCCGTTGATGCCCGATCCGGTGGCGATCAGCGGCACCCGCGACGACGTCACGATCGACGTCGCGCTGGAGTGGAACGACAGCTATTACGAAAACGTCCTGTGCTTCACCAATAACATCCCGCAGCGCGACGGCGGCACGCATCTGGCCGCGTTCCGCGCCGCGCTGACCCGCACGCTCAACAATTACGCGGATAAATCGGGCGCGCTGAAGAAAGAGAAAGTCTCGCTGACCGGCGACGACATGCGCGAGGGATTGACCGCGATCGTCTCGGTCAAACTGCCCGATCCGAAGTTCAGTTCGCAGACCAAGGACAAATTGGTCTCGTCCGAAGTCCGCCAGCCGCTCGAAAGCCTGATGGCCGACAAGATGGCCGAATGGCTGGAGGAAAACCCGCAGACCGCCAAGGCGATCATCCAGAAGGTGATCGACGCCGCCGCCGCGCGCGAAGCCGCGAAAAAGGCGCGCGAGCTGACCCGGCGCAAGGGCGTGATGGATATCGCCTCGCTCCCCGGCAAACTCGCCGACTGTCAGGAGCGCGATCCCGCCAAGTCCGAACTGTTCCTGGTCGAGGGTGACTCCGCCGGCGGCTCGGCGAAACAGGGCCGCGACCGGCACTTTCAGGCGATCCTGCCCCTGCGCGGCAAGATCCTGAACGTCGAGCGCGCTCGTTTCGACCGTATGCTCGGCTCCAAGGAAATCGGCACGCTGATTCAGGCGATGGGCACCGGCATCGGCCGCGACGATTTCAACGTCGAAAAGCTGCGCTATCACAAGATCGTCATCATGACCGACGCCGATGTCGATGGCGCGCATATCCGCACGCTGCTGCTGACGTTTTTCTATCGCCAGATGCCGGAGATCATCACAAACGGGCATCTCTATATCGCCCAGCCACCGCTGTATAAGGCGTCGAAGGGCCGGTCGGAGGTGTATCTGAAGGACGATACCGCGCTCGACCAATATTTGGTCGATGCGGGTGTCGGCGGCACCGTGCTGGATACGCAAGGGTCGCAGCGCACCGGTGAGGATTTGCGCGAACTGGTCGAGCATGCCCGCCGCATGCGCACGCTGATGCGCTATGTCCCGCGCCGTTACGATCCAATGATTATCGAGGCGCTGGCGCTGGGCAACGGACTCGATCCCGCCGCCACGCGCGATCAGCGGGCGGCAAGCCTGACGACGGTCGTCACCCGACTCGATGCGGCGGATGCCGATGCCCGCTGGTCGGCGCGCGTGACCGACGATGGCGGCTATCATTTCGAGCGCTGGTGGCGCGGCGTGACCGATCATCATGTCGTCGAGGCCGCGTTCCTGTTGTCGGCAGAGGCGCGCAAGCTCCACGCACTCGCAATCGAGAATGCCGAACAATATCTGCTGCCGTCGAAGCTGATTTCGTCGAAGGCGAGTGCGGCTGCCGAGGCCGAGGCGGAAGCCGCGACGCCGACGAATGGCGAAGAAGGCGAAATCCCGGTCGCGGTGGCGAAGGGCGAGACGTTGGTTTCCCGCCCGAGCCAGCTGCTCGATGCGATCCTCGCCTTTGGCCGCAAGGGGCTGAGCATTCAGCGCTACAAGGGCTTGGGCGAGATGAATGCCGATCAGCTGTGGGAAACCACGCTCGATCCGGCGAACCGCTCGATGCTGGTCGTTCAGGTCGATCAGGCCGATGTCGCGGACGAGATCTTCACCCGCCTGATGGGCGACGTGGTCGAACCGCGCCGCGAATTCATTCAGGACAATGCGCTGAGCGTCGCCAACCTCGACGTCTGATCGTGGAATCCGGGCAGCGTGGCGCTGGGCATCTTGTTCAGCGTCACTCTCGCTGCTTCACCCGTCCTCCTCAAAGGGGACGGGGACATGCGGGGATCGATCGCCATCATAGCATTGCTGCTGGCTTGTCCGGCAGCGGCTGACGACGACGCGATCGGCGTCGTGCTGGACAGTGGCACCGCCAGCTATTTCAGCCGCGAGATTGCTGGCAACCGCACCGCCAACGGCGAACGCTGTGACCCCGACACGCTGACCGCCGCCCACCGCACCGCCCGTTTCGGCAGCCGCATGCGCGTCACCAACATCGCCACCGGGCGCAGCGTCATCGTCCGCATCAACGATCGCGGCCCGTTCCGCGCCGGGCGAGTCATCGATTTGAGCCATGCGGCTGCGCGCGAGATCGGCATGCATCGCACGGGGACGGCAAAGGTAAGCCTCGCGCTGCTCGACGACTAAAGCTTGGCCCCGCCGCTCGCGTACATTCCGGCCCTCGACCCCGGCCCAAAAACCCGCCACCATTGCGCAAAACATATGGGGGACAGGATGACGGCACCGGCAGCAACCAGCGGACAAAGCGAGCGCAAGGTCATCATCGCCTCGTCGCTGGGCACCGTGTTCGAATGGTATGATTTCTACCTGTACGGTCTGCTCGCCACCGTCATTTCCGCCAAATTCTTCTCCGGCGTGAACGAGACGACCGGCTTCATCCTGGCGCTGGGCGCGTTCGCCGCCGGGTTTGCGGTGCGACCATTCGGCGCGCTGGTGTTCGGGCGATTGGGCGACGTGGTCGGGCGCAAATATACCTTTCTCGTCACGATGGGCCTGATGGGCTTGTCCACCTTCGCAGTCGGATTGCTGCCCAGTTATGAAAGCATCGGCGTCGCCGCGCCGATCATCCTGGTTGTCCTGCGTATCCTTCAGGGCCTTGCGCTCGGCGGCGAATATGGCGGTGCCGCGACTTATGTCGCAGAGCACGCGCCCGAGGGAAAGCGCGGGCTGTTCACCAGCTGGATTCAGACCACCGCCACGCTCGGCCTGTTTGCCGCGCTGCTGATCGTCATCGGCATCCGCACCAGCATCGGTGAGGCGGCGTTCCTGGAATGGGGCTGGCGGCTTCCCTTCCTCGTTTCGATACTGCTGCTCGGCGTGTCACTGTGGATCCGGCTCCAGCTCGCCGAGAGCCCGGTGTTCCAGAAGATGAAGGACGAGGGCACGACGTCCAAAGCCCCCTTCACCGAAGCGTTCGGCCAGTGGAAGAGCCTTCGCGTCGTCCTGATCGTGCTGCTCGGTGCGGTCGCAGGGCAGGCGGTGGTCTGGTACACCGGGCAATTCTATGCGCTGTTCTTCCTCGAAAAGACGCTGAAGGTCGATGGCGCGACCGCCAACATCCTGATTGCGATCGCGCTGATCATCGGCACGCCGTTCTTCGTCATCTTCGGCTGGCTGAGCGACAAGATCGGGCGCAAACCGATCATTCTCACTGGCTGCGCGCTCGCCGCGCTGACCTACTTCCCGGTATTCACCGCGCTCACCAGCGCCACCAACCCCGCCCTCGCCGCCGCCCAGACCCGCGCGCCCGTTGCCGTGCAGGCTGACCCTGCCACCTGCGCGTTCCAGTTCGACCCGGTCGGCAAGAACAAGTTCGACAATACCGGCTGCGACATCGCCAAGGCTGCGCTCGCCAAAGCGGGCATTCCGTACACCAGCATCGACGGCCCCGCTGCACAGGGCGCAATCGTCCGCATCGGCGGAACGCAGCTTGCCGCGCCGCAGCCCGATGGCTTGCAACCGCTCGAACGCGCCGGCCGCATCACCGCATTTCAGGGCGAACTCAAATCCGCGCTGACCGCCGCCGCCTATCCGGCTAAGGCCGACCCGACGCAGATGAACAAGCCGCTGATCGTCGCGCTGCTGACCTGGCTCGTGTTGCTGGTGACGGCGGTTTATGGCCCGATCGCCGCGTTACTTGTCGAGATTTTCCCGACGCGGATTCGCTACACCGCGATGTCGCTCCCCTATCATATCGGCAATGGCTGGTTCGGCGGGTTCCTGCCGACCATCGCGTTCGCCATGGTCGCGGCCACGGGCGATATCTATTACGGGCTGTGGTATCCGGTCACCGTCGCGGTGCTGACCGTCATTCTCGGATTACTGTTCCTGCCCGAAACATTCCGGCGTCGGATCGACGATCATGGAACATAACCACTCTCGCTTGCCCATGACAAAGCACGCATAGGTTGACGCCCGCCATGACGCAGTGCAGCATTTGCGTCATGGCCAGCACCCCGATCACCAACAATCCCGACATCCGTTTCCTCGGTCGCGTTCTCGGCGATGTGATCCGCGGTTATGGGGGCGAGACGCTGTTCCGCCGGATCGAGTATATCCGTTCGGCCTCGGTCGACCGGCATCGCGGGATTGCGGGCGCCGACACGATCGACCCCGGCCTCGACAGCCTGAGCCTCGATGAGACGCTCGATTTCGTGCGCAGCTTTATGCTGTTCTCGATGCTCGCCAATCTGGCCGAAGATCGACAGGGCATCGCCGCCGAACCCGGCGCGGACGTCGAGCATGCCATCGCCAAGCTGAAGGAGCATGGCATCGGCGCGGACCGCGTCGCCGCGCTGCTCGAACACGCGTTGGTCGCCCCGGTCCTCACCGCGCACCCCACCGAAGTGCGCCGCAAGTCGATGATCGACCACCGCAATCGCATTGCCGAACTGATGCGACTGAAGGATGGTGGCACCTCCGAAACGCCCGACGGCGATCTCGTCGACGAAGCGATCGTGCGGCAGGTCGCGTTGCTGTGGCAGACCCGCGTGCTGCGGTTCGAGCGGCTCTATGTCGCGGATGAGGTGGAGATTGCGCTCAGCTATCTACGCGACGTGTTCCTGCCCACCCTTCCCGCGCTCTACGCCCGCTGGGACCGCGCATTGGGCAGCCGCGTTCCCGCTTTCCTCAAGCCCGGCAACTGGATCGGCGGCGACCGCGACGGCAACCCGTTCGTCACCGCCGATGCGCTTCGCCTGACCCTCGCGCGCTCGGCGGAAACGGTGCTGATCCATTATCTCGACGCGGTCCATGCGCTCGGCGCCGAACTGTCGATCTCCAGCCACCATGCCACGATCGACGCCGATGTCGCCGCGCTCGCCGATGCCAGCGGCGACAATGCCGCCAGCCGCGCCGACGAACCATATCGCCGTGCGATCTCCGGTATCTACGCCCGTCTCGCCGCGACCTATGCCAAGCTGACCGGCAAAGCGCCGCCCCGCCCCGGCGCGCTCAAAGGCGAGGCCTATGCCGATCCCGCTGCCTTTCGCAGCGACCTCGCCACCCTCGCGCGCGGCCTCGCCGCCGATGGGGCGGAGTCGCTGGCATCGAGCGGCGCGCTCGGCCGCCTGATCCGCTCGGTCGATATCTTCGGCTTCCACCTCGCAACGCTCGACATGCGCCAAAACAGCGCGGTGCATGAGCGCGTCATCGCCGAACTGCTTGCCGCCGCCGGGGTCGAACCCGACTATCTGTCGCTGGACGAGGACGCCCGCGTCGCCCTCCTCCGCCGCGAACTCGCTTCCCCGCGCCCGCTGACCAGCCGCTACGCCAGCTATTCGGACGAAACCGCGTCCGAATTAGCCATCGTCAACGCTGCTGCCGACGCACACGCCCGCTATGGCCGCTCGGCCATCGTCAATTACATCGTGTCGATGGCGCAGTCGGTGTCCGACCTCCTCGAAGTGAATGTGTTGCTCAAGGAAGCCGGACTCTACATCCCCGGCGACACCCCCAAAGCCCACATCATGGCCGTGCCGTTGTTCGAGACGATCGGCGATCTGGAGGCCGCGCCCGACATCATGCGCGCCTGGTTCGCGCTTCCCGACGTCGCCGCGATCAGCACCGCTCGTGGGCATCAGGAAGTGATGATCGGCTATTCGGATTCGAACAAGGACGGCGGTTACCTCACCTCGACCTGGGGGCTGTCCAAAGGATCGACTGCGCTGAAGCCGGTGTTCGAAGAAGCCGGGATCGGCATGCAGCTGTTCCACGGGCGCGGCGGCGCTGTCGGGCGCGGCGGCGGATCGTCCTTCGCCGCGATTCAAGCGCAGCCCGCCGGGACGGTACAGGGTCGCATCCGCATCACCGAACAGGGCGAGGTGATCGCCGCCAAATACGGCACGCGGGAAAGCGCGCAGACCAATTTGGAGGCAATGGCGTCGGCCACGATCCTCGCCAGCCTGGAGCCACAGCAGCTGTCGGATGCCGACGCCGCGCGGTTCGAGGGTGCGATGGAGCAGTTGTCGGGCACCGCGTTCAAATCCTATCGTGACCTCGTCTATGGCACCGACGGCTTCACCTCCTTCTTTCGCCAGCTGACTCCGATCGCCGAAATCGGCAGCCTCAAGATCGGCAGCCGCCCTGCCAGTCGCAAGAAATCCGACGCGATCGAGGATCTGCGCGCGATCCCCTGGGTATTCAGCTGGGCGCAGGCGCGCGTGATGCTCCCCGGCTGGTATGGCGTCGGTGCAGCGCTGTCCGCGTTTCCGGATCGCGGACTGTTGCGCGAGATGGCGGCGGGCTGGCCGCTGTTCGCGTCGACACTGGCGAATCTTGAGATGGTGCTGGCCAAGTCCGACATGGCCATCGCCAGCCGCTACGCTGCGCTGGTCGAGGATCGCGCGCTGGCCGACAGCATCTTCGGGCGGATCAAGGACGGCTGGCAGACGACACACGACCAGTTGCTCGAAGTCACCCGCCAGACCCGGCTGCTCGAAAAGCACCCCGCGCTCGAAAACTCGATCCGCCTGCGGCTACCCTATATCGAGCCGCTGAACCTGCTCCAGGTCGAGCTGCTCAAACGCCACCGCGGGGGCGAAACCGATCCCAAAATCGAACAGGGCATCCTGTTGTCGATCAACGCGATCGCAACGGCGCTGCGTAACTCCGGGTAGCAGACGCAGGCAGGGATCGACAAGCGAGTGACTAGCGTTCCAGGCGCCAGCCCCTCACGCCCTTTTCCATCGGTCGGCCACAACCGACACACTCGCCGATCATCCGATCGCCACGGAAATGGACCGTCGCCATATTACGCTCGTGCGATCCGCGCAGACACGCAAAAAATCTGAATATTTTTAGCATGTTGTCTCCAGCCCGGCACGATTCCCGGCTGTAACCCGTGACAACCTCGCGCGTTCCCCCGAGCTGATGTCGGGCGTCAATTTCGGAGCATCTTCAGAGACCTGAACGCCATTGCTCAGGCGAATCGACTCTCACTTTTCCAAAAACGGTGCCGCTACGTCCTCGCGCACGCGCACCAGCCGCCCGGTCGCGCGGTCCAGCATCGCCCAGGTCGATACCGCCTCGACCTTCACCCGCCCGTCCGCGCCGGTGAAGCGCATATGCCGGTCGAACCGCGCCCCGCGCGGCGGCTGCGGCACCCAGGTTTCACCCGTCACCGTCTCGCCCGCCACGACATTGCCGCGATAGTCGATCTCATGCCGCGTCACGACCCAGATATAGGCGGCGTGGTGTTCCGGTGCCGCCACCGCATGCCAGTGTGCGACGGCAATGTCCTGAATCCAGCGGACCCACACCGCATTGTTGACATGGCCCAGTTCGTCGATGTCGTCCGGTCCGGCGGTGATTTCCTGCGAAAAGCGCGTCATGGAAACGGCTTACGGCACCTGCGCGACGCGGGAAAGCGGCGCGTGACCGTACCGCTTCACACGCCGCATCGCGTCACTCGATCGCCATGCGCTCGTTGCCGATAAAGCCGAGACGGGTGACGCCCGCCCGCTTCACCGTAGCGAGCACGCCGGTAAAGCGATCATAGCTCGCCGCCGCATCGGTCTTCAGGTGCAGTACGCCCTGTGCCGCGACGGTCGTGGCCAGCAGGTCCGGCAATTCCGCCTCGGCAATCGCGCGCCCGTCCCAGGACAACCTCCCGGACGCCGAAATATCCAGCCGGTGTGGCGTTTCCAGTTTTGGAGTCGCCTTTCCGTTTGGCAGATCGACCGGAATCTTGTGCCGCGCCACCGGGATGGTGATGATGAGCATTACCAGCAGCACCAGCAGCACATCGATCAACGGCGTCGTATTCATCGTCGAGAACAGTTCGGGCTCGGCCGGGGCAGCATAACGTCGCATGGCAACCTCCTGGTGTAAGAGATGTTGCAACATGACATAGTTGAAGCCGTTTGCAAGCTCAGCAATTCTCGTATTTCCAGTGCCGTTTCTTGCCCTCGCGGATCCAGCCGATCGCTTCCGCCACACGCTTGTCACGAGTCGCTTCGCGCTTGGCCTCGACGATCCAGTCGCAATAGTCGCGCCGTGCGCCGGGCGGAAAGGCGTCGAATTTCTCCGCCGCCACCGCATCGCGCGCCAGCGCCTCGGCGAGCGTATCCGGCACTGCCACCTCGGCTTTGGGCGGCTTGGCCTCACGCTTCGGCAGTTCGCCCGACTCGATTAGCGCCGCCGCCTCGCGAACCGACGTTTCCATTGCGGCAGCGTCGGGCAGATCGGCAAGAGACGCGATGCGCCCAAACTGGCCCATCGCCTCACCCTCGTGACCCGTCGCCATTTCCCGGCGATACCAAAAGCCGAAGCTCGCATGCCCCTTGAATGCGGCCATATTCGCCAGAGGACGCCCGCGATACGAGAACGCGGGCATGCTCCACTTGATGGCTTCCTCAACCTCGGGGCAGGCAACGTGAACGCGCTCGCGCAGCCAGGTCAGGATCGGGCGCGCGAAATAGGCCTGCTTTTCGATATAGGCATCGACACGCGGATCGGTGAGCATGACGGGTCCTCCCCCCATATGCTCCACCGCCTTGCATCGCAGGTCAAGATTCAGGGGTTCAGCGCCACCGCATCGTCGTCGTCGAGATCCTCGTCGTCCGCCGTTCCGTCCTCGAACGCGTCCTGCGCATCGTCCTCGTCGTCGTCATCCTCGTCGCTCTCGCCGGTGATCTTGCTCGATCCCTCGTCGGCGGTCATCGCCAGCTCGTCTTCGTCGTCGTCGGCGTCGATCTCTTCGCCCAGATCGGGGTTTAGATCGGTCAGGATGATACCGTTGCCGGGGCCGCTGCGCGTCGCCTCCAGGATTTCGGCGCGCTGGCTCTCGTCATAGCCGTCTTCGTCATAACCGTCGTCGCCGGACCCTTGTCCCGGTACCTGATGACCGCCCATTGTACGTCTCCATGTTTCACTGAAGCGCGAACGGCGGGACGGGGTCGCTGGTTCCTTGGGTCTGCGACAAACGCCTTCAGCTGCGACGGAACAGCTTTCCACGCTCGGTGACGAATACGATGGCCAGAGCGGCGAATCCTAGCGACACGAAGCCGATGTAGAGCGGCACGGTGGTGCCATCGAACGCCTGCCCGATCACCGCGCCCAGCACCGCTGCACCCATGGTGGCGATGAACCCTTGCAGGCTCGACGCCGTGCCCGCAATGTCGCCCATATTCTCCATCGCCATCGCGGAGAAATTTGAGTTGGCCAGCCCCATCGCCGCCATCATCGGTGCCTGCAGGATGATGAACACCCACAGATTCTCGCCGCCCAGCAGGATCACGGCCAGATGGATCACCGCCAGCACCGTTAGCACCACCAGTGCGAAATGCGACAGGAAGCGCATCCCGAAACGCATCACCAGCCGCGAGTTCATGAACGCGCCTACCGCCATCAGTCCGGCGACGGACGCGAACACGACGGTCAGGAGTTCGGGCCGTTTGAACACGTCATAGACGATCTGCTGGATCGATCCGATGAACGAGAAGAAGCAGCTCGAGATCGCGGTGCTCGCCAGCGTGTAACCCACCGCCCACCGGTCGCGGAACATCGCGCGATAGCCGTTCCAGATGCCACGCAGGTCAAGCGGCTGCACCGATTCGCGCGCCAGCGTCTCCGGCATGCGCATCGTGAACCAGATCAGCACCAGCGCGGCGATGATCGCGATCCCGCCGAATATCAGCCGCCACGTGTCGAAAATCATCACCATCAGCTGCCCCCAGGCGGGTGCCAGCACCGGCACGATCATGAACGTCATGAACGCCAGGCTCATCACCCGCGCCATCGCACGGCCCGAAAAGCAGTCACGCACCAGCGCCACCGTCACCACCCGTCCCGCCGCGACTGCCGCGCCGCTCGCCGCGCGTGCCACCAGCAACAGCTCGAAACTCTGCGAGAAGGCCGCCACCGCGTTGGTCACGACATAGAAACCCAGCGCGATCGCAATCACCGGCTTGCGCCCATAGCGGTCGGCCAGCGGCCCGTGGAACAATTGTGCCACGGCAAAGCCGAGCATGAAGGCGGTAATGACATATTGCCGGTGGTTCGGCTCGGTCACGCCCAGATCGTCGCTGATCGCGGGTAACGCCGGCAGCATCGCGTCGATGCCGAGCGCCGTCAGCGCCATGATCGACGCGATCAGCGCGACGAACTCGCCCATCGGGATCGGCGATCGGTTGACGGAGTCGCTCGCGGAGGAGGGGGTTCGCGCATCCATGCCGCGCCCATGCCGCATCGCGGCGAATGCGTCACCCCGTGGATTGATCTTTTTCACGACATCGATTAGTGTGTTGGTTAAATAATACGGTGGAGGTTGAAATGAAACGGATTTGGCTGGCTCTGCCGCTGGTCGTGGCGCTTGCGGCATGCGGCAGTGAGGGCGAAGGCACGACCATCTCGATCAAGGGCGATGACGGCAATGTTGTCGCCAGTGCGGATAAGGATGGCCGGGTCGCAATTAAAGCGCCAGGTTTCGAGGGGTCGCTGAAGCTGCCCAAATTCCAGCTCGACGCAGGCGATTTCGAGATCGACGGCGTAAAACTCTATCCCGGATCGACCATCGCCGCGCTGAATATCGACGGCAAGGAAAACACCGCGACCAAGGACGGCGGCACCGTGCGGGTCCAGTTCAACAGCCCCGCCACCGCCGACACCGTGCGCAACTGGTTCCGCGAGCAAATGGAAACGGCTGGCTTCACGGTCACCGCAAACGGATCCCAGCTTGCCGGCAAGACCGGCGAAGGTAGCCCGTTCACGCTCAAGCTCGATCCCAACGGGGATGCGAAGAGTCGCGGCACGCTGACCGTCACCGGAAACTGAGGCCCCTGTTCGACTGCAACGCGAGGGGCTATCTCAGGGATAATTCATCCCGATAAGGCCCCTTGTAATGTCCGACACGATCCTCTCCGAAGTCCCGCTGGTCAGCCTCGCCGATCAGGCCAGCGACCCCGACGGCTTTGCCGCAGCGCTGGGCGGATCATTCGAGCGCTTCGGTTTTGCGATGGTGCGCGATCATGGCGTGCCCCAGCCGCTGGTGGACCGCGCCTGGGCGCAGACCCGCGCCTTTTTCGACCTGTCCGAGGACGAAAAGCGCGGCTATTTCATTCAAGGTGGCGGCGGCGCGCGCGGTTACACGCCGTTCAAGACCGAGATCGCCAAGGGCGCGACGCACGTCGATCTCAAGGAATTCTGGCACATCGGCCGCGAGCTTCCGGAGGGGCACCGCTTCGCCGACAGCATGTCGCCCAACATCTGGCCCGACCGGCCCGAAGGTTTCCGCCAGACCTTTCTCGACCTGTTCTCGGCGCTCGACACGGCGGGCGACAAACTGCTCTCCGCCATTGCCCGTCATCTCGGCCTCGACCCACGCTGGTTCGACCCGGCGGTGAAGGATGGCAATTCGGTTCTGCGCCTGCTGCACTATCCGCCCGTTACCGAGGATGCGCCGAACGTCCGCGCGGGCGCGCATGAGGATATCAACCTCATCACGCTGTTGCTGGGTGCCGAAGAGGCCGGTCTCGAACTGCTCGACCGCGACGGCGGCTGGCTGCCGATCAAGCCGCCCGAAGGGGCGATGGTGGTCAATGTCGGCGACATGCTGCAGCGGCTGACCAACCACGTCCTACCCTCGACCACGCACCGCGTCGTCAATCCGCCGCCCGAACGGCGCGGCCATTCTCGCTACTCGATGCCGTTCTTTCTGCATCCCGCGCCGGATTTCCTCATCAAGGCGCTGCCCCAATGTGTGACCGCCGCGAACCCCGAACGCGAGCCGCCGATTACCGCGCATGATTATCTCGCCGAACGGCTCGCCGAAATCGGCCTTACAAAGAAATAATTGGGTTACGGCTCCCCCGGCTTCCTTTAGCGGGAAGCCCGGAGGAACTGATGACCGAACCGCTTCGCGTAGCTCTTGCCGGCCTTGGCACCGTGGGGGCAGGCGTGATCCGCCTGATCGACGCCAATGCCGAGCTGATCGCGCGCCGCGCCGGTCGTCCGATCGAGATCGTCGCAGTCAGCGCCCGCGACCGCGCCAAGGACCGCGGCGTCGATATCGCGCGCTTCGATTGGGTCGACGACATGGCCGAACTGGCGCGGCACCCGAACGCCGACGTCGTGGTCGAGCTGATCGGCGGCTCCGATGGCCCCGCCCTCGCGCTCGCCCGCGCCACGCTGGCCAGCGGCAAGAGCCTGGTCACCGCTAACAAGGCAATGATCGCGCATCACGGTCTTGAGCTGGCGCGTCAGGCCGAACAGGCCGATACCGCGATGAAGTTCGAGGCGGCGGTCGCAGGCGGCGTGCCAGTCATCAAGGGGCTGCGCGAAGGTGCCGCCGCCAACGTCATCGACCGCGTCTATGGCATCCTCAACGGCACCTGCAATTTCATTCTGTCGAAGATGGAGGCAGAAGGCCGGAACT
This sequence comes from Sphingomonas sp. LT1P40, assembly GCF_036663835.1. Classification (NCBI taxonomy): domain Bacteria; kingdom Pseudomonadati; phylum Pseudomonadota; class Alphaproteobacteria; order Sphingomonadales; family Sphingomonadaceae; genus Alteristakelama; species Alteristakelama amylovorans. The sequence goes on from NZ_JAXOJT010000001.1 coordinate 2,091,115, forward strand.
TCGCCGAGATTCTCGCCGAAGCACAAGCAGCCGGGTTTGCCGAGGCAGACCCCAGCTTCGACATCGACGGCGTCGATGCCGCGCACAAATTGTCGATCCTCGCCAGCGTCGCGTTCGGCACGCAACCAGCATTCGGCGACGTCGCCATCGGTGGCATCCGCCATCTGCTCGCCGCCGACATCGCCGAGGCAGCCGCGCTCGGCTATCGCATCCGCCTGCTTGGAATCGCCGATCTGGGACCGAACGGGCTGTTCCAGCGCGTCCACCCACACCTCGTCCCGCTTGCCCACCCGCTCGCGCATGTGCTGGGCGCGACCAACGCCGTCGTGGCGGAGGGCAATTTCGTCGGGCGGCTGCTGTTTCAGGGCGCGGGTGCCGGCGATGGCCCCACCGCCTCGGCCGTCGTCGCCGACCTGATCGACATCGCGCGCGGCGAGTTCGGCCCGCCCTATGCCATGCCAGCCGCGTCGCTCGCGGTGGAGGCACCCGCTCCTACCGGCGAGCGCCGCAGCCGCGCCTATTTGCGCTTTACCGTTGCGGACAAAGTCGGCGTGCTGGCCGAGATCGCCGCCGCGATGCGCGATGCCGGTGTGTCAATCGAATCGCTAATTCAGCGCGGCGCGCTCGCCGATGGCAGCGTCCTCGTCGCCATCGTCACCCACGAAGGCCCGGAACGTTGCGTCGCGCAGGCACTCGACAAACTACGCGGCTCGACCAGCCTGGCGGGCGAGCCGATGTGGATGCACATTCTCAGTGATTAGGGGGCAGGTTCGCGCTTGCGAGTCACCTTACCGTCAAACCCGACGCTGGCCGTTACCCCGACCATCCCGCCACACTGCGTCAAAAACGGGCCGCTGACGCCGCACTGGAACATGACATCCTCCAGCACGCGATCGGTCTGCGCCGGTATGTTGTCGATTGCGCGGGCAGTGACGAAGGGCACGCGATATTTCTTGTCCGCCTCCCGCAGCGCACAGATCGTCACCTCGTCCTCGACGTCGGTGGTCTTGCACGGGATGACGGCGCGGGTCTTTTCGCGATAGGCCTGCATCTCCGCCTCGGCCCGGCACTGCCAGTCTGAAGCGCAAACATCAACAACAGCGATACCGGCATGGCCCGAACCCTCCGGTCCGGATGCTAGCACGCTCCCGCCGGGGTACGGCAAGCCCGAAAATCAGTCGACGCTGGTACGCACTAGCTCGCGGCCCTTGCTCGGGCATACCGGCGCACCCTGAACGCCACACGGCACGCCGCCCGACTTCACCACGTCCATCTTCGCGCTCCATGTCGGCGCGTTGGTGTCGGCAAGCCGATAGCGTGAAGTCACCGCTGGCGCACAGGTGCCGGTCAGGCATAACTTGATCGGGCGGGCGGCAATGCGGCGCTGCGCTTTCCGCACGGGCCGCTTGCGCGCCGTTGCCGCCGGTCGCGCCCGCTTGGGCAGCGTCACCACACGCGGCGCCTCGCCCGCTACGCTCACCGAAGCACTCATCGCCAGCAACCATGTCAGCATGTCACGCGCCCCTTGAAACCCTGTTACCCGCCCTAACGCCGTGAAATCGCATTTGGTTTCGCGGCACCATACGCTTTTGAAACGATGACAGCGTTGGCGGGCATCGACAACACCGCCCCGCCCTCCTATCGCCCCTGCCAAACGGGTATAGAAGAGGGCAATCCATGACCACCGCCAGTCAGAATCTCGACCGCGTCCTCGTCCTTGAGATGGTGCGCGTCACCGAGGCCGCCGCCATCGCGGCCTCCACGCTCACGGGGCGTGGCGACGAAAAGGCCGCCGATGCCGCCGCCGTCGACGCGATGCGCACCGCGCTCAACGAGCTGTATATGGACGGCACTGTGGTAATCGGTGAAGGCGAGCGCGACGAAGCGCCAATGCTGTATATCGGTGAAAAGGTCGGCAGTGCGATCGGCAAGGGGCCGAAGATCGACATCGCGCTCGATCCGTTGGAGGGAACAACGATCTGCGCCAAGGCGGGGCCGAACAGCCTGGCGGTTCTCGCCATCGCCGAAGAGGGCATGCTGCTCAACGCGCCCGACGTTTACATGGACAAGATCGCGGTCGGCCCGGGCTATCCCGCCGACGTCATTGACCTCGACAAGTCGGTGACCGCGAATGTCGAAGCGATCGCCACAGCCAAAGGCGTGAAGCCCGCTGACATCATCGCCTGCGTGCTCGATCGCCCCCGCCACGAAAAGCTGATCGCCGAACTCCGCACGATCGGCTGCGGCGTCGTGCTGATCGGCGACGGCGATGTCGCGGGCGTGATTGCGACCACCGATCCCGACACCACGATTGACGTTTATATGGGCTCGGGCGGCGCGCCGGAGGGTGTGCTGGCATGTGCCGCGCTGCGCTGTGTCGGCGGCCAGTTCAAAGGCCGCTTGCTGTTCCGCAACGACGACGAGCGCGGTCGCGCGCGCAAATGGGGCATCACCGATCTGGACAAGCAATACGACCTGTCCGAATTGGCCAAGGGCGACTGCATCTTTGCCGCGACCGGCGTGACCGACGGTTCGCTGCTCGCCGGCGTTAAGCGGATGAAGGGCAAGATGACGACCGAAAGCGTCGTCATGCGCGCCAGTTCCGGCACCGTGCGCTGGGTCAAAGGCGAGCACCGCACCGCCTGATGGCGAACGGCCATGCCCGCTGCCTGAACGGCATTTGCGGTTGAACTGGCTGCTGCTGCTCGGCCTGATCGCCGCCTATGCCTGGTATGTCCGGGGCGGCGGGGTGGCGAGCGGTCGGGGCCGCGTCGCCCGCTACCGCCGCTGGATGCGTCGCGCCCCGTTGGCATTCGGCGGCAGCGCGCTGGTGGCACTGACGCTTGGCGGGCAGATCGCGGCGCTGACGACCCTGCCGCCCGAATTCGCCGGCATCGCCAGACACGCCCGCTATCTCGCAGGGTTCAGCAACGATCCGGTCATGCTGAAGCTTGCGGCGATCGGCGGGCTGTGCGGCGGCGCGCTGATCGGCATCCTGCTCTCGCACTGGCGCATGCGGCGCGGCAAGGCGCCGATGATGGCGGGCAATCTCACCGCCATCCTTCCACGCCAGCGCAGCGAGTTCATCTGGACCACGGCACTCGGTGCTGCGGCGGGCGTGGTCGAGGAGTTGTTCTTCCGCCTCGCGTTGCCGCTTTTCGCCGCCCTTGCCACCAGCAGTGCCGAATTCGGCTTCATCCTCGCCACGATCCTGTTTGCCTTCGCCCACCGCTATCAGGGCGGGGTCGGCATGGTCTTCACGGGGACAGCGGGCGCGCTGCTCGCAACCATCTACCTCGCCACCGGCGACCTGTGGTTTGCGATGCTGGTGCATGTGCTGCTCAACCTCAACGGGCTGGTGCTGCGACCGGCACTGCTCGGTTGCCCGCCACGCGAAATGCCGGTTGTGCCGCCCCCCTCGGATAGGCTCTAGTCGCTGCGTCCAACCGGAGACTGATCTATGCGCCACATCGCCGGAGCCCTGCTGCTGCTCACCCTCACCGCGCCCGTTGCCGCGCGCCAGCAGGCCGCACCTGCCCCCGCGGTAACGCAGTCGCCCTTCACCTTCAGCCGCGCGATGATCCCGATGCGCGATGGCGTAAAGCTGGAAACGGTGATCCTGACGCCGCGCGATGCGAAAGGGCCGCTGCCGATCCTGATCCAGCGCACGCCCTATGGCATTTTCGACAAGGCACCGGCGACGATGCCCGCCGCTTGGGCGGCGCTGGCACAGGACGGCTATATCTTCGTGTTCCAGTCGATGCGCGGGCGTTTCGGGTCGGAGGGAGCGCAGTTCACCCTCTCCACCGAAATCCGCGACGATGCGACCGACGAAGCCAGCGACGCCGCCGACAGCATCGACTGGCTGCTGAAGAACGTCCCTGCCAATAATGGCCGCGTCGGCATGTGGGGCGTGTCCTATCCCGGCCTCGCCGCAGGCATCGCACTCGCTCGCCCGCATCCGGCGCTGAAGGCGGTCAGCCCGCAGGCACCGTGGACCGATTATTTCATGCATGACGATCTGCATCGCTACGGCGCGATGCGGCTCACCTATGCCTATGACTGGTTGCATCTGCTTCAGGCCGAAAAGACCAACGAGGAGCCGAAATACGACAGCTACGACAGCTATGACTGGTTCCTCGCCGCCGGGTCCGCCGACGATATCGAGCGCAAATACTTCAAGGGCCGGGTGCCCATGTTCCGGGCGATGATCGAGAACCCGGACAACAATGATTTCTGGAAGAAGCAGCGCTGGGCCGAGCGGCTGGGCAAGACGACGGTGCCGACGCTCAACGTCACCGGCTTTTGGGATCAGGAGGATCCGTGGGGGGCGTGGGAGGTCCACCGCAAGCAGCAACAGAACGATCCCGATAATCTCAGCATCATGGTCGCGGGGCCGTGGAATCACGGCGGCTGGCGCGGCAAAGGCGACATGCTCGGCCGCATTCCGATCGGCAGCGAAAGCGGCACGCAGTTCCGCGAGCAGATCGAAGCGCCGTTCTTCCGTCACTGGCTGCACGGCACCGGTGCGAAGCCCGCATTCGAGGCGGCGATGTTCCAGAGCGGATCATGGGCTTGGAAACGCTATGACAGCTGGCCGCCGAAGCGGACGGTCGAGAAGAAGCTGTATCTTCATGCCGACGGCAAGCTCGCCTTCACCCCGGCAACCGGCGCCGCCTGCCGCGACTATGTGTCCGATCCCGCCAATCCGGTGCCCTTTCGCCAGCGCCCGATCTCGCCGACCTGGGGCGCACCCGACTGGGCGACTTGGGAAAGCGACGACCAGCGCTTTTTGGGCGGGCGACCCGATGTGCTGACCTACACCAGCGCACCGCTCAACGCCGACATGACCGTTACCGGCAGCGTCGCCGCCACGCTGATGGCGTCCACCACCGGCACCGACAGCGATTTCGTGGTCAAGCTGATCGACGTGTTCCCGGACAATGTCGAGGAACCTGCCGAAAATCCCAAGCCCGGTGACTATGCCCGCTCGCTCAACGGCTATCAGTTGCCGATCGCCATGGAAATTCGCCGAGGGCGCTGGCTGGACGGATTCGAGGTGTCGAAGCCGCTGGTGCCGAAGAAGGTGCGCGCCTGGGACGTTCCGCTTCATGACCGCGACCATGTCTTCAAACGCGGCCACCGCATCATGGTTCAGATCCAGTCGAGCTGGTTCCCGGTCATCGACCGCAACCCGCAACGCTTCGTGCCCAACATCTACAAGGCCAAACCCGCCGACTATGTGAAGGCGACCCAGCGTGTCTGCACCGGATCGTTCATCGCGCTGCCCGTCGCCGGTTAATTCTTCAGCCGCCAGCCGCTCTTGAAGATCCACGCCACCACGCCGAGGCACACGACCAGGAACGCCGCCAGCGCCGCGAGGCTGACCCCGATCGACACGTCACCGACGCCGAAGAAGCTCCAGCGGAATCCGCTGATGAGATAGACGATCGGGTTGAACAGGCTCACCGTGCGCCACGGTTCGGGCAGCATGTTGATGGTGTAGAATGCGCCGCCGAGGAAGGTCAGCGGCGTGACGATCAGGCTGGGGATGAACGACAATTGCTCGAACCCCTTCGCCCATACGCCGATGATGAACCCGGCGAGGCAGAAGGCGATCGAGGTCAACACCAGCATCGCCAGCATAACCAGCGGATGCGCGATCGGCACGTCGACGAACACCATCGCGGTGAACAGGGTGATGAGGCCCAGCACCACCGACTTGGTCGCCGCAGCGCCGACGAATCCGATCACCATCTCCATCGACGAAATCGGCGCGGACAACAGTTCGTACATCGTGCCGGTGAATTTGGGGAAGTAGATGCCGATCGACGCATTCGAGATCGACAGCTGCAACGTCCCCATCAGGATCAGGCCGGGGACGATGAAGCTGCCATAGCTGACACCGTCGAGATTCTGCATCCGCGACCCGATCGCACCGCCGAACACGATGAAATACAATGCCGTCGTCACAACGGGCGTGACCAGGCTCTGCCAGATCGTGCGCAGCGCCCGCGCCATCTCGAAGCGATAGATCGCCCACACGCCGTGATGGTTGAAGCCCCTCATGCCGCCTTCTCCTCGTCACGCTGTTCGACAAGGTCGACGAAGATATCCTCGAGGCTCGACTTGGACGTATCCAGATCCTTGAATGCGATGCCGAGGTCGGCGAGCTTGCGCAGCAGCGAGGGGATGCCGGTGCGCTCGGCCTGCGCGTCGAACACGTAACGCAGCCGTTCGCCTTCGTCCTCCAGCGTGAGATGCCATTCCGCCAGTTCCGCCGGGATCGCCGCCATCGGCTCGACCAGCGCGATATCCATCTCGCGCTTGCCCAGCTTCTTCATCAGCTCGGCCTTGCGCTCGACCAGCAGCAATTCGCCCTTGTTGATGACGCCCACCCGGTCGGCCATCTCCTCGGCCTCTTCGATATAATGGGTGGTCAGGATAATCGTGGTGCCGCGCTCGCGCAGCTTCTTGACCAGTTTCCACATGTCGCGGCGCAGCGAGACATCGACGCCGGCGGTGGGTTCGTCGAGGAACAGGATGTCGGGTTCGTGGCTCAGCGCCTTGGCGATCAGCACGCGGCGCTTCATGCCGCCGGACAATTCCATGATCTTTGAGTTGCGCTTGTCGTCGAGCGACAGGTCACGCAGCAGTTCGTCGATATAGGCATCATGCCCCGCGCGGCCGAACAGGCGGCGACTGTAGCGGACCGTCGCCAGCACCGTTTCGAACATGTCGACCGACAATTCCTGTGGCACCAGCCCGATCATCATTCGCGCCTCACGGGGCTGTGTGATCGCATCATGCCCGCCGACGGTGATCGTGCCGCTGCTCGGCGTGACGATCCCGCAGATGATGTTGATGAGCGTCGTCTTGCCCGCGCCGTTCGGCCCGAGCAGCGCGAAAATCTCGCCCTTGGCGATATCGAGATCGACCGCGCCCAGCGCCTTGTGCCCCGAGGCATAGGTCTTGCTGACGCCCCGGACGGAGAGAATTGGTTGCATGGATGGCCCCTCTTGCAGAGGCGGCATGTAGGTGCGGCGGGGTGTATCGACAACCGGGGCTGGGTGGCGAAGTGCGTCGGTTGACGCACTTGACACAAATGGCGGGTTTTCGGCGGAAGCGCCGGGTTCGCGCCCGCGAGGCGACAGGTACGCGATAGGGATACGACGGCGACGCGTCGGCGACGCGACCGGATGGTTGACACGCGATAGGAACGGGGCGGGTAGCGGCTTCATCCACGAGGATAGATCAGATGAAATCCAACATTGGAAGCGCGATGTGTGCGGATGCGCGATGTCTGCTCACGACCCAGTTGCGGACACAGAGGAATCCTTTAATCTGCTAGGCATGCGGCATCGCGCCATTCTAATTCTTCCGCTACTTGCCGCGTGTGGCACGTCGCTGCCGACGCCCCAAGAATGCAAGTCATTGGCCATGCCGGAGGCGTGGATGAAACGGTGTTTTCGCGGGACCTCTCCCAGCGAACATTATGTTGGCGATCGGGGTTGTTGGCCGTTTGGTGAGCCAGAGCGCATGCAGGGTCTATGGTTGATTGACATGCATGCTTCCGAGTTTTGGGTTGGCGCCCGCGAATTAAAGGATATCAAAGGCGAAGGAACAGTCTGGCTCAGCTCGGATTTGCTCGAAACAGATCGCGGAATGAAGGAGTCCGCGCAAGGTAAAGAGCAGCGCATTTACGCGGTGGACTTTGACGGCAGAACAGCTCTCTGTGACGGGATGTTTGGGTGGAATGGGATTTACAAGCGGCAGGTGACTGCGCACCGCTTCCATTCGATTCTGCGAGTGCAGTGACGGTCGTCCCCTGACCACCCAAAGCCGCACCCGCTACTTCGCCCGCGCCGCCGCTACCGCCTGTTTCAGCACGTCGTACGGCACCATGCCCGAGATCACCTTGTCGCCGATCACCCAGCTCGGTGTGCCGGTTACGCCCAGCTTGCCGGCGGTTTCGAGGTTGCGCGCGATTTCCGCCTCGACGCCCGTGGTCGTGATCGCGGCCTGCGCCTTCGCCTGATCCAGCCCCGCCGAGGCTGCCGCTGAAGCGATCGACGCCTCACTCAGCTGGCCACCCGAATAGAGCGCATTGTGGAAAGGCTTGAACTTGTTCTGCTCCGCCGCCGCCAGACCCCAGCGCGCGGCGACGCGGCTGACGTCACTCAGCACGGGCAGTTCCCGATAGACGATGCGGACTTTCGGGTCTTCGGCGACGAGCTGTGCGATCATCGGCAGGCTGGCGCGGCAATAGCCGCAGGCATAGTCCATCCACACGGAGACGGTGACGTCGCCGTCGGGGTTACCTTCCCATGCCCCGGCATAGGGCTGGTTGATCGTGGCACTGCTTGCCGCGACCGCCTTGCCGGTCTCGCGCTCCTGCAATTTCTTCATCGCCTCGGGCAGGATTTCGGGATTGGCGAGGACATAATCGCGCACTACCGCACCGATGCGCTTGTCGTCGGCCTGGGCGGCGCTGTCCGCGGGCGCGAGTGCCTGTACCGCCAGAACCACGCCTGCGCCGACCGCGCCGGACACCGCCAGCAGCCCGGCAAGCGCCAGCGGGCTTTTCGTGATGCGTTCGATCACTTCTTTTTCCTGTCCTGCATCACGCCCTGCCCCGCCATGACGATATCCTGTGCGCGGATCCAGTCGGGCGTTCCCTGTGGCAGCCCCGCCATCGCCACCTGTGCGCTGGCCATCGCGCGGCCCAGATCGCCGATCATCGCCGAACGCTCCGCCGTTGCCAGCGCCGCACGCGGCCCGTCGCCCTTGCGCTCGTAAAGCATGCCCAGCTGATACCAGGCGAAGGGGTTTTCCTTGTCGCGCACCACCGCCTGACGCAGCACCTTCTCCGCCTCCGGCAACAGT